>JAFDWM010000294.1 GCA_018268455.1 Actinomycetota bacterium | reverse complement strand
CCGGCACCGGCGACCGCATGCGCCTGCGACGACTCCGGCACGTCCATGGCCGGGTTCTGGTCGAGGAAGCCGTAGGGACGGAACGCGAAGCTCGCCATGTCGACCGGCATGATCGGCCAGTCTTCGGGACGCGGGATGTGCGTGAGGCCGAACGTGTGCCACAGCACGAGGTCGGCGCCGTCGGGGCCGTCCAGCGGGGCGTCGCCGGCCGAGTACTCGGGCAGGCCGGATCCGCCCTGGTGCGCGTTCGGGTAGCGCCCGGCCGGCCACAGCTCGCCCTCGCGGTGCGCGGTGGCCCAGAGGTGCTTGGTCGCGAAGGTCGCCCGTGCGGCGACGGAGGAGGCCGGATCCGCCATGAGCAGCGCGCTCGGGCGCGGGACCAGCTGATACGCGGTCGCGCGGCCGACGGCGTTCGTGCGGGTGGCGCTCTGCACCTCCCAGACCCGGGCGACCGAGGCGTCCGCGTCGCGCTGGGCGGCCCGCTCGGATCCGAGCACGGTCTCGCTCCAGCTGAACGCGTTGCCGAACGGGTTCTCCGGGCCCATCGGCACGCGCTCGGCGTCGACCTCGACGAGGCGGTTGCCGTTTCCGTCGATCGCGACGTCGAGCCGCGCGCAGAACAGGTGCTGGTGCACGGGGGCAAACACGCCGGGGGCGAGCTCGGTGGCGTGGCGCTGGGGGACGCCCGGCTCTCCGGCGCCGACGAACACGATGCCGGTCGCCTTCGCGATCACCTCGATCGTGCCGTCCAGGCCGAAGTTCCAGTAGAAGCCGTAGTCGTAGTTGCCGATGGTGGAGAAGTACGACACCACGAACCGGCGGGCGCGGCGCACATCGCCGCGGCCCTGCAGGTCGGTGTGCTTCCAGAGGATCCCGGTGTCCTCCTCGTGCATGCAGATGACGTTCGGGATCCGCACCGGGTTGCCGTGGTCGTCAGCCACATAGCCGTCGAGGTAGCGGATCACACCCAGGCAGTCGCAGCCCAGCTCGAGGTGGTTGGCGTTCTTGCCGAGCAGGTACTCGCCGGCGTCGAAGTAGCTGATCCAGAACCGCCCCGGCGCGGTGTCGCCGTAGGGCACGACCATCTCGGGCACGCTCGCGCGGTTCAGCACGGGGCGGCCGTCGAATCTCACGTCGTGCAGCACCAGGCCCTCGCGGGCGTTGAAGCTCACCCGCATCGACCAGTTCTCCCACTCTACGAGCGACCCCGACACGGAGAAGCTCGGGCCCTCGGGCTGGACGATCTCGATCGGCTTGAGCGAGGTGCGCGCCTCGCCCTGCACCTCCGGGTAGTAGTTGCCGTGGCCCGCCGGCACGGGCACGTCGCCGACGTCCTCGACACGGATCACGCTGTCGCTCGTCAGGTCGATGTGCACGATGAGGCCCTCGACCGGGTGCGCCCAGGGTGAATCCAGCTCGTCGTAGCGGAGGAAGGTGAGCGAGCGGATCACCCGGCGGCCGACCTCGTCGGCGCGGCCGGTGTACCCCGGGGCGAGCGGCCCGCAGAAGGCGAGGTCGATGTGCTCGGCGAGCCCGCGGCGCTCCATCGCCGCGCGCCACTCCGGGGACGCCTTGGCGATCGCCTCCGCGCGCTCGTACTCCTCGAACAGGTACTGCGGCTGGCCGTACGGCGGGGCGTCGTTGGGCACCCGCTCGGTGCGCAGCACCTCGCCACGGGTGATCGAGACGACGACCTCGGTGGCGACACCGGTCGCGGTGTCGAGCAGGGTGGCGTCGACGCGGCGGTCGATGGGCGCACCGGGAGCCCAGGCGGCGAGCTCGGCGCGGGTGGGCTCGTCCGGCAGCAGCATCGGCACGCGCATGGTCTCGCCGAGCAGGCCCGCGGCCTGAAGGATGGCGCGTGCGGCGGCGATCTCGGGGCCGGTGAGGGGATCCAGCGGATGCGGCACCGGGATGGTCTCGAGCGTGAGCGGCTGCGGGGCGGGGTGGGACATCATCGACCTCTGCGGTTTAGTTGAGCGCGTGCTCAAGAAACGGATTGCGTCGATCGTACGCCCTGCCGCGGTGCCGCCGCAATCCCTGCAGGGCTTCCGGATGCCTGTGGGACAGGTGAGGTGTGCGCGTCAGGTGCGCCAGGGGGCCAGGATCGCGGCGTACACGCGCAGGTGCGCGGAGGGGTCGGCCGGCTCGGCGACTTCGGCGATCTGCTGCCCGTACGTGATCGCGCGCAGCAGGGCCAGCACGTCGTCCACCGGGGCGTCCGGCCGCAGTTCGCCGTCGGCGACGGCCTCTTCGAGCGCCTCGGCCGTCTCCGTGCGCCAGAGCGGGATCGTCGCCGCCGCGGCGTTCGCCTCGGGGGCGAGTGAGGCGAGGCGGCCCCAGAATCCGACCACCACGTGCGCCTCGGTGCGGGTCACCGCGTCGACGGGCAGCACCTCCCGCATGATGGCGTCCAGGCGCGAGAGTCCGCGCAGTCCGTCGGTCGCGACGCGGATCCGATCCTCGGTGCGCCGGGTGACCTCGGCGGCCGCGGCCCGGATGACGTCGTCGAAGCCGTCGAAGTAGTGCCAGAGCGACCCGACGGCGACGCCGAGCTCACGCGCCACCGCGCGCGACGTGACGCCGTCGTGGCCGTCGCGGGCGGCGACCGTCAGCAGCGCGGCGGCGATGTCGCGGCGGCGGGCATCATGGTCGACGACACGGGGCATGGGTCCATCCTGGACCAGATCTTGATTTTGAGCGAATGATCAATAAAGCTGGGCGCGTGCTGGACTTCCACGAGTGGGCGATGGGGCTGATGGTCGGATCCGCGATCGCGGCCACCCTGTGCTGTCTGCTCGTCGGGCGGCCCGCGCCGGCCGGATCGCGCGCCGCCCGGCTCCTCGGCGGACCGTCCGTCCCGTGGCAGGGACGGCAGAGTGCCGTGGTGATGGGCGCAGGCATGGTCGCGCTCTGCGTCGCGCATGACGACCCCCGCATCGCGCTGTTGGTGGCCGCAGCGGGTCTCGGATCCGCGCTGCTCGGCGTCGCAGGGCTCCGCGGGCGCGCGCAGGTCGGCGACTGCGTGCACCGTGCGCTCGGCTGCCTGGCGATGGCGATGTGCGCCGTCGCATCCGCCGGTGCCGTCAGGGGCGCGCCTGCGCCCGCGGCCGGCATCGGGGGCCATCACGGCTCCGGCATGAGCGTGCCGATCGCCGTGCTCGCCGCCGGCGCCGTCGGTGCACTCCTGGTGCTGATGGCCGTACCGCGGCTGCGCGCCCTCGCGGTCGTGGCCCGCGGTGCCCTCGTGGCGCCGCGGGCTCCTGCGGTGCTGCGGGCTCCGCGTGCGCCGCGGGCGGACGGCCGCCTGCTGCGGGACGTCGAGAGCATCGCGATGGCCGCGTCGCTCGCGCTCATGGGAGCGCTCGCCCTCGTCGCCTGACCCGCTCCTGGCCGGCGCCCCGCGCCTGGGGCATGCCCCTACTGGGCGGCGTGGCGATCGAGGAAGGAGTACACCTCGTTGTCGTCGACGCCGGGGAAGGCGCCACGGGGGAGCGGGGAGAACATGTGCGTGTGCACACGGGCACTCGGCCAGGCCTTGTCGGTCCAGCGGTCGGCGATCGCGGCCGGGGGGCGGCGGCAGCACGCCTCGTCGGGGCAGGTCGACTGGGCGCGGTCGGTGGTCTCGCGTCCGCGCCACCAGCGCGCGTCGTCGAACGGCACGCCGACCGTCACCGAGAAGCCGCCACCGTCGGTGGATCCGGTCTGCGTCGAGCACCAGAACGTGCCGGAGGGCGTGTCGGTGTACTGGTAGTGCTCGGTGGTGCGGTTGCGCTGGCTGAAGGCGGCGCGCGCCGAGAACTTGCGGCACACGGTGAGTCCCTCCACCGATCCGGTGACATCCGTCGGCAACGGCAGGTCGTCGTTCTCGTAGACACGGGTAAGCGCGCCGGACTCATCCACGCGCAGGAAGTGCAGCCGCATGTCGAGGTGCGCCGTCATGAGGTTGGTCATGCGCATGCCGGCGGCCTCATGGGTCACGCCGAACGCGTCGCGGAAGTCCTCGACCGCGAGGTTGCGGTCCTTCTTCGCCTGCTGCAGGAACGCCACGCCTGCGGTCTCGGGGATCAGGCAGCAGGCGGCGAAGTAGTTGATCTCGAGCCGCTGCTGCAGGAAGTCGGCATAGTCGGTGGGCGGCGTGTGCCCGAGCAGCCGATGCGCCATCGCCTGCAGCGCCATCGAGCGCAGGCCGTGGCCGCCGGGGATCGACGCGGGCGGCAGGTAGATGCGCCCGTGCTCGAGGTCGGTCACCGAGCGGGTCGAGTGCGGCAGGTCGTCGACGTACAGCAGTTCGAAGCCCAGCTGCTCGGCCATGATGCTCACCGTGCGGTGCGTGAGCGCGCCGCTCGTGTGCCCGGCCGCCTTGAGCTGCTTCTCCGCCAGCGCCTCGATGTCGGGCAGGTGGTTGTCGAGGGCGCGCATCTTCAGGCGCAGCTCGGTGTTGGCGCGCCGCGCCTCCTCCGGCGTGGCGATGGCCTCGCGTTCGCGCCGGTGCAGTTCCCGGTGCAGGCCCAGGATCGACTCGATCGTCTCGTCCGGCATGCCCTTGCTCACCCGCACGGGCGCGATGCCGAGCTGGCGGAACACCGAGCTCGACTGCGCGCGGTCCAGTTCGATCTCCAGCGCCGCACGCCGGTTCGGCGGCTCGCCCGAGATCAGGTCACTGACATCGGTGCCGGTCGCGACGGCGATCGCCTGCAGCAGGGACAGCTTGGGCTCGCGCTTGCCGTTCTCGATGAGGCTCAGCTGCGACCCGGCCACCCCGACCGCGGCGCCGAGTTCGTCGAGCGTCATGCCGCTGCGGGTGCGGTGATGACGGATCCGGTGTCCGAGCGTCGCGAGTTCGAGTCCTGAGGCCATGGAATTGATCCTAGCGAAAGAAATGCAATTCTTGAACGCCAGATCGGTCAGAAGATCCCGTAATAGCGTGCACAGAATGGGTGCAGGCCCCCTCAGACCCTCACCCACAGGAGAGAAAATGGCTATCGCCGAGACGTTCACCCCGCGGACCTCCCCCCTCGCCGTCGTGCGCGAGTACGGCGCGGCCCCCGAGTACGACACTCCGGCGTTCGCCGAGCTGCGCGCCTGGGTCGACGAGATCGCCGCGCTCACCCAGCCGGTCCGCGTGCACTGGGTCGACGGATCCGCGGCGGAGAACGACGCGCTGCTGCGCGGCCTGGTCGATGAGGGCAAGCTCATCAAGCTCAACCCGGAGTGGCGTCCCGGCTCGTACCTCGCGCGCTCGCACCCCAGCGACGTCGCGCGCACCGAGGCGCGCACCTTCATCGCCTCCGCGAAGGAGATCGACGCCGGCCCCACGAACAACTGGGCCGACCCGGCCGAGATGCACGAGAAGATGAACGAGATCTTCGAAGGCTCCATGCGCGGCCGCACGATGTACGTCGTGCCGTTCTCGATGGGCGCCGTCGGCGGGCCGCTCTCGCACATCGGCGTTCAGGTCACCGACAGTGCCTACGCGGTCGCGTCGATCGGCATCATGACCCGCGTCGGCGCGGCCGTCACCCGGGAGATCGCGAACGGCGCCGCCTGGGTGCGCACGGTGCACTCCGTGGGCGCGCCGCTCGCGCCCGGTGAGCAGGATGTCGAGTGGCCGTGCAACGACGAGAAGTGGATCGTGCACTTCCCCGACACGCTCGAGGTCTACTCCTACGGGTCCGGATACGGCGGCAACGCGATCCTCGCGAAGAAGTGCTTCGCGCTGCGCATCGCCTCGGTCATCGCCCGTGACGAGGGCTGGATGGCCGAGCACATGCTGCTCATCCGCGTGATCTCGCCGGAGGGCAAGGCCTACCACGTGGCGGCGGCATTCCCGTCCGCCTGCGGCAAGACCAACCTGGCCATGCTGCGTCCGACGATCCCGGGGTGGAAGGTCGAGACCCTCGGCGACGACATCACCTGGATCCGCCCCGGTGCGGACGGCCGCATGCGCGCCATCAACCCGGAGGCGGGCTTCTTCGGCGTCGCCCCCGGCACCGGCGAGTCGACCAACGTCACCGCGGTCGAGACGCTCTGGGGCAACACGATCTTCACGAACGTGGCGCTGCGCCCGGACGGCGACGTGTGGTGGGAGGGCCTGACCGACGAGGCGCCCGCGAACCTCATCGACTGGCAGGGCAACCCGTGGACCCCGGAGTCGGGCCGCCCCGCGGCGCACCCGAACTCGCGCTTCACGGTCTCGGCGGCGCAGTGCCCGCAGATCGCGGAGGACTGGGAGGACGCGGAGGGCGTGGCGCTCGACGTGATCCTCTTCGGCGGCCGCCGCGCCACCAACGTGCCGCTCGTCGTCGAGGCGACGGACTGGAGCCACGGCGTGTTCCTCGGCGCGACGATCTCCTCCGAGCGCACGGCCGCGGCCGAGGGCACGGTCGGCGAGCTGCGTCGCGACCCGTTCGCGATGCTCCCGTTCTGCGGTTACAACATGGGCGACTACTTCGCGCACTGGCTGAAGATGGGTCGCAGTGTCCGCTTCGACAAGGCGCCGCGCATCTTCCAGGTGAACTGGTTCCGCCGCGGTGCAGACGGGCGCTTCCTGTGGCCGGGCTTCGGCGACAACGCCCGCGTCATCGACTGGATCATCCGTCGCATCGAGGGGCGCGTCGACGCCGTGGAGAGCCCCATCGGCCGCCTTCCCAAGATCGAGGACCTCAACCTCGAGGGCGCGCAGGTCACCGATAAGGATCTCGCCGAGCTGTTCACGGTGGACGCCGCGTCGTGGAGCCGCGAGGCCGACTCCACCGAGGAGTTCTTCGCCACCTTCGGAGACCGGCTCCCGGCCGCGCTGTCGGCTGAGCTCGCCTCCCTGCGCTACCGGCTCGCGAGCGCCTGACACCCGTGATCCGGCCCGCCTGATCCTCGCGGGTCAGCGGGCCGGATCCACCAGACCCGCGGCGGCGGGATGTCGGGGACGAACCCATGGCTGAGTGGTCCCCAGCATCCTGCCGCCGCGTCTGTGTCCGAGAGGGCGCTCGTACCCGTGTCGGATCCGCGCGCATCCACTAGCGTGGGGCGGGTGCCCGCCGTCATCAGCGCCCGCGACCTCGTCAAGACGTATCCGAGCAAGGGCAAGCCGGACGTCGTCGCCGTGGACGGGCTGAGCTTCGAGGTCGAGGCGGGGGAATCGTTCGGACTGCTCGGGCCGAACGGCGCCGGCAAATCCACCACCATGAAGATGGTCGGCGCCGTGTCGGCGCGCACCGCCGGTGAGCTCAGCATCCTCGGCCTCGACCCCGACCGGCACGGGCCGGAGATCCGCTCCCGGCTCGGCGTGGTGCCGCAGCAGGACACCCTCGACGGCGAACTGAACGTGCGCGAGAACCTCTACATCTACGGGCGCTACTTCGGTCTGCCTGCGAAGGTCTGCCGGGAGAAGGCCGAGGAGCTGCTGGCCTTCGCCCAGCTCGAGGACAAGGCGACCTCGAAGGTCGAGCAGCTCTCCGGCGGGATGAAGCGCCGGCTGACGATCGCCCGCGGGCTGATCAACGACCCGCGGATCCTGCTGCTCGACGAGCCGACGACGGGCCTGGATCCGCAGGCCAGGCACATCCTCTGGGACCGGCTGTTCCGGCTCAAGGAGCAGGGCACCACCCTGGTGCTCACGACGCACTACATGGACGAAGCCGAGCAGCTCTGCGATCGGCTGATCGTGGTCGACAAGGGCCGGATCATGGCGGAGGGCACGCCCTCGTCGCTCATCCGCGAGCACTCCAGCCGGGAGGTGCTCGAGGTGCGGTTTGGGTCCGATCGCAATGCCGAGGCGGCCGAGCGCATCGCGGGCATCGGCGACCGCGTGGAGCTGCTGCCCGACCGGGTGCTCGTGTACGCCGGCGACGGCGAGGGCGCGCTCGAGGCGGTCACCGCGCGCGGACTGCAGCCGCTCACGTCCCTCGTGCGCCGCTCCAGCCTCGAGGACGTCTTCCTGCGTCTCACCGGACGGTCGCTGATCGAATGAGTGACGTCTCTCCCGGGCCGGGCGGATCCGGCACCCGCACCGCGCTCACCCTCGACGACCTGCGCGCCGAGGCGCTCGCCGCGGGGCGTCGCCCCCGTGCTCGCGGATCCTGGTACGTCGCCGAGCACGTGGTACGGGCGATGCGCGCCTACGGCTGGACGCTCGTCGTCGGCACCGTGGGCCAGCCAGTACTGTACCTGGTCGGGCTCGCGCTGGGTCTCGCCGCACTCATCCAGGCGCCGATCCACGACGGAGCGAACGAGGTCGGCTACGTCTTGTTCGTCGCGCCGGCGCTGCTGATGAGCGCCGCGATCACGGTGGCCGCCGAGGAGTTCAGCTACCCGGTGATGGCAGGTTTCAAGTGGCGGCGGTTCTTCTACGGCTTCAGCGCCTCGCCACTCTCCTCCGCGCAGATCGTGGCGGGCGAGGTGATCGGCGTCACCGCACGGATCGTGCTGACCACGGTGCTGTACTACCTGTTCCTGCTGCTGTTCCCGGCGGTCGGGAATCCGGCCGTGTCCTGGCCGATGATCCCGGTGGGGATCCTGGCCGGGCTCGCGTTCGGCATTCCGATGCTGGCATATGCCGCCTCCCTGGAGGAGGACAAGGGGCAGTTCGCGCTGGTGCAGCGGTTCGTGGTCATGCCGATGTTCCTGTTCTCCGGCACGTTCTACCCGCTGGAATCGCTGCCGCCGTGGCTGCAATGGATCGGCTGGATCTCGCCGCTCTGGCACGCCGCGGAGCTGGGCCGCGATCTGTCCTATCCGCGCGACACCGACACGGTGATGATCGTCGTGCATGTGGCTGTGCTGCTCGTCTTCGCGATCGGCGGGCTCGTTGCTGCCCGTCGGATCTTCGACAGGAGGCTCGCCGCATGACGATCATCGATACTCCGCTGCGCGCCGGGGGAGTGCGTGCGCTCTGGGCCGGCAACCCGTGGGCGGTGGTGCTGCGCGGGCTCATCGCGGCCCGCTCATCGAGCTTCGTCGTGATCCTGTCCGGGTTCTTCGAACCGGTGCTCTACCTCGCGTCGATGGGGATCGGACTGGGGGCTCTCATCGGCGAGGTGCAGACCTCGTCCGGGGCCTCGGTGCCGTACGCCGCGTTCATCGCCCCGGCGCTGCTCGCGGTGTCGGCGATGAACGGCGCGATCTACGACTCGACCTGGAACGTGTTCTTCAAACTCAACTACGGGCGCCTCTACGAGGGCATGCTGGCCACCTCGCTGGGACCGCTGGATGTGGCGCTCGGCGAGATCCTGTATGCGCTGCTGCGCGGCCTGGTCTACGCGTCCGGGTTCCTGATCATCATGCAGATCTGGGATCTCAACCTCTCCTGGACCGCGCTGCTCGCGCTGCCGGCGGTCGCGCTGATCGCGTTCGGCTTCGCGAGCTTCGGTATGGCGGTCACCAGCTACATGAAGGCGTTCCAGCACATGGACTGGATCCAGTTCGTGCTCATGCCGATGTTCCTGTTCTCAGCGACGTTCTACCCGATCACGGTGTACCCGGCCTGGCTGCAGACGGTCGTGCAGGCCCTCCCGCTCTGGCACGGCGTCGAACTGCTGCGCGGGCTGACGACGGGAGCCCTGACGCCGGGGATGTGGTGGCACGTGCTCTACTACGTCGTGATGATCGCGATCGGCCTGGTCTTCACCACCCGCCGGCTGCGCGCCCTGTTCCTGGGCTGACGACACCGCAGCCGCCCGGTGCGCACGTTCTGCAGATCGGGTCCGGACGGGGCCGGCTGCGCACTTCGAAGGGGGAAATCTCAGCGCTTTCCGAAGCGGCGGTGCGCCGCCTGTCGGGTGATGCCCAGGGCGCTCGCGATCGCCTGCCAGGAATAGCCGGCGGCGCGCGCCCGGCGCACCTGCACCTCCTCGGCACGCGCCACGTCGAGCCGCACCCGCACGAGCCGGTGCAGCTCGGCCAGGGGCTCGCCCTGCGGATCCAGGTCGTTCGCCGTCCTCACCATGATGGCCTCCTGGCGTCAATGATCCTTGACACCAGGAGGCCTGTCAATCTATGTTGACGGATCCGGTTCAGCTCCCGGCGGACACGCCGAGATCGTCCTCATAGGCGTGGTCTTTGGTCTCCGGGATGAGGAACAGCGCGATCAGGGTCAGCACCGCCATCGCCGAGAGGTAGACGCCGACCAGCCAGGACGAGCCGTTCGCCGACTGCCACAGCCACACCGCGATGAGCGGCGCGACGGCCGCGCCGAGGATCGACGACACGTTGTACGCGACGGCGGATCCGGTGTATCTCACGTTGGTCGGGAACAGCTCGGGCAGCAGCGCGCCCATCGGCCCGAAGGTGATGCCCATGAGCAGGAAGCCGAGGATCAGGAACGCCTGCGTGAGCACGAGCGTGAACGGCTCGCCCGCCGCGCGGTCGAGGAAGAACGAGAAGGTGAACCCGAACAGGATGATCGCGATCGTGGTCCAGATGAGCAGCTTGCGGCGACCGATCCGGTCGGCCCAGGGGCCGGAGAGCAGGGTGAAGACACCGAAGAACACCACGCCGATGATCTGCATCACGACGAAGTCGGTGTATCCGAAGCCCTGACCGGGGTAGAACTGCGCCGCGAATGCCGCAGGGTCGAACGGCACGCCCTTGGCCTCCGCGGCCTTCTGCGCGGCGGCGGACGCGACCTCGAGCGAGGACGGCTTGGTGCCGAACGACAGCGTGAAGTTCGTCATCAGGTAGAAGAGCACGTAGGTCGCGAGCATCACGAACGTGCCGAGGATCAGGTGCTTCCAGTGGTGTTGGAACACGGTGGCGAGCGGCACCTTGCGAATCGTGCCCGAGCTCTCGGCGCGCTTGAAGGTGTCGGATTCGACGAGCCTGAGACGCACCCACAGTCCGATCACGACCATGACCGCGGAGAACAGGAACGGCACGCGCCAGCCCCAGCTCAGGAACGCCTCCGACTTCAGCGCCGCGTCGGTCGCATGCGGCAGCAGCGCGTTGATGCTGAGGAAGAGTCCGTTCGCGATGATGAAGCCGAGTGGGGCGCCCAGCTGCGGGAAGGATCCGTACCAGGCTCTTTTGCCCTCCGGCGCGTTCTCGGTGGCGACAAGCGCCGCACCCGACCACTCGCCGCCGAGGGCGAAGCCCTGGGCGAGGCGCAGGATCAGCAGCAGAAGTGCCGCCCACCAGTTGATCTGCCCGTATGTGGGCAGCAGCCCGATGAGGAAAGTCGCGATGCCCATGGTGAGCAGGGAGGTGACCAGCGTGGCCTTGCGTCCGTAGCGGTCGCCGAAGTGGCCGAACACCATGGCGCCGATCGGGCGTGCGATCATCGCGGCGCCGAACACGCCGAACGAGGCGAGCAGGGCGGTCGTGTCGTTGCCGGTCGGGAAGAACAGGATCGGGAAGACCAGCACGGCCGCGGTCGCGTAGACGTAGAAGTCGTAGAACTCGATCGTCGTGCCGATGAGGCTCGCGAGGATGACCCGGGATCTGGGGTTGGCGGGGGCGGTCGTGGCGGTGCTCATGCATTCCTCCGGTCGTGACATCTATGGCGTTCGCCGCGATCCCCAGACATGCGGCGAGCAAGGGGAGTATACGCCCGACATTCAGCCGATCCACAGGCGGACGCGCGGCCATGGCGGAGTGGCGCCGCCCCGGGACGGGAGAAGCGGGACCCGGTCAGGATCCCGCTTCTCGGAGTGCGTGGAGGGGCGACGAGGTCACCAGATGGCGGCGATGCCCGCGTTCACGGCGGTCAGCACACCGACGAGCCAGAACAGCACCGGCGGGACGGCCGCGCCGCGCTTCTGGCGGGCTCCGCCGATGCCGAGCAGGGCGCCGATGATCAGCAGGATGACGAGCTTCGTGCCGAGCTTCGCGTAGTTCATGCTGGCGCCCGCGGGCAGGCCCCATGGAGCCGCCAGGGCGAGACCCGCGACCAGGGCGATCGTCATGCCGACCGTCATCAGACCGGTGAGCTGCTTCTTGCCGCCGAACGCCTGCACGGCCCAGGCTCCGAACAGGATGGCGAAGCCGATCAGGTGGATGAACAGGACGATGTGGCGCAGGGTCTCCATGCCTTGAGGGTAGCCCCCCTGCCGGAGCGGCGGGAGCAGGCGCGCCTCATCCTGCCGCGCGCTGGCTCGGAAGACGGCCGCACGAGCGGCCGGCCCGTCGGTCCTCAGCCGCGCAGCGCGCGGATCACCTGGGCGGTGCGCAGAGCAGCATCGGCCGCCTCGGCGCCCTTGTCCTCGGTGGAGCCTTCCAGGCCCGCACGGTCGAGGCCCTGCTGCTCGTCATCCAGCGTGAGCACGCCGAACCCGACCGGCTTGCCGGCATCGAGGGAGACGCGGGTGAGGCCGTCGGTCGTGGCGGCCGAGACGTACTCGAAGTGCGGGGTTCCGCCGCGGATGATCACGCCGAGCGCCACCACCGCATCCGCACCGCCCGCGAGCGCCGCCTGCGCGGCGACCGCGAGCTCGAAGGATCCCGGTACGCGCACCAGGCGGTGATTCGCGCCGGTCGCCTCGAGCACGCGCTGCGCGCCCGCGATGAGGCCGTTCGTGATGGTCTCGTGCCAGGTGCCG
Source organism: Actinomycetota bacterium (assembly GCA_018268455.1). Lineage (GTDB taxonomy): Bacteria > Actinomycetota > Actinomycetes > Actinomycetales > Microbacteriaceae > Microbacterium. The sequence goes on along the minus strand of JAFDWM010000294.1, from coordinate 49,708 downwards.
GCGACGATCACCACGTTCAGGCCGCTCGCATCGATGTCGCCGGTGGTGGGTGCTCCTGCGCCGCTCATGCGTCCGCCTTTCCGTTGTCCAGGGTCTGCGCCATGGCAGCAGCGAGCTCGGTGTCGCCGATGATGTGACCCATGCGATCGCGCTTGGTCGCGAGGTACTGATGGTTGTTCGGGCCGACGCCGACGATCAGTGGCACCTGCTCGACGACGTCGAGACCCAGCTCGCGCAGCTGTGCCACCTTGTCGGTGTTGTTCGTCAGCAGGCGCACCTTCGACACGCCGAGGTCATTCAGGATCCCGGCCGCGGCGGCGTAGTCGCGTGCGTCGGCGGGCAGGCCCAGCGCGAGGTTCGCGTCGACCGTGTCGAGCCCCTCCTCCTGCAGCGCATAGGCGCGCAGCTTGTTGATGAGGCCGATGCCGCGTCCCTCGTGACCGCGCATGTAGATGACGATGCCGCCGTCCTGCTCGATCGCGTCCAGGGCCGCCTGCAGCTGCGGTCCGCACTCGCACTTCAGGGATCCGAACGCCTCACCGGTCAAGCACTCCGAATGCACGCGCACCAGGGCCGTTTCGGTGGGCTCGCCGGAGACGACCGCGATGTGATCGGTGCCGGTCACGCGATCCTTGTACGCGAGGAAGCGGAACGTTCCGTGCTCGGTGGGCACGGTCGCGTCGGCGCGCATGCTCACGCGACGGCGGGTGTTGCTCGCGACGCAGTCGGCTTCGTCGCGCGGATCCGTCTCGTTGAGGTGTGCGATGAGCTGCTCGATCGTGATCACGGGGATCCCGTCGCGCGCGCCGAGCTCCAGCAGTCCGGGCAGTCGCATCATGCCGCCGTCCTCCGCCACGACCTCGGCGATCGCGCCGACGGGTCGCAGGCCCGCGAGCCGCATGAGCTCGACGGCCGCCTCGGTGTGACCGCCGCGCTGGCGCACGCCTCCATCGACCGCCCGCAGCGGCAGCACGTGCCCGGGACGGATGAGGTCGGCGGGGGTGGAGGTGGCGTCGGCGAGAACGTTCAGCGTGCGTGCGCGGTCGGCGGCGCTGATGCCGGTGGTCACGCCCTCGGCGGCATCGACGCTGATCGTGTAGGCCGTGCCGCGGGCGTCCTCGTTGGACTCGACCATCGGCGGGAGGTTCAGCGTATCGGCGATGTCCGCGGGCATCGGAGCGCAGAGATAGCCCGAGGTCCAGCGCACCGTCCACGCGATCCACTCCGGGGTCGCGAGCTCGGCGGAGAGGATGACGTCGCCCTCGTTCTCGCGGTTCTCATCGTCTGCGACGAGCACGGGACGGCCGGCGCGGAGCGACTCCAGCGCCTCGGCGATGGTGGAAAGGCTCATCGCGAGCCTCCTTCCGGGGTGGCGGCGCGGCTGGCGCCGGTGTCTGCGGCGCGGAACGCGAGCAGGCGCTCGACGTGCCGGGCGAGGATATCGGTCTCGAGATTGACCCGGTCGCCGACCGCACGGGATCCGAGCGTGGTCGCGGCGAGCGTCTCCGGGATCAGGGACACCTCGAACCACGGGGCCGGAGCGGCGGGCTCGCTGACGCTGCTGACGGTGAGCGACGTGCCGTCGACCGACACGGATCCCTTGTCCACGACGAGCGGGGCGAGGTCGTGCGGCAGCGAGATGCGCAGCACGCTCCAGGCCGCTCCGGGGCGCACCTCGAGCACTTCGCCGACCCCGTCGACGTGACCCTGCACGATGTGGCCGCCCAGGCGTGCACCGACCGGCATCGCCTTCTCGATGTTCACCCGGGTGCCGACCGTCGCGCCGCCGATCGCGGCGACGTCGAGCGTCTGCTTCATGACGTCGGTGTCGAAGGTGTCGGCGGTGGATCCGACGACGGTCAGACACACGCCGCTGACGGCGATGGACTCGCCGTGCACGGCGTCTGACGCGGCCTTCGGCGCGCGCACGGTGAGGCGCCAGCCGTCGCCGGCGGGCGTGATCGCGGTGATCTCGCCGATCTCCTCGATGATTCCGGTGAACATCAGGATTCTCCTCGTTCTCGGGTGGGGATGTCGGGGGCGTCGGTGGGCTCGACCGGGTGGGCGAGCGCGAGCAGGTCGGATCCGAGTGGCAGCCACTCGTCGACGACGAGCCGGTGGGCGTCGCCGATGGCGCTCACCCCGATGTCGGTGAGGGCCAGCCGGGGCCCGCCCAGCAGTACCGGGGCGATGTAGGCGAGGACGGTGTCGGCGAGATCCGCTGCGAGGAAGGCACTGGCCAGCGTCGGCCCGCCCTCGACGAACACGCGCTGGATCCCGCGGCCGCGGAGGTCGGCGAGCACGGCGGTCAGGTCGTGCCCGGTGTAGAACAGCGGCTCGTGCGGATGCCGGCGCACGGCGGCGTCCGCGGGGGTCGGCCGGGATCCGATCACGACAGGGATCGGCTGGTGGGGGAGCAGGTCGGCGCCGTCCCGCGCGGTGAGTGCCGGGTCGTCGGCGAGCACGGTGCCGGTGCCGACGACGATGGCGTCGGCCGCGGCACGACGGCGGTGCACGTCGGCGCGCGCCTCGGGACCGGTGATCCACTGGCTGGATCCGTCGGCCGCTGCGGCCCGGCCGTCGAGGCTCTGCGCCCACTTCACGGTCACGTGCGGGCGGCCCAGGCGCTGCACCGTGAGCCAGTCGCCGATCAGCTCCTGCGCAGCCTCGGCCTGCTCGCCGACGACGACGTCGACGCCGGCGTCGCGCAGGCGCTCGGCGCCGCCACCCGAGACGACCCCGGGGTCGTCCAGGGCGTAGACGACGCGGCGCACGCCCGCGTCGATGAGCGCCTGCGCGCACGGACCGGTGCGGCCCGTGTGGTTGCACGGCTCCAGCGTCACGACCGCGGTCGCGCCGCGAAGCTCGGCGGGGGTGAGCTTGGACAGGGCGTCGACCTCGGCATGGGGAGTGCCGGCACCGCGATGCCACCCTTCGGCCAGCACGGAGCCGTCGGGGGAGAGGATCACCGCACCGACCTGGGGGTTCACTCCGCGCGGGCCGCGGCGCGCGATCGCGAGCGCATGCGCCATCGCCATGCGCTCCGCCGCTGTCGCCGTCATGTGTTCCTCATCCTGATCAGGGGACCGGATGCCCGGGGGCGCACGACGATCTGCTGTGCTGCCTCTCATCCGGACTCACGAGCATCGCTCGCATCACCGTCGGTTCCGGAATCCCACCGGATCGGCCTCGGACGCGTGTCGCATCCTCGGTTCGCGGACTGTCACCGCCGGTTCGGATTCTCACCGACCCCGGAGCACTTCTTTCTCCAGAGTCTAGTCAACGCGTTTGTCCTGGTTTCATTCCGCCGGATGCTTCCGTGACGTTGCGTGACCCCGTGTAGGGTCATTTCAGCAGGCGGGACAGCCTCCGATCCGCGAGGATCTTCCCGCCGGTCTGACAGGTGGCGCAGTACTCCAGCGAACGGTCGGCGAAGAACACGCTGCGCACCGCGTCGCCGCACACGGGGCATTTCTCGCCGCGCCGCGCATGCACCTGCATGCCGCGGCGCTTGGCGTCCTTGAGGTCGGCCGGCGGCTTGCCCTGCGCGGCGGCGACCGCGTCGCGCAGCGTCGACCGCATCGCGTCGTACAGGAGCGTGACGTCGGCCTCATCGAGGCCGCCCGCCGGCGCATAGGGCGACATCTTCGCGGCGTGCAGGATCTCGTCCGAGTAGGCGTTGCCGATCCCGCCGATCACCGACTGGTCTCGTAGCAGGCCCTTGATCTGGGTGCGCCGGCCCGCGAGCAGCGCGGCGAAGGCGTCGCGGGTGAACGACGGATCCAGCGGATCCGGCCCCAGCCGCGCGATCCCGGGCACCTCACCCGAATCGCGGACGACGTACACCGCGAGCGACTTCTTCGTGCCGGCCTCGGTGAGGTCGAACCCGGAACCGTCGTCGAAGGCGATGCGCAGGGCGATCGGCGACTTGCCGGGGCGGATCAGCGTCGTGGGCAGCTGGTCGTACCAGCGCAGCCAGCCGGCCTTGGCCAGATGGAACACGAGATGCAGGGTCGGCTCAGTGTCGCTCGCCAGAGTCAGATCGAGGAACTTGCCGCGACGCGCGGCCGCCACGACGCGGCTGCCGACGAGGGCGGTCACCGGAGGATCGAAGGTCTTCAGCGCTGCGATCGCCGACACCGACGCGCGCGTGATCGTGAGCCCGACGGCGCGCTCGCCGAGGTAGTCGACCAGACCCTGGACTTCTGGCATCTCCGGCATGGCATCATCCTGCCACCAGGCACCGACAACGCGACGAACGGATCGACGCTGCGCTCAGCCGAGTTCGAGAGGCCAGGGGACCGGGGCGCGGTCGTCGTCGCGCAGCAGTCCCGCGCACCAGCAGTCGTCACGGCCGCGGGGGCCTGTCAGCGCCTGACGAGCGCTGCCTTCGAAGCGGAAACCCAGTGCGCGGGCGCTGCGGGCGGATGCGACGTTGCCGATGACGGCACGCCACACGATGCGGACCAGATCGAGTTCGGCGAACGCCCAATCGATCACCGCTCGAGCCGCCTCGGTCAGATACCCCTTGCCGCGTGCGGATGCGGCGACCCAGTATCCGAGTTCGGCGTCGCCCCCGGCATCGTGCCGCGTGATGCGATGCAGGCCGAGGGCCGCGATCAGCTCGCCGTCGACGTAGGCGCACCAGACCGTCTCGGATCCGTCAGCCCACCATTGCGCGACGAGGTGCACGAACTCCTCGGCGTCGGCGCGGGAATAGGGGCTCGGCACCGTCGTCCAGCGCGCGATCTCCGGATCCTGGCAGATCGCGGTGATCGCGTCGATGTCGTCCGCCCCGGGCGCACGCAGTGCCAGACGGGACGTGCGCAGTTCGACCGGTGCCATCGGCCCAGCCTAGATGCCGGCCGGCGCGGTCGCAGTGCGGGCGCGCAGAGGGGGAGGAGCAGCATCGGGATGAGGGCCCTCCAACGGTCGAACGACTGTGGCTGCGTTCCGGGCATGACGCAGGAGATCAGGCCGCCTGCTGACGCTCAGGCCCGTGATGCCGGGGTATCACCTGCGTTGTGATCGCGGGACGGCTCGGAGGCCGTGCGAGGAATGAAACGTCGGGCTGGTGCATCCTCCTCCACAATCGGCATGCTCGTCGAGTTCTGCACCGATTACGCGATCGCCGACCGCCGACCGCCGCCGGTCCTCGACGATTTCTCCATGAGTCGCGACGCTTCAGATCTCCCCGCAGATCGACCCGTGAGCTACCGGGAGCTGCGTGGATCGGGGATGAGCAGACGCCAGATCGACCTCGCGGTCTCGACCGGACTGCTCCGTCGGGCACGGCGGGACGTCTATCTGTCCGCAGCCGTTGACGAACGGGTCTTCCACGCGCATCGGGTCGGGGGCCGGCTGGACTGTGTCGCTGCGCTCGAACTCCTGGGCGTGTACGTGCAACATCGTGGTGAGCTGCATGTGCAGGTCGATCCGACGCACGGGCGACTGCGGTCGCCGAATTCGCGGCGACGCCGGCGTGGGGTCGACGGCGACGACTGCGTTGTGCACTGGCGCCGCGATCGCGGTGACGCTTTCGTCGTGGATCCGATCAGCGCGCTCGTGCAGTCGTTCGCATGTCAGGAACCCCGGCACCTCGTGGCGACGTTGGACAGCGCCCTCTTCAAGCGCGTGATCGACAGGGACGATCTCGCGGAGATCTTCGAGCGCGTGCCGCGACGATTCCGCCGGCTTCGGAGACTCGTCGACGGCCGAGCGGAGTCAGGGCCGGAGTCGCTCGCGCGTCTGCTTCTGCGTCAATTCGGCAGGCGCATAGAGGTTCAGAGATGGATCGATGACGTGGGGCGGGTCGACCTCGTGGTCGACGGGTGGATCGTCGTCGAATGCGACAGCCGCGAATTCCACTCGGGTTGGGAGATGCAGGAGGCGGACCGGATGCGGGACTTGGCACTGGCCGCGCGCGGTTACGCATCGCTGCGTCCCACGGCGAACTCGCTCTTCACCGAACCCGAAATCCTCGTCGACGCGGTTCGGGGTCTGCTGGCTCGCGGCCGCTGAGCTCGAGGCGAGCACAACGCAGGACGTGCGGTGCGCTGTGGAGAAGACGGGCCGGCGAACGTCGACGATTCCTGCGTTGTGCGCGCCTTGGTCGTGCTGCGCCGACCGTTGCTCAGACCGACCGTTGCTCAGACCGACCGTTGCTAAGACCGACCGTTGCTCAGAGAGGACGCGCTGTGACGGGACCTCTCGCGGAGCCAGCTGGACGATTGTGCGAGCACAACGCAGGAGAAACGGTGGGAGGGACCGCGCAAGCAGCGTCTCCCTGAAGCTTCTCCTGCGTCGTGCACGGGAAGCTCGACCGCGGGGCCCTACACCCGAGGCGTGTGCAGCGATCCGAGCCGCGGGAGTCGACTACAGGGCGACGCGGCGGAGCAGGCCGACCTTGTCGTACACATCGGCGAGGGTCCTGTCGGCGACCTCGTCCGCGCGTGCCGCGTTGGCGGCGAGGATCCGGTCGAGTTCGGCGGGGTCGGCGAGCAGTTCGTTCACACGCTCGCGCACGGGGCCGAACTCGCTCACTACGACGTCGGCGAGCCCCTTCTTGAAGTCACCGTACCCGCGGCCGGCGTACTCGTCCTCGATCGCGGCGACTTGGCGGCCGGTGAGCGCGGCGTAGATCGTGAGCAGATTCGAGACGCCGGGCTTGTTCTCGCGGTCGTACCGCACCGATCCCTCGTTGTCGGTCACTGCGCGCATGATCTTCTTCGCGGTCTTCGCAGGGGCGTCCAGCAGCCACAGCACGCCGGCGTCGGTCTCGGCCGACTTCGACATCTTCGAAGTCGGGTTCTGCAGGTCGTAGATGCGCGCTGTGTCCTTCTGGATCGCCGGGATCGGCACCACGAACGTCTCGCCGAAGCGGGAGTTGAACCGCTCCGCGAGGTCGCGGGTCAGCTCGACGTGCTGCTTCTGGTCGTCACCGACCGGCACCACATCCGTCTGGTACAGCAGGATGTCCGCGGCCATCAGCACCGGGTACGTGAACAGCCCGACGGAGGTGGCGTCGGCACCGAACCGCGAGGACTTGTCCTTGAACTGGGTCATCCGGCCGGCCTCGCCGAAGCCAGTGATGGTCGAGAGGATCCAGGCGAGCTCGGCGTGTGCGCGCACGTGCGACTGCACGTACAGCGTCGACTGGGAGGGCTCGATGCCCGCAGCGATGTACTGCGCGGCCGTGCGCCGGGTCTTCTCGCGCAGCTCTGCCGGATCCTGCGGCACGGTGATCGCGTGCAGGTCGACGACCGAGAAGAACGCGTCGTAGGAGGTCTGCAGGTCCCGCCACTGCAGCAGCGCCCCGATGTAGTTGCCGGCCTGGAGGGAGTCGGCGGAGGGCTGCATTCCGGAGTAGAGACGGGGCTTCTGGGTCACCCGTCAATCCTACGGGCGTGGTCGCCCCGATTCAGTACGTGTAGTCGACGACCACGGGGGAGTGGTCGCCCCGATTCAGTACGTGTAGTCGACGACCACGGGGGAGTGGTCGCTCCAGCGTTCGGCGTACGTCGCGGCGCGGGCGACACGGTAGTTGGTAGCCCGAGCGGCGAGCGGTGCCGTCGCGAGGTGGTAGTCGATGCGCCAGCCCGAGTCGTTGTCGAAGGCCTGGCCGCGCATGGTCCACCAGGTGTACGGGCCGTCGACCTCGCCGGCCGCGGTCCGCCCGACGTCGACCCAGCCGAGGCCGGTGCCGTCGCCCTCCGCCGCGTACGGGCGCGTGTCGCTGAGCTGCCCGACCATGCCCCGGCCGATGCCCTCCTGGCCGGCCACGGATTCCCCCGCGGCGCCGAGGAAGCGGTCGAAGTAGGCGCGCTCCCGCGCCAGGAACCCGGACTTCTTGACGTTGCCCTTCCAGTTCAGGATGTCGAGGGGGCGGTGGCCGACGTTCAGGTCGCCGGTGACGAGTGCCAGGGCTCCGTCGGCGCCCAGTTCACCCATGCGCGTGGTCATCGCATCGAGGAACTTCCACTTCTCGACCTGCTTGGGTGTGTCGGCCTCGCCGCTGTGCACATAGGCGCTGACCACGGTGAGCGGTGCCCCGCCGAGGTCGAAGTCCGCCTCGAGCCAGCGGCCCTTCGAATCGAATTCGTCGGGACCGAGCGCGGTGCGCGAGGCAGTGGCCGGGATGCGGCTGAGCACGGCAACGCCGGACCGGCCCTTCGCGGTGGCCTCGTCGTGCAGGATCGACCACCCGGGGAACGCAGCCTCCAGATGCTCGTCCTGCGCGCGCACCTCCTGCAGCGTGAGCACGTCCACCCCGGCATCGTCGAGCCAGCCGTGCATCCCGTTGCGGACCGCGGCGCGGATCCCGTTGACGTTGACCGTGGCGATGCGCAGATGGGGCATGGATCCAGCCTAACGAGGGGGGCGGACATCGTCGGATCGGGGGCCCTCCAGCATGAGCGAGAACACCCCTTCCTCGCGGCGGCGAGCGGGCCGGGCCGCCGCCTCATCGGCGAGGGCGTCACCCCATTCCTCGCGCGCCTCGCGCAGCGCGCGGGCGGTGCCGCGCCGCCGCCACCACGGGGCCGCATCGTGCTCCTGCTCTGCGCGGCGCACCCGCACCTCCGCGGCCAGCACCAGCGCGGCCAGCTCCGCACGGCGGGCAGCGTCCGCGTCGACCTTCTGCAGCGGCTGATCGCGATCTTCGGCGGTCAGGGCGATCCAGGCCGCGGCGACGAGGATCACGATCGCCACCCAGCGGCACCACAGGAGCATCGCCACGATCACTGCGAAGGTGACCAGCAGCGGATTGCCGGGAGTATGCGAGAGCAGCAGGCCCGCGCCGAGCTGCAGCACCACGATCGCGCCGCCGCCCAGGAGCGCACCCGGCATGATCGTGCGCCAGCGCAGCCGCGTGCCGGTGAGGAATCGCACCAGCAGCGCGATCGCCGCGGAGTCGATCACGAACATGACCACGACGGATCCGGCCTGGGTCAGCACGTTCCAGGCGGTCGTGCCGAGACTCCAGCCGAGCAGCTCCAGCACCTGCCGCAGCGCCCACACGCCGACGAAGCCGAGCACGGATCCGATCAGCAGCGCCAGGCCGAACATCAGCGCGGCGAGCCCGTCCGCCACCTTGAGCAGGATCACGTTGCGCCGGTCGTACGGCAGCCCGAAGATGTCGCGCACGGCGCGGCGCGTGAAGGTGACCGCCGTGATGCCGGTCCATGCGACCACGCCTGCCGCGATGAGCCCGGTGACGCTGAACAGCGTCGAGGATCCTGCGGCGATCTCCTGCACGTCGTCCGGGTGCACCAGGCCGGTGTCGCTCACGATCCCCGGGATGTAGCTGTTCGCGATTGCGGTGATGATGCGGATGGCCTGGGCGCTGCCGCCGAGCCAGAGGCCGACCGAGGCGAACGCGAGGTAGAGGATGCCGAACACGGCGAACAGCCCCTGGTAGCTCATCCCCGCGGAGAGCAGGAACCCGTTGCGCTGCAGGAAGCGCCGCCAGACCCGGATCGGGAACGTGCGCATGGTGCGGCGCGTGATCGCCGCCGCACGCTCGATCGGCGCTTCCAGGCGCGCCCTGAGCTCCGAATCGGATTCCGCCACGCACTCACCATAGCGAGTGCCCTGAGACGCCCTGCGGAGTGTGCGAGAGGAGCCGGCGTCCCGCGGAGATGCGAAGAGGCGCCACCCCGGGGGTGGCGCCTCTCGACGGTGCGGCGGCAGGCTGCGCTCAGGGGCGGCCGCGCAGGACCGCCTGCTTGACCTCGGCGATCGCCTTGGTGACCTCGATGCCGCGGGGGCAGGCCTCGGTGCAGTTGAAGGTCGTGCGGCAGCGCCACACGCCCTCCTTGTCGTTGAGGATGTCGAGGCGCACATCGGCGCCCTCGTCGCGCGAGTCGAAGATGAAGCGGTGCGCGTTCACGATCGCGGCCGGGCCGAAGTACTGCCCGTCGGTCCAGAACACCGGGCACGAGGAGGTGCACGCCGCGCACAGGATGCACTTTGTCGTGTCGTCGAAGATCGCGCGGTCGGCGATCGACTGGATGCGCTCCTTGCCCTTCTCCGGCGTCGACGTCGACAGCAGGAACGGCTTCACCTCACGGTATGCGGCGAAGAACGGATCCATGTCGACGACGAGGTCCTTCTCCAGCGGCAGGCCCTTGATCGCCTCGACGTAGATCGGCTTGGAGATGTCCAGGTCCTTGATCAGCGTCTTGCAGGCAAGGCGGTTGCGGCCGTTGATGCGCATCGCGTCGGATCCGCAGATGCCATGTGCGCAGGAGCGGCGGAACGTCAGGGATCCGTCCACCTCCCACTTGATCTTGTGCAGGGCGTCGAGCACCCGGTCTGTGGAGTACAGCTCGACGTCGTAGTCGACCCAGTGCGGCTCGCTGTCGACCTCGGGGTCGAAGCGGCGGATGTTGAAGGTGACCAGGAACGACTGCACCTCGGCGTCGTCGGCGGCCTGCAGGTCGGCGACCGCTTCCGGCTCGACAAGAGCGGCGGACATCAGTACTTCCTCTCCATCGGCGGGTATCGCAACTCGCCCTGCTCGTTCTTCGTGAACACCACCGGCTTCCAGTCCAGGCGGATGTGATCGGTCGCGTCGGCGGAGTGCGCGTCGCCCACCAGGTAGGCCATGGTGTGCTGCATGTAGTTCTCGTCGTCGCGGGTCGGGTAGTCGTCGCGCATGTGACCGCCGCGGCTCTCCTGGCGGTTGCGTGCGGCGTAGACGACGACCTCGGCGATGTCGAGCAGGAACCCGAGTTCGACGGCCTCGAGCAAGTCGGTGTTGAAGCGCCGGCCCTTGTCGTCGACATGCACGTTCTTGTAGCGCTCGCGCAGCTCCTCGATCACGCCCAGCACGTGCGTGAGCGACTCCTCGGTGCGGAACACCTGGGCGCCGCGATCCATCTCTTCCTGCAGCTTCTTGCGCAGCACGGCGACGCGCTCGGTGCCCTGGTTCGCACGCAAGCCCTCGATCATGTCCTTCACGAAGGTCGCAGGGGCCTCGGGCAGTGGAGCGAAGTCGACGCCCTTCACGTACTCGACCGCGTTGCGGCCTGCACGCTTGCCGAACACGTTGATGTCCAGCAGCGAGTTGGTGCCGAGGCGGTTGGATCCGTGCACCGAGACGCACGCGCACTCGCCGGCCGCGTACAGGCCGGGCACGACCGAGGTGTTCGACTGCAGCACCTCGGCGTTGTTGTTGGTCGGGATGCCGCCCATCGCGTAGTGCGCGGTCGGCATCACCGGGACGGGCTCGACGACCGGGTCGACGCCCAGGTAGGTGCGGGCGAACTCGGTGATGTCGGGGAGCTTGGTCTCCAGGACCTCGGCGCCCAGGTGCGTGCAGTCCAGCAGCACGTAGTCCTTGTGCGGACCGGCGCCGCGTCCCTCCGCGACCTCCTGCACCATGCTGCGCGCCACGATGTCGCGCGGCGCGAGGTCCTTGATGGTGGGGGCGTATCGCTCCATGAAGCGCTCACCCGAGGCGTTGCGCAGGATCGCGCCCTCGCCGCGGGCGCCTTCGGTGAGCAGGATCCCGAGTCCGGCCAGGCCGGTCGGGTGGAACTGGAAGAACTCGAGGTCCTCCAGGGGCAGGCCCTTGCGCCACACGATGCCGACGCCGTCACCGGTGAGGGTGTGCGCGTTCGAGGTGGTCTTGAAGATCTTGCCGAAGCCGCCGGTCGCGAAGATCACGGCCTTGGCCTGGAACACGTGCAGCTCGCCCGTGGAGAGGTCGTAGGCGACCACCCCGGAGATGCCGGTCTCGCCGGCGGCATTCTTCACGGTGAGCAGGTCGAGTACGTAGAACTCGTTGAAGAAGTTGATGCCGAGCTTGACGCAGTTCTGGAACAGCGTCTGCAGGATCATGTGACCGGTGCGGTCGGCGGCGTAGCAGGCGCGGCGCACGGGGGTCTTGCCGTGTTCGGCGGTGTGGCCGCCGAAGCGGCGCTGGTCGATCTTGCCCTCGGGCGTGCGGTTGAACGGCAGGCCCATGTTCTCCAGGTCGATGACCGCGTCGATGGCCTCCTTCGCGAGGATCTCCGCCGCGTCCTGGTCGACGAGGTAGTCGCCGCCCTTGACCGTGTCGTAGGTGTGCCACTCCCAGTTGTCTTCCTCGACGTTGGCGAGCGCCGCCGCCATGCCGCCCTGCGCCGCACCGGTGTGCGAGCGGGTGGGGTAGAGCTTGGAGATGACGGCGGTCTTGGCGTGCGGGCCCGCCTCGATGGCCGCGCGCATGCCGGCGCCGCCGGCGCCCACGATCACGATGTCGAACTGGTGGTAGTGGATGCCGTCTCGGACGACGGAGTCCTGGGTCTCGCTGGTCACTGGAATCTGCCTATCCCTATCTTGCTGAATTCGCCGCTGTCGTTGCTGGGCTGATCTCGCCGGTGGGTCGAGCGCCTACTTGACCAGGGCCTTGCAGGTGTCCCACATGGCGCCGTTCTCGAGCACGCCGTTGCAGGGGTCGAAGGTGAACACGACGAGGGTGCCGAGCAGGATGAGCAGCGCGGCCGCCAGGCCCAGCACGACCAGCAGCGTCTTGCGCACGCCGTTGTGGCCCACGTAGTCGTTGACGACGGTGCGCATGCCGTTCGCGCCGTGGATCAGCGCGAGCCACAGCATCAGCACGTCCCACCACTGCCAGAACGGCGTGGCGTACTTGCCGGCGACGAACGCGAAGTCGAGGGCGTGGATGCCCTCGCCCAGCATGAGGTTGACGAAGAGGTGACCGAAGATCAGCACCACGAGCACGACGCCCGAGATGCGCATGTAGATCCAGCCCCACTTCTCCCAGTTCACGCCCCTGTTGCGGCGGGGAGCGGCCAGATGCTCCGTGGTGAAGACGTCAGCGGACATCAGCTCGCACCTCCCACGTGAGAGAACACGTTGATCAGGTGACGCGGCACGAAGCCGGCCATCAGCACCAGCCACACGCCGAGCACGATCCAGAACATCTGCTTCTGGAAGCGGGCGCCCTTCGACCACACGTCGACCAGGATGATCCGCAGCCCGTTCAGCGCGTGGAACACGATCGCGGCGACGAGGACGGTCTCGCCCAGGCCCATGATCGGGTTCTTATACGTGCCGAGGACGGCGTTGTACGCCTCGGGGGAGACCCGGATCAGCGACGTGTCGAGCACGTGCACCAGCAGGAAGAAGAAGATGGCGATACCGGTGATGCGATGCAGAACCCAGCTCCACATGCCCTCGCGGCCCCGGTAGAGCGTGCCGCGTGGCGTCTTGGACGTGGTTTCCGCAATCGAAGGTGTCAAGCGCGTGCTTGCGGACACAGTCGTCCTCCCTGATCGATAGTGAAGGATCGCGGCGCGCAGGCGTCCGATCTCCCCCATCCTATTCCTGTCAGCTCGCTGGGAGCGACGAAGGGCACCCTTAGCGCCCGCCCTCGGGGCCGCCGGTACCCTGAAGACATGCGCGAGCCGATCCCCGACTTCTACGCCGTCATCCCCGCCGGGGGCATCGGAAGCCGGCTCTGGCCGCTGTCCCGCGCCGATGCGCCGAAGTTCCTGCACGATCTCACCGGATCCGGCCAGTCGCTGCTGCGCGACACCTGGGACCGGATCGAGCCTCTCACCGGCCGCGATCGGATCGCCGTCGTCACCGGCCGTGCGCACAGGGCCGCGGTCGAGCAGCAGCTGCCCGGCATTCCCGATCGCAATGTGTTCCTGGAATCCGAGCCGCGCGAGTCGGCGGCGGCGATCGGTCTCGCCGCTGCGATCCTGCACCGGCGCGATCCCGAGGTGATCATCGGATCCTTCAGCGCCGACCACGTCATCCGCAGCACCCGCAAGTTCGAGTTCGCGGTGCGCGACGCGGTAGAGGTGGCACGACAGGGCTACATCGTCACGATCGGGATCACCCCCACCGAGCCCGCCGTCGGGTTCGGCTACATCAAGCAGGGCGAAGAGCTCGACGTCGACGGAGTGCGCGAGGCGTCGCTCGTCGAGAGTTTCGTGGAGAAGCCGGATCTGGCGACCGCGAAGACCTACTACGAGGACCGCAGCTACCTGTGGAACGCGGGCATGTTCATCAGTCGCGCCGACGTGCTGCTCGCGGAGCTGGCGCAGCAGCAGCCCGCCCTGCACGCCGGGCTGCTCGAGCTCGCCGAGGCCTGGGACGACCGCGAGCGCCGGGGGCCGGTCGTCGACCGGGTCTGGCCGGCGCTGCCGAAGATCGCGATCGACTACGCCGTCGCCGAGCCCGCGGCCGAGCGCGGCCGGCTCGCGGTGGTGCCAGGGCACTTCGACTGGGACGACGTCGGCGACTTCGCGTCGCTCACCAAGCTCATCCTGAACGGGCGCAAGAACGATCTGGCCGTGCTCGGGCCGAGCGCGCGCGTGCTCTCGGACGCCGCGAGCGGGATCCTGGTCAGCCAGACCTCGCGCGTGATCAGCCTCGTCGGGGTGCAGGACATCGTCGTGGTGGACACCCCCGACGCCCTCCTGGTCACGACGACCGAGCACGCGCAGCGGGTCAAGGGCGTGGTCGAGTCCCTCAAACTGACCGGGCGCGGCGACGTGCTCTGAGCCCGACCCGACGACCTGCACATGCGCACGGCGGTGCACCAAAGCAGGGAACGTCCCGGAAGCCTGCTCATATGAGCAACGGGGAGCGCAAGCGATCTCATGTTTGTAACCATTGACTCCAGCGACACGGGCGAGGGTGACCGATCTTCGTCATAGTCGGTAACTTCAATTGACCCGCGATGGCCGCGGGTTCGTTTTCTGGAGGCCCGAGTGACCATCTCCCTCACCAAGAAGCTGATCGGCGCGACCGTCGCTGCCGGTGTCATCGTCGCCCTGGCGGGTTGCGGTTCCGCTCCCGCCCCGGCGAGCACGAGCGGCGGCGCGAAGCCGGCCGACGCGAACTTCAAGCCCTGCCTCGTCTCCGACAGCGGCGGGTTCAACGACAAGTCCTTCAACGAGTCGGCCAAGATCGGCATCGAGAAGGCGGGCAAGGACCTGGGCGTCAAGCCGATCACGGTCGAGTCGAAGTCGGACAGCGACTACGAGAACAACATCTCGTCGCTGATCACCGGCAAGTGCACCCTCATCATCGGTGTCGGCTTCAAGCTCGACAGCGCGATCGCGAAGGCCGCCATCGCGAACCCGAAGCTGAACTTCGGCATCATCGACTCGATGGCGGACCCGGACAACACCGGCAAGCCCGCGTCCACGAACATCAAGCCCCTGCTGTTCGACACCGCTCAGGCGGCCTACCTCGGCGGCTACGCCGCGGCGGCGTGGTCGGCCCAGGCCGGCACGAACAAGGTCGGCACCTTCGGCGGCATGAAGATCCCGCCGGTCACGATCTTCATGGACGGCTACGTCGACGGCGTGAAGAAGTACAACGAGGACAAGGGCGCCAACGTCGCCGTCGTCGGCTGGGACAAGGACAAGCAGGACGGTTCGTTCACCGGCGCCTTCCAGGCGAACGATGTCGCCAAGCAGACCGCGAACTCGGTGCTCGACCAGGGCGTCGACCCGATCCTCCCGGTCGGCGGTCCGATCTACCTCTCCGCCAGCGCGGCGATCAAGGACAGCGGCAAGAAGACGGTCATGCTCGGCGTCGACTCCGACCTCGCCGTGGCCGACCCCTCGGTCGCCGACCAGATCCTGGTCTCGATCATGAAGCGGATCGACGACGCCGTGTACACCACGGTCACCGACACCGCGAAGGGCTCCTTCGACCCGACCCCGTACGTCGGCACGCTCGAGAACAACGGCGTGGGCCTGTCGTCCTTCCACGACTTCGAGTCGAAGCTCCCGAAGGGCCTGACGGACGAGCTGAAGGCGCTGCAGGAGAAGATCATCAAGGGCGACATCAAGGTCACCTCGCCCAGCTCGCCGAAGTAATCCCCTCTGACGCGGGGCGCTCCGATCCCGCCGTCGCCGGCCACCGGCATGACGGCAGGACCGGGCGCCCCGCGCTCTTCTTGAGTCACCCCTTCCCGGATAGGGTCACAGTTATGAAGCTCGAGCTCCGCGGCATCACCAAACGCTTCGGATCCCTGGTCGCCAACGATCACATCGACGTGGTCGTCGAAGGCGGCGAGATCCACGCCCTGCTGGGCGAGAACGGGGCCGGCAAATCGACCCTGATGAACGTGCTCTACGGCCTGTACCAGGCCGACGAGGGCGAGATCCTGCTCGACGGCGTGCCGCAGCACTTCCGCGGCCCCGGCGACGCCATGGCGGCGGGCATCGGCATGGTGCATCAGCACTTCATGCTCATCCCGGTGTTCACGGTGGCCGAGAACGTGATGCTCGGGCACGAGCAGTCCAAGGCGCTCGGCGTGCTGGACATCGCCGCCGCCCGCGAGCACGTGCGGCAGGTCGCCGCCCGGTTCGGCTTCGAGGTCGACCCCGACGCGATCGTCGGCGACCTCCCCGTCGGCGTGCAGCAGCGCGTGGAGATCATCAAGGCGCTCAGCCGCGACGCGAAGGTGCTCGTCTTCGACGAGCCGACGGCCGTGCTCACGCCCCAGGAGACCGACGAGCTCATGCAGATCATGAAGCAGCTGCGCGACGAGGGCACGGCCATCGTGTTCATCACGCACAAGCTGCGCGAGGTGCGCGCGATCGCCGACAAGATCACCGTGATCCGGCTCGGCAAGGTCGTCGGCGAGGCCGACCCCAAGTCCTCCAACACGGAGCTCGCCTCGATGATGGTCGGCCGCGCGGTCGAGCTCACCGTGCACAAGGACCCGCCGAAGATCGGCGAGGGCGGCCTGCGGGTGACGGACCTGCGCGTGATCGCCCCGGACGGCGTCGTGGTCGTCGACGACGTGAGCTTCGACGTGCACCCGGGCGAGGTGCTCGCGATCGCGGGCGTGCAGGGCAACGGCCAGACCGAGCTCGCCGAGGCGATCATGGGACTCGGATCGCGCATGACCGGCTCCATCTCGCTGAACGGCGTCGAGCTGGTCGGCCGTAGCGTTCATCAGGTGCTCGACGCCGGCGTCGGCTTCGTGCCGGAGGACCGCAACGAGGATGGTCTGGTCAGCGCGTTCTCGGTCGCCGAGAACCTCATCCTGGATCGCTCCGCCGACCCGGCGTTCAGTCGCTTCGGGACGATCCTGCGCGGCGTGCTGGACGCCTTCGCGAGGGAGCGGATCACCGAGTTCGACATCCGCACGCAGGGCCCAGGCCAGGCCGCAGGCTCCCTCTCCGGCGGAAACCAGCAGAAGGTCGTGATCGCACGCGAGCTCAACCGCGACCTCAAGCTGCTCCTGGCCTCGCAGCCGACCCGCGGCGTGGACGTCGGATCGATCGAGTTCATCCACAAGCGCATCATCGCCACCCGCGACTCGGGAATCCCCGTGGTCGTGGTGTCGACCGAGCTGGACGAGGTCACCGCCCTCGCCGACCGCATCGCGGTCATGTACCGCGGCCGCATCGTGGGAATCGTCCCCGGAGACACCCCGCGCGACGTGCTGGGCCTGATGATGGCCGGCGAGAACCCCACGGAGGCAGCCGCATGAGCACCGCGACCGAACCTCAGGCTCCGGCGCCGGAGCCGCCGATGACCCGCAACATCCAGGAGGTGCCGGTCTCGAACCGGGTGCTCCGGGAGATCCTGCGCGGCAGCGCGGTGACTACCGTGCTGGCCATCGTGCTCGCACTCGTGGTCGGCGGCGTGCTCATCGCCGTCACCAGCCCCGACGTGCAGGCCGCCGCGGGCTACTTCTTCGCGCGCCCCGGCGACACGCTCGGTGCCGCGTGGACGGTCGTCGCCGGTGCCTACGCGGCGCTGTTCAACGGCTCGATCATCGACTTCAGCGCCCCCGACTTGTGGTCGGCGGTGAAGCCGCTCGGCAACACGATCGGCTTCGCCGGCCCGCTCATCGCCGCGGGTCTCGGCATCGCCGTCGCGTTCCGCGTCGGCCTGTTCAACATCGGCGCGCGCGGGCAGATGCTCATCGCCTGCGCGGCAGCCGCGCTGATCACGTTCCAGCTGAACCTGCCGGCGATCATCCAGATCCCGCTCACGCTCATCGTCGGGATCGTCGCCGGAGCGCTCTGGGGCGGGCTGGTCGGGCTGCTCAAGGCGCGCACCGGCGCGCACGAGGTCATCCTCACGATCATGCTCAACTACGTCGCGTTCTACCTCGTGACGTGGATGGTGCAGGTTCCGCAGCTGCTGCAGCGTCCAGGGCAGATCCAGCCGATCTCCCGGCAGACGCCGGCGAGCGCCGTGCTGCCCAAGCTCCCCGGCCTCGACCAGATCGACTGGGCCTTCCCGATCGTCATCGTCGCGACCCTGTTCGTGTGGTGGCTCGTGGAGCGTTCGAGCCTCGGATTCCGCATGCGCGCGGTGGGGGAGAACCCCAGCGCGGCTCGTGCCGCGGGCATCAGCGTGCCGCGTGTGTACATCTACGCGATGCTGTTCTCGGGCGGCCTTGCGGGCCTTGCGGGCATGTTCCAGATCCAGAGCACGATCACGAGCGGCTTCGACGGCGGCATCGACGCCGGCATCGGATTCACCGCCATCACCGTCGCCCTGCTCGGCCGCAGCCGTGCGTGGGGCACGTTCTGGGCGGGCCTGCTGTTCGGCGCGCTGAAGGCGGGCTCGTTCCCGATGCAGGCGCTGCAGTCGATCCCCGTCGACATCGTGCTCGTGGTGCAATCGCTCATCGTGCTGTTCATCGCGGCACCGCCGCTGATCCGCACCATCTTCTTCCTGCCCAAGGATGACAGCGAGCGCTCCCCGCGCGCCAAGGCGCGGATCGCGCGCCGCGCCGCCTCGAACTCCGATTCCTCCGACACGAAGGCGGCGGCCGCATGAGCACCACCCTCACCCCGGCGCCCGCACTCGATGCGCCGACCGTCGTCAAGGTCCGCTCGCTGAAGACGCCGATCACGCTGCTGGCGATCGTCGCGCTGCTCGGTCTGCTGTTCCTGGTGGCGCCACGCTACGGCACCACCACCTACCGACTCTCCGAGGCCGGCGCGGCCATCCACCTGGGCGACATCCCGGTGCCTGCGGGTCCCGTACTCTGGGTCACCTGGGCGCTCGCCGCCGTGCTCGGCGTGCTCGCGCTGATCTCGGCTCTGCAGTACCGCAAGGTCGCGCTGTGGCTGCCGATCGTCTACGCCGTGCTCGCGATGACCGCGTTCCTCACCTGGGCGGGAGCAGGCGCCGCGGGCGCGATCACCCTGACCGGGCTGCTGGGCGGATCCATCTCGCTCGCCGTCCCACTCGTGTTCGGCGCCCTCGCCGGCGTGATCGGCGAGCGTGCAGGTGTCGTGAACGTCGCGATCGAGGGGCAGTTCCTGCTCGGCGCGTTCACCGCGACGATCCTCGGATCCCTCACGCACAACCCGTTCGTCGGCCTGATCGGCGCCATGTTCGGCGGCATCCTGATCTCCCTGGTGCTGGGCGCCTTCGCGATCAAGTACCTCGTCGACCAGGTGATCGCCGGCGTGGTGCTGAACGTGTTCGCGTCCGGCCTGACCGGGTTCCTGTACCAGAGCATGCTGGCGCCGAATGCGCAGACGCTGAACAGCCCCACCCGGTTCTCGCTGGTCAAGATCCCGTTGCTCGGCGACATCCCCGTGATCGGTCCGGCGCTGTTCAACCAGACCTTCCTCGTGTACCTGATGTACGTCGTGGTCGCCGTCGTCGCCTGGGCGATGTACCGCACCCGCTGGGGCCTGCGCGTGCGGGCGGTCGGCGAGCACCCGCACGCCGCCGACACCGTCGGCATCAAGGTGAACCCCACCCGGTTCTGGAACCTGCAGCTCGCCGGAGCGATCGCCGGTATCGGCGGTGCGTACTTCACGCTGGTCTCGGTGCCGCAGTTCACCAAGGACATGACCGCCGGGCTCGGCTTCATCGCCCTGGCCGCGGTGATCTTCGGCCGGTGGGATCCGGTGCGCGCGGCCCTCGCCGCCCTGCTGTTCGGCTTCGCGACCAACCTGCAGAACCTGCTCACCGTGCTGCGCACGCCGATCCCCGGCGAGTTCATGCTGATGCTGCCGTACGTGGTCACGATCCTCGCGGTCGTGGGCTTCGTCGGACAGATCAAGGCGCCCGCCGCAGACGGCAAGCCGTACATCAAGTCCTAGGGGGTTGCATGGACATCGATTGGGATGAGCTGCGCCGGGTCGCCGACGAAGCGCAGCAGATGGCCTACGCGCCGTACTCCCGCTATCGGGTGGGCGCCGCGGCGCTCGTCGACGACGGCCGGATCGTCGCAGGCTGCAACGTGGAGAACGCCTCCTATGGAGTCACGCTGTGCGCGGAGTGCGCGATGGTCGGCGACCTGTTCATGTCGGGCGGGGGACGCCTGGTCGCCTTCCTCTGCGTGAACGGCGAGGGCGAGACGATCATGCCGTGCGGGCGGTGCCGGCAGCTGCTGTACGAGCACTCCGCACCCGGCATGCTGCTGGAGACCGTGTCCGGGATCCGGACGATCGATGAGGTGCTGCCCGATGCGTTCGGGCCGAGGGACCTGGAGAACTCACGTGAGCGTTGAGCCTTTCGATGCTGTCGACGTCATCCGCGCCAAGCGCGACGGCGGAGCCGTTCCCGAGCCCGCGCTGCGCTGGATGGTCGACGCGTACACGCGCGGGTACGTGACCGACCCGCAGATGGCGTCGTTCGCGATGGCCGTGTTCCAGCGCGGCATGGAGCGCGACGAGATCCGGGTGCTCACCGACGCGATGATCGCCTCGGGGGAGCGGATGAGCTTCGCCGCCCTGGGCAAGAAGACCGTCGACAAGCACTCCACCGGCGGCGTCGGCGACAAGATCACGCTGCCTCTCGCGCCGCTCGTGGCCGGCTTCGGCGTCGCGGTCCCGCAGCTCAGCGGGCGCGGTCTCGGACACACCGGCGGCACCCTGGACAAGCTCGAGTCCATCCCGGGCTGGCGTGCCGCGCTCAGCAATGAGGAGATGTTCGCGCAGCTGCAGGGCGAGGTCGGGGCCGTGATCTGCGCGGCCGGATCCGGGCTCGCTCCGGCGGACAAGAAGCTCTACGCGCTGCGCGACGTGACCGGCACCGTCGAGGCGATCCCGCTGATCGCCTCGAGCATCATGTCGAAGAAGATCGCCGAGGGCACCGACGCGCTCGTGCTCGACGTGAAATTCGGATCCGGCGCCTTCATGCAGGACATCGACCGCGCGCGCGAGCTCGCCCGCACCATGGTGGCGCTCGGCACCGACTCCGGGGTGCGCACCACCGCGCTGCTCACCGACATGAACGTCCCGCTCGGGCTCGCGATCGGCAATGCGAACGAGGTGCGCGAATCGGTCGAAGTGCTCGCCGGCGGCGGCCCTGCCGACGTGCGCGAGCTCACCCTCGCCCTGGCCCGCGAGATGCTCGCGCTCAGCGGTCAGCCCGACGCGGACGTCGAGCGCGCGCTGGACGGCGGGCGTGCGATGGACACCTGGAAGGCCATGATCCGCGCGCAGGACGGAGATCCCGACGCGGCGCTGCCGGTGGCGCGTGAGACGCACACCGTCACGGCCGGCGCCGACGGCTTCATCACGCGCATGGACGCGCTGCCGTTCGGCATCTGCGCCTGGCGGCTCGGCGCGGGGCGCGCCCGCGCCGAGGACGCGGTGGTGTTCGCCGCGGGCATCGATCTGCACGTGAAGCCCGGTGATGCCGTGCGCGCGGGCGACCCGGTCTTCACGCTCTCCGCCGACGACGCAGCGCGCTTCGATCGCGCCCTGGAGGCGGTGGACGGCGCCTGGGAGATCGGCTCCGCGCACGTCGCGCACGCCCCCCTCGTGCGCGAGCGCATCACCGCCTAGGCTGAGCACGGACCGCGTGTCCGGCATGCGTCCCCCATCGATGACCCCGCTCGATCCGAGGAGAGAAAACGTCATGCCCATCGACGCGAACGGCGACCTGGAGGTCGAGGGTCTGTCCCTCCGCAGTCTTCCCAAGGTCTCGCTGCACGATCACCTGGACGGTGGGGTGCGTCCCGCCACGATCATCGAGCTGGCGGATGCGGCCGGAATCGAGGTGCCGCACACGGATCCGACGGGGCTCTCGATGTGGTTCCGCACCCAGGCGTCGGCCGGATCCCTGGTCGACTACCTGAAGACCTTCGACGTCTCGCTCTCGGTCATGCAGACCGCGGACAACCTGCGCCGGATCTCCCGCGAGTTCGTCGAGGACCTGGTGCGCGACGGCGTCGTGTATGCCGAGGTGCGCTGGGCGCCCGAGCTGCATCTGGAATCCGGGCTCTCGCTCGAGCAGGCCGTCGCCGCCGTGCAGGACGGCATCGACGAGGCCGAGGACGCCGCCGAGCGCACCGGGCGCAGCATCCGCGTCGGACAGCTGCTGTCGGCCATGCGCCAGAACGACCGCGTGCGCGAGATCGCCGAACTCGCGGTGGCCCACCGCGACCGCGGCGTGGTCGGCTTCGACACGGCAGGACCCGAGATCGGATATCCGTCGTCCCGCTACCGCGACACGTTCGAGTATCTGGCCGGGCAGATGTTCCCGACCACCGTGCACGCCGGCGAGGCTGCGGGGCCGGACTCGATCCGCTCCGCTCTCATCGACGGTCGCGCCCTGAGGCTCGGTCACGGGGTGCGCATCGCGGAGGACCTGGAGATCGTCAGCCGGGATGGTGAGGAGGTTCAGGTGCGTTTCGGCGACCTCGCCCGCTGGGTGCGCGATCGCGAGATCCCGCTCGAGCTGTCGCCGTCGTCGAACCTGCAGACCGGCGCGATCGCGCAGTGGGGATCGGAGTTCGCCGACCACCCCTTCGACCTGCTCTACCAGCTGGGGTTCGCGGTGACGGTGAACGTCGACAACCGCACCATGAGCGCCACGTCGCTGACGCGCGAGATGGCGCTGCTCGTGGACGCGTTCGGCTACGACCTGGAGGACCTGGAGTCGTTCCAGTTCAACGCCGCGGCGGGCTCCTTCCTGCCGGTGGAGGAGCGCGAGGAACTCGTGGAGCTCATCGCCGAGGGTTTCGACGAGTAGCACCGCGCTGTCGACGCGGCGTGACCGGATCGATAAGGTCTCGACGCGCGCCGACACCTTGCCCCGCGGGTTCCGCGCTCGCTACTCTCGCCGAGGGGGCATGAGACGAGGAGCGAGATGGCGCGCGCAAGGGAACGAAGCGGTCGGGCGCGCAGGTGGTCTCCGCTGATCGCCGCCGCGGTGACCGCGATGATGGTCGGCGCCGTCGCAGGCTGCTCGGCACCGCCGCAGGGCGGCCAGCCGCTGCGCGTGCAATCCGGCACCGCGCCGAGTCAGGACGTGATGCCGCTGTACACCGACCGGGCCACCGCCGTCGCCGCCGCGCTGAAGAAGCTCCCGGCGCATGTCGCCGACGCGCTCAAGCGCACGGGCGTCCCCGGCGCCGCCGTCGCCGTGGTCTCGAAGGGCAAGACCGTGTACGAGGGGGCGTTCGGCATGCGTGACAAGCGCACCGGAGCCCCGGTCGATGTCAACACGCTGTTCATGATCGCATCGATGTCGAAGCCGATCTCCGGCACGATCGTCGCACGGGCGATGACCGAGGATCCGAGCCTCAGCTGGAACACCCCGATCAAGGACCTGATGCCGTCGATGACGTTCGACGACCCGTATGTCACGGCGAACGCGACCATCGGCGACGCCTTCGCGCACCGCACCGGCATCCCCACCGGCGGCGGCGACGAGCTCGAGGATCTCGGCTTCGATCGCGACTACATCCTCGCGCATCTGAACCAGATCCCGCTCGCTCCGTTCCGCACCACCTACCAGTACTCGAACTTCGGCCTCACGACCGGCGCCGTGGCCGTCGCGGCATCGCGGCACGAGACCTGGGAGCAAACGGCGAAGGAGCTGCTGTTCGACCCGCTCGGCATGACCTCCACGACCACCTCGCACGCCGAGTTCCTCGCCACGCGCAACCGGGCCGTGCAGCACGCGCGGATCGGGGCCGACGACTTCGAGCCGCTCTTCGACCGCGACCCCGACGCCGAGGCTCCCGCCGGCGGCGTGGCGTCGACCGCAGGAGATGTGGCCAAGTGGATGGCGGTGGTGCTCGCCGACGGCAAGCTCGACGGCAAGGACTTCATCGATCCCGCGCCGCTCACGCAGGCGTTCTCCGCACAGATCGTGAGTTCGCACAACAGCGCACTCGACCAGCGGCCCGGCCATTACGGGTTCGGCAGCAACGTCGGATCCGGAGCCGGCGGACGGGTCGTGCTGAGCCACTCCGGCGCGTTCGAACTCGGCACGGCCACCGCCGAGTCGATGGTCCCCGACCTCGATCTAGGCATCGCGGTGCTCACGAACGGGTCGCCCATCGGCGTGCCCGAGGCCGTCAACCAGGAGTTCCTCGATGACGTGCTGTACGGCGCGCAGACGCGCGACTGGGTGAAGGCCTACGGCGGGGTCTTCGCACACTACAACGCCCCCGTCGGCGACCTGGCCGGCGAGAAGCCGCCCGCCGGCGCCACGTCGCACGGACCGGACGCCGACTACGTCGGCACGTACACGAGCCCCTATCTCGGCACCCTCACGATCACCTCGTCCGGCGGCAAGCTGCACGGGGCGATGGGGCCGACCGGCGGCTACACGTTCGACATCGACCCCTGGGACGGCGACACGCTCTCGTTCGCGCCGACCGGGGAGGGCGCGCCTCCGGGATCGCTGTCCTCGGCCGTGTTCACGCGCTCCGGTGGCGCCGTGCACGGCGTGACGCTGGCGTACTTCAACAAGTTCGCTCAGGTGCCGGAGCCCTCGGGGCTCGGCGTGTTCACGAAGACCGGCTGAGGGTCGTGCGGAGTCGTGGCGGTCAGCGGTTCGCCACGACGCCGGGGTGGGTGCGCAGGTACTCCTCGAAGGCCTGGGCCGAGGTGAGCCGCGGCGTGTAGCCGAACTCGCTCTTGAGCCGGTCGTTGCGCAGCACGGGGCGCCAGCGCAGGAACCGGATCTTCTCCGGCCCGTGCTCGGTGAGGCGCAGTGCATGGCCGAGCCAGAGCCCGACGGCGAGCAGCGGCGCGGGCACCGTTAGCAGCGGCTTGCGCAGCCGCCGCGCGATCTCCGGCACGCTCAGCGCGCCGTCCCCGGCGATGTTGTAGATGCCGGCCGGTCCCTCGCCGAGAGCTGCGCGCACCATGGCGGCCGCCACGTCGTCGACCCAGACGAACACGAACGGCGAATCGGACCCGGCGATGTGCAGGATCCGCTTCGCGTCCCACAGTGCCGTGATCTGGTTGCGCACCGTGGGTCCGAGGATCGTGCCGATGCGGAAGATCACCTGCTCGAGGCCGGGGTGCGTACCGCGGGCCGCGGCGAGGAGCTCCTCCACGAGGCGCTTGTGCCGGGAGTACGGGAACTCGTCGTTGCCGCGCAGGGGGAGGTCCTCATCGATCCAGGCCGGGTTGTCGGCGTGGTAGCCGTACGCCGCCCCGGAACTGGAGACGACAAGGCGCCGCACGCCGGCCTCGACGCAGGCGGCGAGCACATTCGCCGATCCCTGCACATCCACGCGGAACTCCGTCTGCACGTCACGGCCCGGGTTCACGATCGCAGCGAGATGCACGACCGTGTCGACGCGGTGCCGAATCAGGAGTTCGGGAAGCCCGATCGGATCCGTCACGTCGACGTCGAGGGAGACGACTCCGGGCACCTCGGATTCGCGCACGTCGCCGCTGAGCACGATCTCGACGCCGGGCTGGTCGGTGAGCAGGCTCGTGACGCGGGATCCGAGGAAGCCGGCGCCTCCCGTGACCAGGACGCGCTTCATCGCGTGGCCGAGGGGTCGGCCGGACGGGAGGCGTCGCCGGAGATCGAGCCGGTGCGTCGCGCGGTGTGCATGCCCCAGAGCGTAGCGAGTGCCAGGCCCGCGATGATGTCCCACACGCCCCACCATCCGGCGACGACGGCCATCCCGCCGAGGCCGCCGAAGAAGGTGAACACGAGTCCGAGCCCGAGCCCGGCGTTGCGGATCCCCACCTCGAACGTCATCGCCTTGCGCTCGCGGGTGCCGAGTCGGCCGAGGACGGCGGTGCCATAGCCGATCGCGAGGGCCACCGCATCATGGATCGCGACCACGAGCAGCACGGATCCGATCACGCTGAGGAACACCGCCCAGTTGCCCGCGAGTGCGCCGACGATGAAGCCCACGAGCGCGATCAGGCTGAACCAGCGCACCACGGGCTGCACGCGGGCGGCGAGGCGCGGCAGGCGCGCGCGCACCAGCAGACCGAGCGCGAACGGCACCCCGATGATCAGCATGATCTCCAGCAGCATCTGCCACGGGTCGAGCGCGACCGCATGCAGCAGCGTGCGCGCGGTGGGATGCAGGGATCCCCAGAACGCGATGCTCAGCGGCATGGCGACGATGTAGAGCAGGTTGCCGACCGCGGTCATCGACACCGACAGGGCGACGTTGCCGCCCGAGCGGTGCGTGAGCACCTGCGAGATGTTCCCGGGCGGGCAGCAGGCGACGAGGATCATGCCGAGTGCCATCGACGGGGTGACCGGCAGCAGCAGCGTGAGCGTGAACGTGACGGCGGGCAGCACGAGCAGCTGGGCGAGGATCGCGACGATGAACGGCCTCGGATGCGTGAGCACCACCCGGAAGTCCTTCGGAGCGGTGTCCAGCGCGATGCCCAGCATGATGAGGCCGAGCACGACGTCGAGGATGATCAGCATGCCCGGCGCGAAGTGCACCGTGACGTCATCGACGTTCACCGGCGCGCTCCCTTCGGCCGTCCGGGTCCGGGCTGCGCGAGCGGAGCCGCGAGTGCGGCCTTCTCCGCGCGCACCGCACGGCGGTACGCGTCCTTGTTCACGTAGTACGACATCCGGGCCAGCCCCAGGTAGTGATAGCCCCCGGTCAGATCCGGCCAGGCGTCCTGCGCGACGCGAGCGCGGAACCGGGCCGCACGCGCGGGATCCTCGTTCTCGGCCGCGAGATACGTCGCGATGAGCTCGGCCTGCTCGTAGCGGCCCTGCCAGCCGATGCCGCTCGCCTCGATCATGCCCATCACGTACAGCCCGTTGAACGAGGGGGTGAAGGCGTTCAGGAACAGGCGGGGCGAGGATCCGGTCCAGTTCAGGTGCTCGCGATCGACGAACGGGTAGTCCAGCGTGTAGCCGGTGGCGAGCAGGATGAGGTCGTAATCGCCGCGGCTGCCGTCGCGGAAGTGCACGGTCGAGCCGTCGAAGCGGTCGATGTCGGCGCGGATGCGCAGATCGCCCTGGCCGAGGTGGTTCAGCACCTGCGTGTTCACGATCGGATGCGACTCGTAGATGCGGTAGTCGGGTTTGGGGAAGCCGAAGCGCACGGGGTTGCCGGTGAACATCCGCAGCACGCGGGAGTCGAGGGCCTGCTTGATCCGGGCGGGGAGCGGACGGCCCTGGTTGAGGGTGTCGCTGGGGCGGCCGAAGAGGTAGCGCGGAACGAACCAGTAGCCGCGGCGCACGCTCATGTCCACGCTCGCGGCGTGGTGCACGGCGTCCACGGCGATGTCGCATCCGGAGTTTCCGGCGCCGATGATGAGCACCCGGCGACCGGCGAGCACGCGCGCGTCCTTGTAGGCGCTGGTGTGCAGGATCTCCCCGGCGAACTCGCCGCGGAACGCCGGCACGTGCGGTTCGGCGAGCGTGCCGTTGGCCAGGATCACACCGTCGTAGCGCTTCTCGACGCTTGTGCCGCTGTCGTGCGCCGACGTGCCGGATCCGTCCATGTCCGTGCGGGCATGCAGGATCCAGCCCTCGCCGTCACGCTCCAGCCGCCGCACGGCTGTGCGGAAGCGGAACCGTTCGCGCAGCCGGAAGTCGTCGGCGTACCGGTCGAAGTAGCGCTTGAGCACGCGATGGCCGGGGTAGTCGACATCGCTGTCCATCGGGAGTTCGGTGAACTCGGTCGTGGTGCGCGACGAGATGAGATGCGCGGACTCGTACATGGTGCTGCGCGGGTTGGTGATGTCCCACAGCCCGCCGACATCGTGCGAGGCCTCGTAGCCGTCGGCGTCGATGCCGGCCTTCTGCAGCGCGCGCATGGCGGCGAGACCGGATGGGCCCGCGCCGATCACGGCGTATGACTTCGTCGTCATGCTCTCCTCACCCGTGCACGGCTCGGGATCTCCGTGCGCAGTGCCCCGATCCTATCGGCGCGCGGAGAGCGCAGGCGACAGCGCCGTCGCACATCGCGGCGGACGCGTTGTGCCCGGCCGGCACGGGAGTATTCGAGGCGCGGGCAGGCCTTCAGCGGCGCGCGAGCCGCGCGTCCAGACCGCTGCGCACGGTCGGCCACTCGTGGGGGAGGATCGAGTAGACCACGGTGTCGCGGAGCGAGCCGTCTGCTCCGATGCGGTGGTTGCGCAGGATGCCGTCCAGCTTCGCCCCGAGCCGCTCGATCGCGGCGCGGGACTGACGGTTGTGGAAGTGCGTGCAGAACTGCACCCGGATCGCGTCGCACTGTTCGAACGCGTGCTCGAGCAGCAGGCGCTTGGCGGACGGGTTCACCGCCGTGCCGTGCACCTCGGGCGACAGCCAGGTGTAGCCGATCTCGACGGTCCGGCTGTTCGGCGCGATGTCGCAGAAGCTGGTCATCCCGACCGCCCGCCCGGTGTCGCGGCACACGATGGCGAATGGATTCATGACGCCCTCCGCGGCCAGCGCACGGCGCCGGGCGATCTCCGCCGGGACGCCCTCGGCGGACGGCACCGCGGTGTACCAGCGGTCCTCGAGCCCCTCGGACGCGACGGCGAGATCCTCGGCGTGCTCCGGGGCGAGCGGCTCGAGGCGCACGAAGTCGTTCTCGAGGGTGACGGGGGCGTGGAAGTCCATGGATCGAGCGTATCGGGAACGCCGGACGGATCCGGCCGTGCAGACGCGCGGAGCGCGGATCCCCGGCACAGGGATCCGCGCTCCGATCGACGCGGGTCGACGCTCCGACTCAGCTCAGCCGCGCCAGCAGGTCGCGGATCGCCGCCTCGAGGCCGGCCACGGCGGAGCGCGCCGCCTGGGAAGAGTCGGCCCGCGCGTCGAGGTACACCTTGAGCTTGGGCTCGGTGCCGCTCGGGCGCACGATCACCCGGGACCCGTCGGCGAGGCGATAGCGCAGCACGTCGCCGGCGGGCGCCCCCTCGGCGGCGGTGCGGAGATCCTCGGCCGATTCGATCGCCGTCTCGCCGAACGCGGTGGGCGGATCCTGGCGCAGGGCGGCCATGATCCGGCCGATCACGGCGACGTCGTCGACGCGGATCGACACCTGTCCACTGGCGAAGTGCCCCACCTCGGCGGCGACCTCCTCCAGCAGGTCGGCGAGCGTCGCGTCGCGGCCCCGCGCCTCCGCGGCGAGGCCGAGCAGGGCGATCGCGGCGGAGATGCCGTCCTTATCGCGCACCGTCCCGGGATTCACCAGGTAGCCCAGGGCCTCCTCGTAGCCGAAGGCGATGCCGGGGGCGCGAGAGATCCACTTGAACCCGGTGAGGGTCTCGTGGAAGTCCAGCCCGTAGTGCGCTGCCACCGCGCCGAGCGCGGGGGAGGACACGAGCGAGCAGGCCAGCGATGTGCCCTCGGCCGCCGGGCCCTGCGCTGTCGCGGCGCGTGCCGCACGCCAGCCCAGCAGCAGACCCACCTCGTTGCCACTGAGGCGGCGCCAGCCGCCCTCGGCGGACGGGTCGGGGATGCCGACGGCGAGCCGGTCGGCGTCGGGGTCGTTCGCGATCACGAGCTCGGCGCCGAGCGTGCGCGCCTTCGCGAACGCCAGGTCCATGGCGCCGGGCTCCTCCGGATTGGGGAAGGCGACCGTGCGGAAGGTCGGATCCGGGTCGCGCTGCTCGGTCACCGTCCATGGAGCCGGATAGCCGGCCTCGCCGATGATGCGGGAGAACGTCTCCCAGCCCACCCCGT
Source organism: Actinomycetota bacterium (assembly GCA_018268455.1). GTDB lineage: Bacteria > Actinomycetota > Actinomycetes > Actinomycetales > Microbacteriaceae > Microbacterium. Next base: position 19,879 of record JAFDWM010000294.1, on the reverse strand, counting down.
GCATGGCGGTGTAGACCCAGCGCAGCCCCGCGGTGCCGAGCGGCGCGGGGGCGACGGCGGCGGTCGCGGCGACGTAGGCGTCCACGATGCTCTCGCCGGCGGTCTCGTAGGCGCCGGAGCGCGGGATTGCCAGGGCGTCGGCGCGATCGGCCACCTGCTGGATGTGCGCGGCGATCTCGGCGTCGGCCGGCGAGACGATCTGCGATCCCTGATCCGCGCCACCGAGATAGACCTTGTAGCCGTTGTCGTTCGGCGGGTTGTGGCTCGCCGTCACCATCACGCCGGCATCGGCGCCCAGGTGCCGCACGGCGAAGGCCAGCACCGGGGTCGGCAGCAGGCGGGGGAGCAGGATCGCCTGCAGTCCGGCCCCGGCGAAGATCTCGGCCGAGTCCTTCGCGAAGACACGGGAGTTCCTGCGCCCGTCGTAGCCGATGACGACCGTCGGCGTGGTGCCGGGCGCCTTCTCCGACAGATACGCGGCGAACCCGGCGGCGGCCTGCGCGACCAGCACGCGGTTCATGCGGTTCGAGCCCGCGGCGAGTTCGCCGCGCAGGCCCGCGGTGCCGAACGCGAGGCGCGTGTCGAAGCGATCGGCGAGGTCGGCGAGGGCCGCCTCGTCGCCGGATCCGGCGCGTGTGATGAGACCGGCGAGCTCGTCGCGGGTCTCCGGATCCGGGTCCTGCCGCAGCCAGGCGCGCGCCTGCGTGAGCAGCGCCGCCTCCCGCCCGTTCACAGGGCCCCGATCACGCGGGCGAGCAGCGCCGAGATGACGGGCTCGGCCTCACGGCCCGCCTCGAGCACCTCGTCGTGGCTGAGCGGCGTCTGCTGGATGCCGGCGGCGAGATTCGTGATGAGCGAGAACCCGAGGATCTCCATGCCGGCCTGCCGCGCGGCGATCGCCTCGAGCGCGGTCGACATGCCCACGATGTGGCCGCCGATGGTCTTCGCCATCTGCACCTCGGCCGGGGTCTCGTAGTGCGGCCCGCGGAACTGCGTGTACACGCCCTCGTCGAGGCTGGGGTCGATCGTGCGGGCGAGGTCGCGCAGGCGCCGGCTGTACAGATCGGTGAGATCGATGAAGGTCGCGCCTTCGAGCGGCGAATCCGCGGTGAGGTTGATGTGGTCGCTGATCAGCACCGGCTGGCCCGGCTTCCACGTCTCGCGGATGCCGCCGGCGCCATTGGTGAGCACCATGGTCGTCGCGCCCGTGGCGGCGGCGGTGCGCACGCTGTGCACGACCCTGCGGACGCCGTGGCCCTCGTAGTAGTGCGTGCGCGCGCCGATCACGAGCACGTTCCTGCCGCCGGGGGTGACGATGCTGCGGAGGGTGCCGACGTGGCCCTCCAGCGCCGGCTTGGAGAAGCCGGTGACCTCGGTGGCGGGGATGGTCGCGATCGTCTCGCCGATGAGCTCGGCGGCCTTCCCCCAGCCGGATCCGAGGGTCACGGCGATGTCGTGGTGGTCGACGCCGGTGAGCCGGCGGATGTCGTCGGCGGCCTCGGCGGCGATCGCGAAGGGGTCGGCGCTCGGGTCGTCGAGCGGGTGGTTCCAGTCAGCCATGTGATCGAGGATACGGCCCAGGACCGGGCCGCGGCGAGGCGCGCGCGGACGAGCGGCGGGGCCCGCGGCGGGACGGAGCGTGCGCGCTCTCGGCATGCGGAAGAATGGATGCATGACCTTGATGTTCGAGCGATCCCAGCGCGTCGCCGTGCTCGGCGGCGGTCCCGGCGGTTACGAGGCGGCGCTGGCCGCGGCGCAGCTCGGAGCGGAGGTGACCCTGGTCGAGCGGGTCGGTGTGGGCGGATCCGCGGTGCTCACCGACGTCGTGCCGTCCAAGAGCCTGATCGCCACGGCCGATGCCGCCGTCGCCATCAGCGAGGCGAGCGACCTCGGCGTGCAGTTCTATGCGAAGGGCGCGGAGGGCAAGCCGCTCAAGCCCCAGATCGCGATCAACCTCGCCGCCGTGAACAAGCGGCTGATGGCCCTCGCCGGGCAGCAGTCCGAGGACATGCGCTCCGCCCTGCTCGAGGCGGGCGTCACGATCCTCTCCGGCCACGGCCGCCTGGACGGACCGAACGCGATCGTCGTGTCCACCTCGCAGGACGGCACCGATTTCGACCGCGTCGAGGCCGACACGCTGATCGTCGCCGTCGGCGCGTCGCCGCGCGAGCTGGACTCGGCCAAGCCCGACGGCGAGCGGATCCTCACCTGGACCCAGCTCTACGACATGAAGACGCTGCCCGAGCACCTCATCGTGGTCGGGTCCGGCGTCACCGGCGCCGAGTTCGCCTCGGCGTACATGAACCTCGGCGCCAAGGTCACGCTCATCTCCAGCCGCGACCAGGTGCTTCCCGGTGAGGATCAGGATGCCGCCCACGTGCTGGAGAAGGTGTTCAAGCGCGGCGGCATGCGGGTGCTCTCGAAGTCGCGTGCAGAGCGGGTCGAGCGCACGGCCGACGGCGTCACGGTGACCCTGGCGGACGGGCGCACGGTCGACGGCAGCCACTGCCTGATGGCGGTCGGATCCATTCCGAACACGGCCGGGATCGGGCTGGAGGACGTCGGCGTCGAGCTCACCGACTCCGGGCACGTGCGCGTGAACCGGGTGGCGCGTACCTCGGTCTCCAACATCTACGCGGTCGGCGACTGCACGAACTTCTTCCCGCTCGCCTCGGTCGCGTCGATGCAGGGCCGCACGGCCGTGTTCCACGCCCTCGGCGACATCGTCATCCCGCTGGAGAAGGTGAAGATCACGGCCAACATCTTCACCGCGCCCGAGATCGCCACGATCGGCATCAGCGAGAAGGACATCGAGGAGGGCGTGGCCGACGGCATCGCGTACAAGCTGCCGCTCGCCGCGAACCCCCGTGCCAAGATGCAGGGCATCCGCGACGGGTTCGTCAAGATCCTCGCGCACAAGGGATCCGGAACCGTGATCGGTGCCGTGATCGTCGCGCCGCGGGCCTCGGAGCTGATCTACCCGCTCGCGATCGCGGTCGAGCGGCGTCTGAACGTCGACCAGGTCTCGCGGGTGTTCGCCGCGTACCCGTCGCTGACCAGCAGCATCACCGACGCCACCCGCGCCATGCACCAGGTCTACATCGCCCACTGAGCCCGCCACCCAGAAGCGGCGCTCCCCTCGGGGAGCGCCGCTTCTTCGTGCTTCTGGTGCGTCAGCTGATCGTGAGGAGCTGGTGGCCGGCGGACACCGTCGACCCGGGATCCGCATTGATGTTGCCGACCACGCCGTCCTTGTGCGCCTGCAGCGGCTGCTCCATCTTCATGGCCTCGAGCACGACGACCAGGTCGCCCTTGACGACCTGCTGCCCCTCCTCGACCGCGATCTTCACGACCGTGGCCTGCATCGGCGACTTGACGGCGTCGCCGGACGCGCCGCTGTTCGCCCTCGACGCGTGGCTGCGGCGGGAGCTGGGCACGGCCGCGGGGCGGCCGCCGGTGCCGACCACCGAGGCCGCGACGCGGTCGGGCAGGCTGACCTCGAGGCGCTTGCCGGCCACCTCGACGACGACCGTGTGCCGGGTCGGAGCGTCGGCCGGGGCCTCGGCCTCGCCATCCCAGGCGGGGATGTCGTTGACGAACTCCGTCTCGATCCAGCGCGTGTAGACGCCGAACACGCCGTCCTCCGCGGTGAAGGCGGGGTCGTTCACGACCTTGCGGTGGAACGGCAGCACGGTCGGCAGGCCGGACACCTCGAACTCGTCGAGGGCGCGCCGGGCACGCTCGAGGGCCTGGGCGCGATCCTTGCCGGTGATGATGACCTTCGCCAGCAGCGAGTCGAAGGCGCCGGAGATGACATCTCCCGCGGTCACGCCGGAGTCGAGACGGAAGCCGGGGCCGCCGAACGTCTTGAACGCGTGGATCGGGCCCGGCTGGGGGAGGAAGCCGCGACCCGGGTCCTCTCCGTTGATGCGGAACTCGATCGAGTGCCCCTGCGGTGCCGGGTCGTCGTAGTCGATCGTGCCCCCGGCCGCGATGCGGAACTGCTCGCGCACGAGGTCGATGCCGGTGACCTCCTCGGAGACCGGGTGCTCGACCTGCAGACGGGTGTTCACCTCGAGGAACGACACGGTGCCGTCGGCGCCGATGAGGAACTCGCAGGTTCCCGCGCCGACGTAGCCGACCTCCTTGAGGATGGCCTTGGATGCGGAGTACAGCTGCGCGTTCTGCTCCTCGGTGAGGAACGGCGCCGGCGCCTCCTCGACGAGCTTCTGGTGACGGCGCTGCAGCGAGCAGTCGCGGGTGGAGATGACGACGACATTGCCCTCGGCGTCGGCGAGGCACTGGGTCTCGACGTGACGCGGCTTGTCCAGGTACTTCTCCACGAAGCACTCGCCACGGCCGAAGGCGGTGACCGCCTCGCGGGTGGCCGACTCGAACAGCTCGGCGACCTCGTCGAGCTCGCGGGCGACCTTGAGGCCGCGTCCGCCGCCGCCGTAGGCGGCCTTGATCGCGATGGGCAGGCCGACCTGCTCGGCGAACGCGACGACCTCCGCGGCCGTCTCGACCGGGCCGGGGGTGCCGGGGGCCAGGGGAGCGCCGACCTTCTCTGCCACGTGGCGCGCGGTGACCTTGTCGCCGAGCGCCTCGATGGCCTCGGGCGACGGGCCGATCCACACCATGCCGGCGCCGATCACGGCGCGGGCGAACTCGGCGTTCTCTGCCAGGAATCCGTAGCCGGGGTGCACGGCATCGGCACCGGAACGGCGCGCGACGGAGAGGATCTTGTCGATCTGCAGGTAGGTCTCGGCGCTCGTGGACCCGTCGAGGGCATAGGCCTCGTCGGCGAGACGCGTGTGCATCGCGTCGCGGTCCTGATCCGCATAGACGGCGACGGAGGAGAGACCGGAGTCGCGCGCTGCGCGGATGATGCGGACGGCGATCTCGCCGCGGTTGGCGATGAGCACCTTGGCGATAGCAGGCATGAGTGTCAGCCTATCGAGCGCACGGCCGAGAGTTTTGACGACTCTGCACAAGAATCCTCGCGAATCACGCCATGGATCCTACGAGGTGCCCGGTGTGATGTTCCAGAGGTCGGTCCAGCGGATCCCGAGATCGCCGATCAGGTGCCGCAGTGTCGAGAGCGACATCCCGACCACGGTCGATGGATCCCCCTCCACACGCTCGATGAAGGCGCCGCCGAGGCTGTCGACGGTGAACGCGCCGGCGACGAGCAGCGGCTCGCCGGTGGCGACGTAGGCGGCGATCTCGACGTCGTCTACGTCGGCGGCGAACGTGACCGCGGCCTCGGCGACCGCGTGCACCTCCTGCGCCGGCTGTCCCGGCCGCACCAGGAACACGCTGTGCCCGGAATGCAGCACACCCGTGCGTCCGCGCATCGCCTGCCAGCGGGCGATCGCGCGCTCCGGCTCGTACGGCTTGCCGTGCACCTGGCCGTCGATCGCGAACATCGAGTCGCCGCCGATCACCACGCCCTCGAAGCCCGGATGCAGCTCGGGGATCCGTGCGGCGACATCCGCGGCCTTCGCCCGCCCCAGCAGCAGGACGAGCTCCTCGGGGCTCAGTGCGCGTCCGAGCCGCCGCGCCTCCGCGGCGGCCACCGCGTCCTCGTCGACGCCGGGGCTCACGCAGAGCGGTTCGATGCCGCTCTGGCGCAGCAGGGCGAGCCGGGCGGGCGAGGTGGAGGCGAGGCACACGCGCATGCCCCCACGCTAGCGCGGGCGCCGCCGCGCTCCGGTCTGGGAGAATCGACGGGTGATCGATTCCGACGCGTCCGCGGGCGCCCTTCTCGACCTCGACGTGACCGGTATCGCCCACGGTGGCGTGTTCGTCGCCTGGCACGAGGGACGGGTGGTCTTCGTCTCCGATGCGATCCCCGGGGAGCGGGTGCGCGTGCGCGTGTCCGAGCCTTCGGCCGGAGCGATCACCGGATCCGCCGCCGATCGGCGCTCCTTCTGGCGCGCCGAGACCGTCGAGGTGCTCGATGCCTCGCCGCATCGGCGCCCGCACGTCTGGGCGGAGGCCGACGTGGCCAGGGCCCCCGAGCTGCGCCCCGGTGGCGCCGACCTCGGACACATCGATCCTGATCACCAGCGCGTCCTCAAACGCCGCGTGCTGCAGGAGGCGCTGGACCGGTTCGCCGGCGGCGGGATCGACGCCCCCGAGGTCGAGGCGACCGGCACCGACGAGAACTGGCGCACGCGCGTCACGCTGCACGTGGACGACGCGGGCCGGATCGGACCGTTCGCGGCGCGCAGCCACCGCGTGATCCCGGTGGCGGAGCACGTGCTCGCGCGTCCGGCCATCGATGAGGTCGCGCGGCGGCTCAGGGATGTCCCCGAGGGGCGCATCGAACTGATCGAGCCCGCGGACGGCGAGGTGCGCCGGGTGCTGCGCCCGGAGGCGGAGCGCACCGCCCGCGGACAGACACGGAAGACGGCACGCGGGCCGGGTCGCCGCGCACCGCGTCCGCCGCGTCGCCCCGTCCCCGAGAGGATCGTCGAGCGGGTCGCGGGCCGCTCGTTCGCGCTCGACGCGGACGGCTTCTGGCAGATCCACCCCGCCGCCGCCGGCCTGCTCGACGGCGCCGTCGCCGGGCTTCTCGACGGACGAGTGGATCCGTCCGCCGCGCACCTGGATCTGTACGGCGGGGTCGGCCTGTTCTCCGCGACCCTCGCGCGTCTCGGCGCCCGCCGTCTCACCACCGTGGAGTCGTCACCGCGCGCCACCCGGCACGCTCAGGACAATCTCCGCGACCTCGGCGCGCGCGCGGTCACGGCGCGCGTCGACCGCTTCCTGCGCTCGGGTGACGAGGAGCTCTCGGATGTCGCGGGCGGCGCCGTGATCCTGGACCCGCCACGCTCCGGCGCGGGCCGGGCCGTGGTCGAGGACGTCGTGGCGCTGGATCCGGCCGCCGTCGCGTACGTCGCGTGCGACCCCGTCGCGCTCGCCCGCGATCTCGCGACATTCCGCGCGTCGGGGTTCGACGTGCGGGCACTGCGCGCCTTCGACCTGTTCCCGCACTCGCACCACCTGGAGACCGTCGCCCTGCTCACCCGGTGACCTCGCGGGCGCGGCGGTCGGCAGGAGTCGTGTGAAGCCGTGGGCGGCACAGCGGAGGGATAGGGTGAGGTCGTGAGCCGAGTTGCCCTGATCGACGACCACGAGTCGGTGCGCCTGGGACTCTCGGCAGCGCTTGAGCGTGCGTCCTTCGAGGTCGTGTTCGCCGGCGCGGGCGTCGCCGAGTACCTGGACGCCCGCACGCGTGCGCACGACGCGCCCGCAGACGTCGTCGTGCTCGACCTCACTCTCGGCGACGGCACGACCGTCACCGAGAACGTGACGCGTCTCGTGGAGATCGGGTCCAGCGTCGTGATCCACAGCGTCGCCGACCGGCCCGCCGCCGTGCGCGAGGCGCTCGCCGCCGGAGCCGCGGGCGTCATCAGCAAGTCCTCGCCCCTCGATGACGTCATCGCCGCGGTACGTACGGTCGCCCACGGCGAGGCGCTGAACAACGTGGAGTGGGCGAACGCGGTCGACGGCGACACGGCCTTCGCCGATGCGCAGCTGTCCACGCGCGAGCGTGAGGTGCTGCGGCTGTACGCGACAGGGCTGCCGCTCAAGGTCGTCGCCGAGCGCCTGGGCGTCGCCTACTCGACGGCCAAGGAGAACATCACCCGGATCCGTGTGAAGTACGTCGAGGTGGGCCGTCCCGCGCCCACCAAGGTCGATCTGCTGCGGCGCGCGATGGAGGACGGCATCGTGAACACCGGGCAGGGGGATCCGCAGGGTGTCGGCTGAGCGCAGCGCCGTCGCAACCGGCGGGCGCCCGGATGCCGCGGCGCCCCGGACGGGCTGAGCGGTGACGGCGGATCAGGGGCTCAGGGACGCGTGGGAGCACATTCCCTCGCCGGGTGAGGTCGGGCAGGAGCTGGAGCGCTTCGCCGGCCGCCGCATGGAGCGCATCATCTCGATCGTCGTCGGGGTCGGCGCGTTGGCGCTCGGGCTGCAGGCGCTCATCAACGCGATCACGCGGATGCGTGTCGTCGACGCCCCGCATCTGCTGACGATGCTGCTCGTCTTCCTGCCGTGGCTTCTGATGCTCGGCTGCTGCGCACTCGGACGGGCGGCGAGGATCAGCGCCGGCATCTTCTTCGTCGCCTACATCATCGACCTGCTGCTGTGGCCGGTGGTCGCCACTCGCGTCGACCTGGATGGCACGGAGCAGCCCTGGATCTTCTTCCTGGTCAACGTGGCCGGGGTGGCCGCGGTGGTGGCCTTCCCGCTGGGTGTGCAGGTCGCCTGGGCGCTGCTCGGCCCGTTCCTGTACGGCACGGTGCGGCTGATGCAGGGCGGGTTCCGCTCCGAGTTCGTCACCGTCACCGCCTTCGACGTCTCGTTCACGCTGATCCTCGGACTCGTGCTCGTCGCACTCGGGTGGACGTTCCGCTCTGTCGCCAAGGGCGTCGACGACGCCCGAGGGCGGGCCGTCGCCCTGTACACCGAGGCCGCCGCCGCCGAGGCGGTCGAGCACGAGCGGGTCGCGGTCGCCGCACTCATGCACGACAGCGTGCTCGCCGCCCTCATCGCCGCGGCGCGTGCAGGCACCGACCGTGAGCGCGCGCTCGCCGTGGACATGGCGCGTGAGGCGCTGACCCGCCTGGCGAATGCGGAGCTGCCGGTGCAGGAGGGCACCGATGAGCCGGTGCAGATCGAGCTGATCGCCGCGGATCTGCGCCGCACCGTCGAGCAGCTGGGGGTGCAGGTCGATGTGGAGCACTTCGGGCACGGCGCCGTGCCCGACCGCGTGGCACGGGCGATGGCTCTCGCCGCGCGGCAGGCGATCGGCAACGCGGTCGCGCATGCCTCGGCACGCGGACTCGCGGTCGTCGTCGAGGGGCACGGCGACACCGGTCTCACGGTGAAGGTGAGCGACACCGGCGGCGGGTTCGACCCGGCCATGGTCGGAGCCGACCGCCTCGGGATCCGCGCCTCGATCCTCGCCCGCATGACCGCCGTCGGCGGCATCGCGACGGTCGACTCCGACCGGCACGGCACGGTCGTCACACTCGGATGGTCGCAGTCATGAGGCTCACCGTGCGCATCGTCGCGACCAGCCTCGGACTCGTCTTCGCCGCCTACTTCGCCGCGCGGGCGCTGCTGTGGACGACGCCACCGTCGCGCCCGCTGCTCATCGTGGCCGCGGTCGTGACCTACCTGGCGTCGTTCGCGACGATCGCGATCGTCGGCGCCGGCCGTTCGCTCCGCATGCCCCGCTGGGCGTCCGCGCTCGCGCTCGCCGCGGCGGTGGCGATCCCGCAGCTGAGCAATGCGGCGGTCGCCACCGACGCCCTCCGCGCACCGGACACGACCTGGTACATCGGCGGCGTCGGGCTGCTCGGCGTCGTGTGCATCGTGCGGCGTCGCACCGTCGAGGGCTGGCTGGTGCTCGTCATCCTCTCGGCCTCGGCCACCGCATGGATCGGGATCCTCGATGCGCTCGCCCTCGGCCTGGTCGGATCCGCCGTCTGGATGGTGATCGCCCAGCTGCTGGTGTCGTTCTGGCGCCGGGCGGTGAAGGATACCGATCGGCTCGCGCAGATCCAGCAGGCGGCATCGGCCTGGCAGGCGACGCAGATCGTCCGGCAGCGGGAGCGGCGTGAGCGGGTGCAGTACGCCCTCGCGGTCGCGGGCCCGATCCTGAGCCGGGTGATCGAGACCAGGGGCGAGCTCTCCGAGGCGGAGCGGCATGACGCCCACCTGGCGGAGGGCCGGCTGCGGGATGAGATCCGCGGCGGCGAGCTGCTCAACGACCGGGCCAGGGAGGCGATCGAGGCCGCCCGCGCGCGAGGCGCGACGGTGACCGTGTTCGACGACGGCGGGCTGGCGGGTCTCGCCGCGGAGGAGAAGGCGCGGATCCGGGAGGATCTCGCCGACGTGCTCGCCGAGACGACGTCGGCCCGGCTCATCATCAGGGCACCGAAGGACGAACGGATCGCGGTGACCGTGGTGGGGCGGTCGGCCGCGGGGGAGTCCTCCGATGAGGACTCGGTCGAGCTGTGGCACGAGATCCCGCGCGAGCAGACCGACGCCTGACAGGGCATCAAGGCCGACGAAGAGAGAGGGCGAGGGGCGGCGAAGCCGCCCGCCCCTCGCCAGTTGCAGAACGATTACCCGAAAACCGTCTGCAGAGACCGGAGATCGTCCGCCTACCCTGTGGCAGAGATCCGGTCGAACGCGAAGCGTTGCAAGTAAGAGTCTTCCGGGTGTGCAACCGAATGTCTGTAGGTACTTTGGGGGACAAGACCGGGTGATTTCGTACCGATTCGACCCGAACGGCGTCGATCAGCCGCGGAATCGCCCCCACGGCACGTCCCGGCGCAGGGGAGCGCGCAGTCCGCGCTGAGTCCGCTCCCATGCCGAGACGGTGCGCTGCACGGCCACGGCGTCGGCCTCCTCGGCGAGATATGCGTCGGAGAGCACCGCGATCAGAGCGGCCAGCTCCTCTTCGTTCGCGGTCCCGCGCAGCACCTGGATCTCGACGGCCGGGGCCTCGTTCTCGGCGCTCACAGCGGGATGTTCCCGTGCTTCTTCGGGGGCAGCTCTGCACGCTTGCCGCGCAGCGCCCGCAGCGCCTTCGCGATGGAGACACGGGTGTTCGCCGGTTCGATGATACCGTCGATCTCGCCGCGCTCGGCGGCCAGGAACGGGCTGGTCACGTTGTACGTGTACTCGTTCGCGAGGCGGGTGCGCACGGCCGCGACGTCCTCGCCGGCGTCCTCGGCGCGCTTGATCTCGCCGCGGTAGAGGATGTTCACCGCACCCTGACCGCCCATCACCGCGATCTCGGCGGTCGGCCAGGCCAGGTTCACATCGGCGCCGAGCTGCTTGGAGCCCATCACGATGTACGCTCCGCCGTACGCCTTGCGCAGGATGACGGTGACGAGCGGGACCGTGGCCTCCGCGTAGGCGTAGATGAGCTTGGCGCCGCGGCGGATCACGCCGGTCCACTCCTGGTCGGTGCCTGGCAGGTAGCCGGGCACGTCGACGAGCGTGACGATCGGGATCGAGAACGCGTCGCAGAAGCGCACGAAACGACTGGCCTTCTCGCCGGCTTCGATGTTCAAAGTACCGGCCATCTGCGACGGCTGGTTCGCGATGATGCCGACCGAGCGGCCCTCCACGCGGCCGAAGCCGATCACGATGTTCGGGGCGAACAGCGGCTGCACCTCGAGGAACTCCCCGTCGTCGACGACGTGCTCGATGACGGTGTGGATGTCGTAGGGCTGGTTCGCGGAGTCGGGGATGATCGTGTTGAGGGTGCGATCCGCGTCCGTCGTCTCGAACTCGAAGCCGCTCGCGTACTGCGGCAGCTCGGCCATGTTGTTGTCGGGCAGGAAGCCGAGGAGCGTCCGCGCGTAGTCGATCGCGTCGTCCTCGTCCTCGGCCAGGTAGTGCGCGACGCCCGAGCGGGTGTTGTGCGTGTATGCGCCGCCGAGCTCCTCCATGCCCACGTCCTCGCCGGTGACGGTCTTGATGACGTCGGGGCCGGTCACGAACATCTGGCTGGTCTTGTCGACCATGATCACGAAGTCGGTCAGCGCGGGGCCGTAGACCGCACCCCCGGCGGCAGGCCCCATGATGATGGAGATCTGCGGGATGACGCCGGAGGAGCGGGTGTTCGCCCGGAAGATCTCGCCGTACTTGCTGAGCGCGAGCACACCCTCCTGGATGCGCGCACCGCCGGAGTCGAGGATGCCGATGATCGGCACGCCGCTGCGCAGCGCGAACTCCATGATCTTGATGATCTTGTCGCCGGAGACCTCGCCGAGCGAGCCGCCGAAGGTCGTGAAGTCCTGCGAGTAGACGGCGACGGTGCGCCCGTTGATCGTGCCGACGCCGGTGACGACCGAGTCGCCGTAGGGGCGGTTCTTGTCCATCCCGAACGCGGTCGTGCGGTGGCGCACGTACTCGTCGAACTCGACGAAGCTGCCGGGATCCACCAGCAGCTCGATGCGTTCGCGGGCGGTCATCTTGCCCTTGGCGTGCTGCTTCTCCTTGGCCTTCGCCTCGGCCGCGACGACGGCCTCGTCGTAGCGGGCGCGGAGGTCGGCGATCTTACCGGCGGTGGTGTAGAGGTCAGGCGTGTCCGTCACGCTACCCACATTAGCGGCGGGGCCCCGGCGAGAGTTGGATGAGAGCCACAACGGGATCCGGGATCCTCTGTGGCACCCGCACTCCGCGCTCGGCCGCCGGCCGGGTGCGCGCGGCGGCGGCATAGGGTGACCGCATGAGCTTCCCGCACAGCACCGCCGCGGCTTCGCGGCTGGAGGTGCTCGCCTCGACCGGATCCACCAACGCCGATCTGCGCGCGCATGTCGACGATGAGGCCGGCTGGCCGCACCTGTCGGCTCTTCTCACCGAGGACCAGGTCGCCGGGCGCGGCCGCCTGGATCGGGTGTGGACGGCACCGGCCGGATCCGCGATCGCGGTGTCGGTGCTGCTGCGCGTGCCGCAGGTGCCGGTCGCCGAGCGGGGCTGGATCCCGCTGGCGGCGGGACTCGCGATGGCGGACGCGGTCGCGGCGCAGCTGCCGGGGCGCCCGGTCGGCGTGAAGTGGCCGAACGACGTGCTCGTCGGCGAGCGCAAGATCTGCGGCATCCTCGCCGAGGCGGTCGGTGCCGACGCGATCGTGGTCGGGGCGGGCGTCAACACGGCGATGACCGAGGATCAGCTTCCGGTTCCGACGGCGACCTCGTTCGCAGTCGAGGGCGTCCAGGCCGACCTCGATCTGCTCGTCGCAGGGTATCTTGCGCGGCTCGATGGCTGGGTGGCGGGGCTCGCCGAGCACGGCTCGGCGGCGTCGAGCGGTCTGCGCGAGGCGGTTGCCGCCCGCTGTGTGACGATCGGCAGCACCGTGCGCGCCCTGCTGCCGGGCGGTGCGGATCTCGTCGGTGCGGCGACCGGGCTCGCGGCCGACGGCAGCCTGATCATCTCGGCCGAGGGCGCCGAGCATCGGGTGTGCGCGGGCGACATCGTGCACCTGCGCATCGCCTGAGCGCTCCCGCGGCGGGGACCGGGCGGCGCGACGCTCGCGCCGAAAGCTACCCTGGGAGACGACATGGCACATCTTCTCGGGGCCGAAGGGCTACACCTCGAGTTCCCCACCCGCGTCGTCTTCGACTCCGTCACCCTCGGCATCGAGGAGGGCGACCGGATCGGCATCGTCGGCCGCAACGGCGACGGCAAGTCGAGCCTGCTCGCGATGCTCGCCGGACGGCTGGAACCCGACCGCGGCCGGGTGACGATGCGCGGCGGCACGACGATCGGCGTTCTCGACCAGGCCGACGTCCTCGACGACGCGCTCACCGTGGGCGGGGCGATCGTCGGCGATGCTCCGGAGCACGAGTGGGCGGGCGACCCGCGCATCCGCGACGTCATCGACGGACTCGTCAGCGACCTCGGCTGGGATGCGCCGATCGGCGATCTGTCCGGCGGCCAGCGCCGCCGCGTGGCGCTCGCGAAGCTGCTCGTCGGGGACTGGGACGTGATCGCGCTCGACGAGCCCACCAACCACCTGGACGTCGAGGCCATCGGCTGGCTCGCCGAGCATCTGAAGCGGCGCTGGCCGGCGAACCAGGGCGCACTGCTCGTGGTCACGCACGACCGCTGGTTCCTCGACGAGGTGTGCACCGAGACCTGGGAGGTGCACGACCGCATCGTCGAGCCGTTCGAGGGCGGCTACGCGGCCTACATCCTGCAGCGCGTCGAGCGCGACCGGATGGCGGCGGCGACCGAGGCGAAGCGCCAGAATCTCGCGCGCAAGGAACTCGCCTGGCTGCGCCGGGGTGCACCGGCGCGCACCGCCAAGCCGAAGTTCCGCATCGACGCGGCGAACGCGCTCATCGCGGACGTCCCGGAGATCCGCGACCGCATCGCGCTGCAGTCGCTCGCCGTGTCGCGCCTGGGCAAGGACGTCGTCGACCTGATCGACGCGGGAGTGACGTTCCCCGCGACCGGCACGGCGCCGCAGCGCGACGTGCTCCGCGATGTCGAATGGCGCATCGCGCCGGGCGAGCGCACCGGGATCCTCGGCATCAACGGGGCCGGAAAGTCCACCCTGCTCGGGCTCGTGTCGGGCACGGTCGCGCCGACGAGCGGCCGGGTCAAGCACGGCAAGACCGTGCAGGTGCGCACGCTCACCCAGCGCCTGGACGAGCTGCAGGACGTCTGGGACGAGCCGGTGCGTGTCGTGATCGGACGCCTGCGCACGACGTACTCCTTCGGCACCGGCTCCAAGGCGGCCGAGCTGACCCCCGGCCAGCTGCTGGAGCGCCTCGGGTTCTCCTCCGCGCAGCTGTCCACGCCGGTGAAGGATCTGTCCGGCGGGCAGCAGCGCCGGCTGCAGCTGCTGCTCGTGCTGCTGGATCAGCCCAACGTGCTGATCCTGGACGAGCCGACCAACGACATGGACACCGACATGCTCGCCGCGATCGAGGATCTCCTCGACTCCTGGCCGGGGACCCTGCTCGTGGTGAGCCATGACCGCTACTTCCTGGAGCGGGTGACGGATCAGCAGTACGCGATCCTGCCCGGATCCGACGGCGCAGGGCGTCTGCGCCATCTGCCCGGTGGCGTCGACGAGTACCTGCGGCTGCGCGCCCTGGAGCAGTCGGCGGCCGCGGCGCCGAGCCGGGCCGGATCCGCGCCCGCCGCTTCGGCGGAGCCCGCGCTCGCCGGCGCCGACCGCCGTGCCGCGGAGAAGGAGCTCGCGGCACTCGAGCGCCGCATGCAGAAGCTCGGCGAGCAGATCGACAGGGCAAAGCACGCCCTCGCCGACCATGACCAGTCCGACTACGCGGGCCTCGGTGAGAAGATGAAGGCGATCCAGGAGCAGCAGGGCGAGGTGGACGAGCTCGAGCTGCGCTGGTTCGAGCTCACCGAACAGCTGGGCTGACCGGGTCCGTCGTTCGCTGAACGCGCAGTCCCTGTCGCCGGGCGCCACGCGGGAATACCGTGGAGGCGTGCGACGCTGTGCCCTCAGCGGACGGCGCCCGCAGTTCACGGCCCGGTGAGAGGAGACAGCACATGGAAGGACTCGAGGTCACCGTCCTGCTGGGACTGACGATCCTCGTCGGTGCCCTGCTCGCGCCGAGGATGCGCATGGCGCTGCCGCTGGTGCTCGTCATCCTGGGGCTCGCACTCGGCTTCGTGCCGGCACTGCGCGAGATCCAGCTGCCACCGGAGACCGTGCTGCTGCTCTTCCTGCCCGTCATGCTGTTCTGGGAGAGCCTGACCACGTCGCTGCGCGCGATCCGCCGCGACTTCCGCTACATCCTGCCGATGAGCACGCTGCTCGTCGTCGCGTCCGCGTTCGCCGTCGCGGGGATCGGGATGCTGTTCGGGCTGCCCTGGGAGACCGCGCTGATCCTGGGCGCAGCCGTCGCCCCGCCCGACGCCACGGCCGTCGCGGCGCTCGGCCGGCTGCTCCCTCGGCGCATGTTCATGAAGCTCAAGGCCGAGAGCCTCACCAACGACGGCACCGCGCTCGTGCTGTACGCGATCGCGGTCGCGCTCGCCGTCGGCGGGCACGTCACGCCGCTGAGCGTCACCTGGTCGGTCGTCGTCTCCTACCTCGGCGGGATCGCGGCCGGCGTGGCCGTCGCAGCCCTCGCCTTCCTGCTGCTGCGCGTGGTCACCTCGACGATCGTCATCAACACGACCCTGCTCCTGGTCCCGTTCGTCGCGTTCCTGCTCGCGGAGCTCATCACCGCGTCCGGCGTCCTCGCCGTGGTGGTGGCCGGCGTGATCATCGCGTACATCTCGCCGACGGTGACGACGGCGCCGTCGCGCCGGCAGGCGGAGTCGGCGTGGCCGTTCGGCGTGTTCCTGCTCAACGGGGCGCTGTTCGTGCTGATCGGCCTCGAGGTGCAGTACGTCGTGCACCAGATCTCGGCCGGCGCGATCGGGCGGCTGGTGCTCGTGACCCTCGCCGTGTGGGCCGCGCTGCTGGTCGTGCGCTACCTGTTCCAGCTGCTCAGCGTGCCGTTCTATCAGCGCACCGGTCCACGTCCGCCGCGTGGCGTCAGGGCGCGCTCGCGCGTGCTGAGCACATTCGCGGGCATGCGCGGGGCGGTGTCGCTCGCGATCGCGCTGTCGGTGCCCGCCGGTGCGGTCGCCGGGGGAGTGATGGACGGACGCGATGAGATCGTGTTCGTGACGGCCGGTGTCATCCTGCTGAGCCTGCTCGTGCAGGGCACCCTGCTGCCGGCGATCGTGCGCTGGGCGCGGATTCCCGCCGATCAGGGCGAGATCGAGGAGTACGAGCTGGCCGAGCGCAGCATCTCCGGTGCCGCGCTGGCGGCACTGGACGACCTCGCCGTGCGCCACGAGATCAGCGACGAGGTGCGCGACCGGATCCGCTTCGAGGGCTACCAGATGCTCGAGTACACGAACGCGCGCATCCTCGCCCGGGAGCAGGCTCTCGTGGACGCCGAGGTCAAGGCGCTCGACGAGATGCTCGGCCAGCCCGATCCGCTCGCCGCGGGGACCCAGCCGGAAGAGGAGGCGGGCGGCTCCGACGGCATCGGGGCAGACGGCATCGGCGGCGGATCGATCGAGCAATCGGGGCAGGGCGGATCCGCTCCGCGTCGCACGCTCATCGAGGGGGCGACGCTGCAGATGATCGCGACGTCCGAGGACGTCGACCTCATGCAGCGCTCGCCGCTGGTGCGCCACGACGAGTTCATGCGCCTGAAGCTGGCGCTGCTGGATCGCAAGCGCGAGGTGCTGCTGGGGCTGCGCCGCTCGGGCACGGTGGACGACCTCGTGGTGCGACGGATCTCCGCCCGTCTCGACCTCGAGCAGCTCCGTCTGCAGGGGCTCGAGGACCTCGACTGATCGATGAGGTCGGAGCCGACGGCGACGCCCGGCTCCGGCGCTGTGACGCCGTGTGACGGTGTGATTCGAGTGAGACTCGGTGTCACTCGTAGCGTGGTGGAGTCCCCCAAGAGAGGAACTCGCACAGCCATGTCCCGCAAGCTCACCACCGCGCTCGCCGCCGCCACCGCGGCCGCCGCGCTCGTCTTCTCCCTCGTCGGCTGCTCGTCCGCCGCCGGATCCGACCCGACCGCCGACTCCGGCAAGACGGTGAAGATCGGCGTCGTCGGCAAGAGCGACCCACAGTGGCCGGCGTTCGTCGCCGCCGCCAAGAAGGAAGGGATCAGCGTCGAGATCGTCGACTTCGGATCCTACGAGCAGCCCAACCCGACCCTCTCCGAGGGCGAGCTCGACCTGAACCAGTTCCAGCACATCGTCTACCTCGCGCAGTACAACGTGAAGGCGGGCAAGGACCTGCAGCCGATCGGCGCCACCGCGATCTACCCGCTGGGCCTGTACTCGAAGAAGTACAAGAGCGTGAAGGAGATCCCCGCCGGTGAGACCGTCGCGGTTCCCGACGACGCGTCCAACCAGGCGCGCGGCCTGCTCGTGCTGCAGTCGGCTGGTCTGATCTCGCTGAAGAGCGGCGGCACGATCTTCTCCGACCTCGCCGATGTCGACACCGCGAAGTCCAAGGTCAAGGTGACGGCGCTGGAGGCGGCGCTGATCCCGACCTCTCTGCCGGATGTGGCCGCCGCGATCCTCAACAACGACTTCGTCAAGGACGCCGGTCTCACGTTCAAGGATGCGATCGCGCAGGACGACCCGAAGGATCCCAACGCGCTGCCGTACGTGAACGTCTTCGTGGCGCGTGCGAAGGACAAGGACAACGCGACCTACAAGAAGCTCGTCCAGATCTTCCAGACGGATGAGGCGACGCAGAAGGGCCTTGCCGAGGCTTCGGGCAACACCGGTGTGCCGCTGACGACCGACGCCGCCGACCTGCAGAAGACCCTCACCAAGGTCGAGGGCGACGTCAAGAACCACAAGGGCTGAGCCCGGATATACGAGAGAATCGGGCGGTGCGTGTTCGCGCCGCCCGATTCCCGTGTCATCGCAACCACACCGGAGAACCCATGCCGATCGTCAGCCTGCAGGGCGTGACCAAGTCGTACCCCGCCGCCGCACGCGGTGGCGCTGCCGTCGTCGCCGTCGATGTTGTGTCCCTCGACATCGACCGGGGTGACGTGTTCGGCATCATCGGGTATTCGGGCGCCGGCAAGTCGACCCTGGTGCGGCTGATCAACGCGCTCGAGCCCACCACGAGCGGTCAGCTGGTGGTCGACGGCGTCGACATCACCACGCTCTCCGAGCGCGAGCTGCGCCGGGTGCGCGGCGGCATCGGCATGATCTTCCAGCAGTTCAACCTCTTCTCCGCCAAGACCGTGAAGGCGAACGTCGCCTACCCGCTCAAGCTCGCCGGCTGGGCGAAGGCCGACATCGAGGAGCGGGTGGCCGAGCTGCTCGCCTTCGTCGGGCTCGCGGACAAGGCGAAGGCGTTCCCCGAGCAGCTCTCCGGCGGGCAGAAGCAGCGCGTGGGCATCGCCCGTGCGCTCGCCACCCGGCCCGCGATCCTGCTCGCCGACGAGGCCACCAGCGCGCTGGATCCGCAGACCACGCATGAGGTGCTCGAGCTGCTCGCCCGGGTGAATCGGGAGCAGGGCGTCACGATCGTCGTCATCACGCATGAGATGGACGTGATCCAGACCCTGGCGACCCGGGTCGCCGTGATGGAGAACGGCCGGGTGATCGAGCAGGGCGATGTGTTCGAGGTGTTCTCGAATCCGCAGAACCCGGCGTCGCAGCGCTTCGTCGGCACGGTCATCAAGGGCGTGCCCACCCCGGCAGAGCAGGCGTCGCTGCGCGCCCGCCACACCGGTCGGCTGGTGACTTTCTCGTTCCGCGACGGCGACTCCTCGCAGGCGCAGGTCTTCCTGGATCTCGCCGCTGCCGGGCTCGCGTATGAGCTGGTGTACGGCGGGATCAACGACATCCGCGGGCGCGCCTTCGGGCACCTGACGCTCGCGATCCGCGGCGACGAGGCGGCGATCGATGCCGCGCTCGCAAAGATCCGGGTGCACGCGACAGTGACCGAGATCGGATCCGATACCGGCTCCACGACGGGGGAGGTGGCCTGATGGATCGGTTCCTCGAACTGCTGCCGGATTTCTGGAAGGCCGCCGGCGAGACCCTGTACATGACGACGATCGCGCTGCTCATGGCAGGCGTGCTCGGCACGATCATCGGCGTCGGACTGTACGTCACCCGTCCGGGCGGGCTGTGGCCGAACCGGATCGTGAGCGGCGTGATCTCGCTGCTCGTGAACTTCTTCCGGCCGATCCCGTTCGTGATCTTCATCGCCGTGCTGCAGCCGTTCACGCGTCTGGTGATCGGCACCGGCATCGGCATCAACGCGGGTGCGTTCGCCATCGGCATCGCGGCGTCGTTCGCGATCGGCCGCATCGTCGAGCAGCACCTGGTGTCGGTCTCGCCCGGCGTGATCGAGGCGGCGCGCTCGATGGGAGCGGGACCATGGCGGATCCTCTTCACGGTTGCGATCCCCGAGGCGCTCGGCCCGCTCATCCTCGGTTACACGTTCGTCGTGGTCGCCCTCATCGACATGACCGCGATGGCCGGCGCCGTGGGCGGCGGCGGGCTCGGCGCGTTCGCCCTGGTCTACGGCTTCCGCCAGTTCGAGCCGATCGTGATGTGGGCGGCGATCGTGCTGATCGTCGTGTTCGTGCACCTGCTGCAGACCTTCGGCACCTGGCTCGCCCGTCGCATCATGCGCCGCTGACAAACCTTTGATGCCCGGAGTGGCACCGAACGTTAGCGCCGCGTTGCACGGGCCTGCAACGACAGGTCCGCGTCTTCGCAGGGTCGCGAGCATTGGGGGCATGACAGAAACACAGACCACGAACGTCCCGCGGACCGGTGTCCGCGGATCCCTGCTCACCGCCGC
>JAFDWM010000293.1 GCA_018268455.1 Actinomycetota bacterium | reverse complement strand
AACGAGGTGAGCACCGGCCCCGTCCTCGAACTCAGCGCCTAACCGACACCAACAACAGAAGGATCACCGACCGCTACACCACGTCCTGGGGCTTGACCGCCAACGCATGACTTCAGGGTACATGGCGAGCCGATCGCAGCGTCATGGCGCCGCCAACAGTGACGTGGGAAGGCGGAGAACCGAGCATGGCGGGATCGTGCCAAAAGTGTGCCCGCCGCCACGGCTGACTCCGCCGCCGTGAACTGCCGTCGGAACCGCGCGGAGATGTCCTCCGAGTAGCCGCGGTTCTGCGGCTCCAGGTATCGAAATGTCCGTGTCTCGAGCACCAGTCAGCGACCCAAATTGTCCATCGAGCGCACGCGCAGTCTTGACTACCCGTCGCGGGCCTATGTTCGCCGCGTCGCCTCCTCGCGCACTGCTCGACGCAGACTTGCGTGGTTTGCCTCCGACTTCAGAGCGTCTCGCCGGCGCCGGCTAGACTCGTCCAGCCAATTCTGGAACTGCTGGCCGGCAGCAGCGACCTTAGCGATGTCGTCAAGACCATCGCCGAGCACGATCTCAGTCCAAATCTCCTGCATCTCCGCCTCAGCCAGCACCGGAGCCGATTGTTCGCGGAACACCGCCACCGGCATATCGACGCGAGTGCTGTGCATGACGAGGCGCTGCTGAAGCACAAGTATGCCGCGCTGGGATAGAGAGGCGATTCGCTTGTCGACGCTCAACTCGCCGGCGGCAGTGGCCGAAAGATCCACGAACTTGGCGGCATGGTGGCTACCGTCTTCGAGCAAGTCCGGTAGCGGCATCACCCTCACGTGTCCAGCCCAGTCGTTGACACGCTGATACGCCTCGACGGGAACGACCTGGATCCGGTCATTCAGGTCGGTACCTCGACGCATACTGCAGGGGTGCGTAACGATCTGCACAGTGAGAGGCGCGTCCGACAAGCCGGGAACCTGCACACCTGCGAAAACGTCCCCTTGAAGCAGAGGCCGAGCATAACTCACGGCACCTCTCTCTTCGTAGAGGTCTTCCGCGTCGATCGAGTCCATTTAGGCGTGTCACAAACTCCGCTGACGAATTATCCGATCACCGTCAGCGCCATCCACGACTTCGTAGTCGCTTCGCTCGTCACGCCATCCCGGCACATAGTGATCCAGAACCTGGTCAGCGTCCTGACGATGCTCAGCAAGTTCGATGACTGCCGCTGGATGCCCCGCCGCATAGAGGTCGAGCGGGCGAACGGCGTAGCCCGGGGGAAGTGGAAGCCGAATCTCCATCCATTGCGCGGGATCAGCTACCGCGCAGTCGTCCAACAGATCCAGCAACGCGGCGATCCTCCCCAGACTGTTGCGATTCTCGGCCGTTGCGGTTCCGCCCTTCCGCCACTTGCGCACTGCCGAGACACTTACCCCTGCGGCAGCGGCAACATCGGACCACGACATCCCCCGCGACGAAGTGAGTTGATCCAAAAGATCAGCGACGCTGGCGTTGGTTGCTTTGGCGTAGGCACGGTCATCCAGATCGATGGCACGAGTCCGCTCGTGTAGACCTCGCACGTCGTCGCTCAAGAGCTCGGTTCGCGTTCGAAGCCACGACGCATCGATTGAGAGCGCGCGAGTGCCCGAGACAGTCAACGGGCTCTCGCCAGGATTCTCAACGGCGGTCGCGGTTGTCAGTTCGAGTGTTGGAGTCATGACCACTACTTTCTGAATAGCTGACGGGCTTCTTCGGTAATCGATGCCTGAAAGGCTTCCCCAGTGGGCGCGTGGACTGCATCGAGGGTTCTCGCGATGACTTCCTCTGACATGAGTGTGGCATCTGGCCCGACGAATTCTCGGTATCCGTCGAAGTCAAGAACGAACAGTGGCTGAGTGGCGTCGAATGCGGGCCGGACCAACGCGGCCGGCGAGACCACTGCACCGCTGGGCAACGCAGCGAACCGAACGTTTAGCCCACTTCCTTCAGCGAGCCGGTACGTCACAACCCCTTCGGCTTGTTGGACCTGGGCGGACTGAGGGCCAATGGTCAAGTGGCCGACAAGTCGCGGATCGATCCATCGATCCCATCGTCGAGCGTCACGAACCGCGTCATCCGGGACTCGGATCTCGTCAATGTAGCGGAGGCCAACCCTCTGTAGGGCCGGTGTCACACCGGCCTCCGCTACCGCGCGACAACACAGCAGCATCAGCTCGCGGAACTCTGCAAAGTGTGTGTAGGCGGTGGTCTCAAGACTGAGCCGGCCGGCCGAGAGAGTCACGATCGCGGTGCTCGAAGAGTTCTTGAATGTTCGACCCGAAGTCTGCGAGACCTGCGAGCCAGCACCCAGGTGCACTTGTAGTTCTGCCTGGTGGAACTGATCTTGAACCGGGAAGGCAAGCTCGAGCGCGATTGCGATCGCGTCAACGGTCGGTTGCTGACGTAGCCGAGCTGAGTCGTTGAAACGCACCTCAGCGGCCACTAGCGCCAGCGGAGAGGAGGGGAACACTTCCCTGCGCGGGTAGTCCATAGTTAGTCAACTATATGACGTGTACACCAAAAATGATACCGATTCGCGCACCATAAGATGCACCGGGTGAGCCTGATCATACTCGCCGGATGGGCAAGGACTCGAGCATCATCGCGCCGAGGTCACCGTCCCAAATGGCTCGACTGTCCACCTCCCGCCCCTGGGCCTTGTACAAGTCGGCGAGTTCCTGGAGCGCCTGACGGTACGTCTCTCGAGCGTTGGCCTTCGACATCGTCACTCGCGTGCGCCACTCCTCAGCGGTGACGTGGGGCTGAGTCCTCAAGTGAGGGATGAGTTGTTCGAGCGCACCCAAACGATCAGCAGGCATCCCGGCCCCAGCCTGTGCCTGGCTGAGCAGCGATCGGGTGCCGCGGGCAGGTTCCCCACCGAAGCCCCGATCCTCAATCCCGCGGGCCCTCACGAAGGAAAGCTCAATGCCTGACGACCCGCCGTTCGACTTCGATCGCGTTGACTTCGTAACGTCTGACACCCACTTCAGCCACGCGCGAATCAGCGAATTCGCCGACCGCCCGTACGCAACGGTCACCGAAATGGATGCTGATCTCGCCCGCCGCTGGAACGACGTTGTATCCCCCGACCAAGTCATCCTCCACCTCGGCGATCTCGCTCTTGGGTCGATCGAGGAGTCAGTCGCGCTGACAGCGAAGCTGAACGGACAGAAGTTGCTCGTCCCGGGAAACCACGACCGAGTCTCGCCGGCAACGCAGACCAAGCGTGCGGTAGAGCGATTCAGACCGCTGTATGAGGACGCCGGGTGGGCGATCCTTCCCGAGGTCATCACCGGGACACGATCAGGGCAGCGACTTGCTGCATCCCACTACCCGTACTCCGGGGACACACAGAGTGACGATCGCCATGTCAA
This sequence comes from Actinomycetota bacterium, assembly GCA_018268455.1. Taxonomy (GTDB): domain Bacteria; phylum Actinomycetota; class Actinomycetes; order Actinomycetales; family Microbacteriaceae; genus Microbacterium. The sequence continues at coordinate 67,827 of JAFDWM010000293.1, read as the reverse complement.
ACATCGCCCTGTCGATCGCGGGCTCCCACTCCTTCATGGTCATACCCACGATCGTGAGAATGGGCCCGTGGGTCGCCAGTTTCATGTCGGCGTCGATGCGTTCGCGTTTGCACCAATCCCGATGACGGTGATCGACGCTTGGCTCGAGGACCTCAGCCAAGGCTAAGGCACTTATCGCCCTCCGCATGTGAACTTGATTCCCCACAGCATAAAGTGTGAATCGGATTTACTTGCGTCCGCGCGAGATCTGTTCTACAGTGAGTCGCACCCCGAGATGAAAGTGGGGATCCGATTCACAGACAGATTGGCTGATAGCATGTACACATTCAAAGTGGCGTTCAACCGTCGCCTCATCCTCGTCGACATCGAGAACATCGTGGGAGGTGGAGTTTCGTTGGCAAGCCAGGTTCGCGCGGCACAAACCGCAATTGAGTCGGTGGTCACCCCTCGGCCGCACGACCAAGTTGTTCTCGCCTGCGGGCGGTTCAGCGTCGATACGGTCGGCTTCGAGTGGCAAGGCAGCCGTCGCCTCAGAGTTCGCAGTGGCATCAACGGCGCCGATTTGAAGCTCCTCGACGTCCTCGATACCGAGCACGTCGGCGAAAGGTTCACCGAGGTTGTTCTCGTATCGGGCGACGGCATCTTCGCTGACTCAATCTCTCGCTTGGCCTTGGCGAATGGCACCAACACCACAGTGGTTTCGCGGCCGGAGGCGTGCTCGCGCCGCCTTCGGATGGCCGCGAGGAACGTTCTTACCCTTGACTTCGATCCGAACGCATCCCTGGAGGCAGCATGACCACGCCGACGCACGACGGGCTCCTCGCTCCGAGCGACATCGCCGACCTTGCCGGCGTCTCCCGTGCCGCCGTAAGCAACTGGCGCAAGCGGATGAAGGACTTCCCGCAGCCGACGGGCGGAAGCGCAAGTAAGCCCCTCTTCGCGGCGACCGAAATTGAGGCATGGCTCTCAGCTCATCCCGAGAAGCGGAAACCTGATGCCGATGGTGTCGCCGACGTGCGGGCGTGGGAATCACACCTTTGGGGCGTTGCAAATATGTTCCGTGGGCACGTCGATGTCCACGACTTCGGCGAGCTCTTCCTGCGGACAGCGGTCGAACTCGCTGAAGGACGCCCTTCGCTTGCATCGCACCACGTGAATCAGCGATCCGTCGACGAACTGCGCCGTGTTCTCGAGAGCATTCCCCGCGAGGATCTGCCCCGGGCGATCGATGGCCTTCTCGAGAGAACATCCCGCGCCCTCGGCAAGGCTGCTGGTGAAACTGGCTTCGTCGGTTCGAGAACAAGCGCTCTGCTCGCTTCCCTCGCGGCAACGGTCGACGGGGGCACCCTGTATGACCCCGCATGCGGAATCGGTGTCGCGTTGCTGCAAGCCCGCGGCCTGGGCGCAACTCCAGATCGCATAGTGGGTCACGAAATCAACGCGGCGGCCGCGGAGATCGCCCTTGGCCGCGCTGCTCTACGCGGCGTGGATCTCGAAGTCCGCGTGGGTGACGTGCTCCGCGACGATCCAGATCCCGGCCTGCGCGCCAACGTGATCATCGCCGAGCCACCGTATGGCCTGCGGGTCGACCGTGACACCACCCTGCTCGACCCACGCCTCCGCTTCGGGATCCCGCCGCGCTCCAGTGGCGATTCCTATTGGCTTCAGCATGTGGTGGCGCACCTCGCACCCGGAGGAGTCGGCTACGTTCTCACATCGCCTGGCGTGCTCTTCCGGAGCGGCGCAGAAGCCGGGATCCGACGAAACCTCCTGCTTGGTGGGTGGGTGCGAGCAATCGTGGCACTCACCGGAAAGATGCTCCCGCAGACGTCGATCGCGCCAGTTATGTGGGTACTCGGCGAATCAAAGGCATCCGCTCGCGGAAGCGTCCTTCTTATCGATGCGTCCAAAGTCGAAACGCCTGAAGGCGAAGTCGCCGGGTGGCTCACCGACGAAGCGTCCCTTGTCGACGTGCCCCACGCCTACGTACCCATCGACGAGCTGGCTGCTGGCAATGCCGATCTCAGCCCTGCTCGGTGGATGCTCGCCGATGAGATCGACAGCGCACAGTTGATCGCGGACTTTGATCGAGCGGCGGCCCAGTTGCTCCACGCATCCACAGCCCTGCCCACCGCGGCGCAGCGCCTGGAAGCACCGGGCATCGCCGGAGAGCCTCCCGTGCTGACTATCGCTTCACTCGTCGATGCTGGGGCGATTGAGGTCGCCCCAGCACGACCCCCACGACAAGGATCCCCCGCATTCGAAGACCGACGTGTTGACTCCACCGCCGTCCGGACTCGTGAGCTTGCACCAGTGACGGCCATCGTGGCCGACGATCATGACGTGCTCACGCGGCCCGGGGATGTGCTGCTGACCACCGTGGACAGGGTCCGAGCAGTCGTCGACGAAGAGGGCGGCCATTTTCCTGTCGGGAGCATCTCCCGCATCCGAATCGCGGATCGCGCGAAGCTGGATCCTCACTACCTGGCCGACGTTCTCGCTGGCGAATGGAACCTCCGTTTTGCCTCCGGGACGACCATCCAACGCGTCCCTGTGCGAGAGATTGAAATTCCCGTCCCCTCGCTCGAAGACCAGCGCGCCATTCACAACACCATCAGCAAAGCGCGTGAGGCCAAGCAGCTCGCCCGCCAAGCGTCCGAGGCCGCCGATAGCCTGACAACAGTGATCCTTAATGCCGTCCGCCACGGCGTCACCTTGACCAGCACGACTCCCGAAGGACCCGCCCGATGACGGCACGGCTCACCCTCTCCGAGCTCCAGCAGTACCTTGCGCAGGCCGCCGACTTGCTGCGCGGCAGCATCGATCAGGCCGACTTCAAGGCCTATATCTTCCCGTTGATGTTCTTCAAACGGATCAGCGACGTGTACCTCGAGGAGTTCCGCATCGCGCTCGACGAGTCCGGCGGTGACCATGAGTTCGCGGCGTTCGCGGAGAACCATCGCTTCGCGATTCCGGGTGGCAACCTGTGGTCGGACGTACGCGAGAAGACGCAGAACATTGGCGCGGCACTGCAGACCGCGTTCCGCGAGATCGAAAAGGCCAACCCCGAGACGCTTTACGGAATCTTCGGTAATGCCAACTGGAGCAACAAAGACAAGCTTCCCGACCGCAAGTTGGCCGACCTGATCGAGCATTTCTCCACCGAGACGCTCGGGAACGAAGACGTTGCGCCGGACGTGTTCGGTAACGCGTATGAGTACCTCATCAAGCGCTTCGCGGACCAGTCGAACAAGAAGGCCGGCGAGTACTACACGCCCCGCTCCGTCGTGCGACTGCTGGTGAACATCCTCGACCCGCAGGAGGGCGAGAGCGTCTACGACCCGGCGTGCGGGACTGGTGGCATGCTCATCGAGGTCATCGAACATGTGAAGGATGCCGGCGGCAGCCCCAAGACGCTGTGGGGCAAGCTGTTCGGCCAGGAGAAGGTACTCGCGACCTCGGCGATCGCCCGAATGAACCTGCTGCTTCACGGCGTCGAGGACTTCCGGATCGCGCGTGAAGACACCCTGCGCGACCCCGCCTTCTATAGCGGCAACCGGCTTGCACGGTTCAGCTGTGTAATCGCGAACCCGCCCTTCTCTCTGAAGGCGTGGGGTGAGGTCGAGTGGGCCTCCGACAAGTGGGGGCGGAGCCAGCTCGGCGGTGTGCCACCGAAGGGCTACGCGGATTGGGCCTGGGTGCAGCACATGCTGACCTCAGCTGACCCCCATGACGGGCGGGTTGCCGTCGTTCTCCCCCAGGGCGCGCTGTTCCGTCAAGGGGCGGAGGCTCGTATCCGCACGCACGTACTGAAGTCGAAGAAGGTCGAAGCCGTGATCGGCTTGGCGCCGAACCTGTTCTATGGCACCGGCCTCGCCGCTTGCGTGCTAATCCTGCGTCACTCCCGCCCTGAGGGCCAGGAGAACGAGGTGCTCTTCGTTAACGGCGAAGACCTGATGAAGAAGGGCCGTAACCAGAACACCCTTGAGCCAGAGCATGCCGCGGCGCTGCTCGAGGCATACCAGGGGTACGCAGACCTCGATGGCCGTGCGCGTGTTGTCAACCTCGCAGAGATCGAGTCGAACACCTTCAATCTGAACATCCCCCTGTATGTCGCGCCGACGGACAAGGGCGAGAGCGTCACGCTCGCGGAGGCTCTCGCGATGCTCGAGACTGCGCAGGAGCGCACCGTGAGGACCCGGGCTGCTCTTGAAGCCGAACTGGAGAAGTGGGGACTGGGCGCGTGAGTGCACGAATCAGTCAGCGTGAGGTGGAGAACTACCTGTGGGGCGCAGCCGTCATTCTGCGCGGACTCATCGATGCCGGCGATTACAAGCAGTACATCTTCCCCCTGGTGTTCCTGAAGCGGATCTCCGACGTCTATGACGAGGAACACGCCGCAGCGATGGAGACGTACGGCGACGACGAACTCGCCAGCCTTCCCGAGAACCACCGTTTCGCCATCCCGACAGGTTGCCATTGGAGCGACGTGCGCGAGGTCACCGAGAACATCGGCGCTCGGGTTCTGAAGGCGATGCGCGCCATCGAGTCGGCCAACCCCGACACCCTTCCAGGAGTGTTCGGCGACGGTGACTGGGGAAACAAGAACCTCCTGCCAGACTCCACGCTCGCTGATCTGATCGAGCACTTCTCGACCGAGACACTGTCGATCGCGAACCTGCCCGAGGACGAACTCGGCAACGGTTACGAGTACCTCATCAAGAAGTTCGCGGACGACTCGGGCCACACAGCGCAGGAGTTCTACACGAACCGCACCCTCGTACACCTCATGACCCTCATGCTCGAGCCTCAGCCTGGCGAGTCCGTCTACGACCCCACGTGTGGAACGGGCGGGATGCTCATCTCGACGGCAGCCGAGCTGAAACGTCAGGGCAAGGAGTGGCGCAACCTACGGCTCTACGGTCAGGAGCTCAACTACGGGACCTCGGCCATTGCGCGCATGAACCTGTTCCTGCACGGCATTGCCGACGGCCAGATCGCCCACGGCGACACGCTCGCGCGACCCGCGTTCTTGAACGATAAGGGAGGGCTTCAGACGTTCGACGTCGTACTCGCAAACCCGCCTTACTCGATCAAGGCCTGGAACCGAGAAGCATTCGCAAAGGATCCGTACGGCCGCAACGTCTGGGGCGTTCCGCCTCAGGGACGAGCCGACTATGCCTTCTTCCAGCACATCGCCAAGAGTCTCGACCCCGAGACAGGGCGCGCAGCGATTCTGTTCCCCCATGGTGTGCTGTTCAGGCGTGAGGAGGCTTCACTTCGCGAGGCGCTGGTTAAGTCAGACCTGATCGAGTGCGTGCTCGGGCTGGGCGCCGGCCTGTTCTACAACAGCCCGATGGAAGCGGTCGTGGTGACGCTGCGCGCCTCCAAACGGGCCGAGCACAAGGGCAAGGTGCTGTTCATTAACGCGGTAAATGAAGTCGCTCGCGAACAGGCGCAGTCCTTCCTCCGCGATACGCACCAGCGGAAGATCCTCGATGCCTACCGCGGCTTCAGTGACATCGACCAGTTTGCGGCCGTCGCCACACTCGGCCAGATCGCGAACAAAGACAACAGCCTCGCTCTCCCGCTGTATGTCGCGGCGCCCCCGTCTTCCGATTCAGGCGGCGGAGTCACGGTCACCGATGCTGTCGCCAATTGGCGCGACGCTGCGGCCAGGTCGGATGCCTCCGTCACCAGCGTCCTCGCCCGCCTGCGAACGGCGCTGACCGCGTGAGTCTCAACCTCGACACGTCTGCGTGGCAGCGCCTCACCTTCGGTGACGCGATCGAGAACATCGCCGTCCGCGTCGACGACCCCTCACAGGCTGGCGTCGATCGCTACGTCGGGCTGGAACACCTGGACCCCGGAGTGATGACCGTGCAGCGCTGGGACGCGCCCGACAAGGTCGAAGCCCAGAAGCTGCGCTTCCAGGCAGGGGACGTCATCTTCGGCAGGCGTCGCGCCTACCAGAAGAAGGTCGCTTTGGCAGAATTCGAAGGCATCTGCTCCGCACACGCACTCGTGCTGCGCGGGCGGCCCCATTATTTGGAGCCGGACTTCCTCCCGGTGTTTCTGTCTTCCGACTACTTCCTTGATCGCGCCGTCTCCATCTCGGTCGGCTCGCTGTCGCCGACGGTGAACTGGCGTGACCTCAAGGTGCAGGAGTTCAACTTCCCGCCCCTCGACGAGCAGAAGCGGATTGCCGACCTCGTCTGGGCCATCGAGCGGCATCGGGCTGCGCTTACGCATTCCGCCGCCCAGGCCAGGGGAGCGCTTGCACAAGTCACAGCCGCCCGCCTCGGATCCTTGCCGACTACGACGAGGCTCGGAGACCTCACAACTACACGATCTGGCCCATCTTTCTCAGCCTCCGACGTACATGACTCCCCCGTCTCAGGATCCGTCCCGGTCATGGGTATCCCAAACACGAGACCCGATGGCGTTATCGACCTCGAAGGTGTTGGTCACGTCACGGGCCTACCGCATACCGTCGGTCGTATCGACGAAAGCAGCCTTGTTCTCATCCGCACTAATGGCAACCGGCAGCGGATCGGTAATGTATACGTTCCGCCTCTTGAAGCACATGGTCACGCTGTCTCGGCCTTTCAGTTCCTTATGCAGGCGAACGATCCCGCAGACAGAGAGTTCCTGTTCTGGGTTCTCAGCGAGGACGGAATGCAGCAGCGCATGAGTGACGGCGCCTCCGGCACCGTCGGGCTGGGTAACCTTGCGGTTCGTTGGCTCAATGAGCAGATCATTCCCTGGTCGGCGAACCCGAGCGAGCGAAACGCCACGGTTGAGGAACTCAAGAACCACAACAGTGCACTCACCGCGATACGGGCTGAGATCGACGCCACTTCGGCCGTGAGCAGGGCGGTACTCGCAGACGTATTTGGAGGCAACTGATGGCCCAGTTCAACGAGGCGAACACGGTCCGCGACTACGTCCGCGACCTCGTGGCGTCGCGCGACGTCCAGTTCGTGCCCGGCACCGAGCTTCCGCGTCGCACGGACGAGGTGCTGCTTGAGGGTGAGGTCAAGGCTGCCTTGAAGCGGTTGAACCCCGAGATCGACGCTGACCCCGCCAAGGCCGACGAGGTGATCTACACGCTCCGCGCCATCCTCATCTCTGCGCGCAACAGCCCTCACCCAGTTGTTGCGAACGAGGAGTTCATGGCATGGCTGACCGGACAGAAGTCGATGCCGTTCGGCCCCAACGGTGAGCACACGACCGTCCGGCTGATCGATTTCGACCACCTGGATGACGACTCCTCGAACCAGTGGATGGTCTCCACCGAGGTCACGTTCCAGTTGGGGCGGCTCGGGAAGCGGTTCGATCTCGTGCTGTGGTGCAACGGCTTCCCGCTGGTGATTGGCGAAGCCAAGACACCGATCCGCGCCGCGTACACCTGGATCGATGCCGCGGCGCAGATCCATGACGACTACGAGTCGAGCGTGCCGCAGTTCTTCGTGCCAAACGTGCTCTCGTTCGCGACTGAGGGCAAGGACTTCCGTTACGGGTCCGTCGGCATGCCGGTTGAACTGTGGGGTCCCTGGCGCGAGGAGGGTGCTGATCTCGAGGCCCCTGCGAAGGTCGGTCTCGAGGCCGTCAAGAACGCAGCCGAGGGCGTGCTCAAGCCGGCTTCCGTGCTCGACTTCCTTCGGTTCTTCACCATCTACGCGACCGACAAGAAGCACCGCAAGATCAAGGTGATCGCGCGGTTCCAGCAGTTCCAGGCGACGAACCTCATCGTGCAGCGTGTGCTGCACGGCAAGATCAGGCAGGGGCTCATCTGGCACTTCCAGGGATCGGGCAAGTCGCTGCTGATGGTGTTCACTGCTCTGAAGCTGCGCGCAATGGCTGAGCTGACGAACCCGACGATCCTGATCGTGGTCGATCGCATCGATCTCGACACGCAGATCACTGGCACCTTCAATGCTTCCGATGTCCCCGGCCTCGTCTCGACCGACTCACGCAAGGAGCTGCAGACGCTCCTGAGCCAGGGTGCGCGGAAGATCATCATCACGACGATCCACAAGTTCGGCGAGGCCGACGGTGTGCTCGATGACAGGCAGAACATCATCGCGATGGTCGATGAGGCGCACCGCTCCCAGGAGGGCGATTATGGGCAGAAGATGCGCGAGGCGCTGCCAAACGCGTTCCTCTTCGGCCTGACCGGAACCCCGATCAACAAGCGCGACCGCAACACCTTCATGTGGTTCGGTTCCCCCGAGGATGCGGGCGGCTACCTTTCGCGGTACTCCTTCCAGGAATCCATCCGCGATGGCGCAACGCTGCCGCTGCACTTCGAGCCACGGCTGTCGGAGATCCACCTCGACCAGGACAAGATCGACTCAGCGTTCGAGGAGCTCGCCCTCGACCGAGGCCTCAGTGAGAGCGAAAAGATCACCCTGTCGAAGAAGGCGGCCTCGATCGAGGTGCTCATCAAAGCGCCTGAACGGATCCGACAGATCGCTGCAGACGTCGTCGAGCACTTCACCTCGAAGGTCGAACCCGAGGGGTTCAAGGCGCAGCTGGTGGCTTACGACAAAGCATCTTGTGTGGCGTACAAGGAAGCTCTCGACACGATGCTGCCGCCCGAGACATCCACGATCGTGATGTCGAAGGCGCGGACGGACCCCGCCGACTGGGCGAAGTGGACACCCGGCGCCGACGATCTCGAGCAGGTCGTTGCGCGATTCAACGATCCGTCGGACCCGCTCAAGATCATCATCGTCACGGCGAAGCTGCTGACCGGGTTCGATGCGCCGATCCTTCAGACGCAGTATCTGGACAAGCCGCTGAAGGAGCACACACTCCTTCAGGCGATCACCCGCACGAACCGTGTGTATCCGCCGAGCAAGACGCACGGCCTCATCGTCGACTACCTCGGCATCTTCGACGATGTCGCCAAGTCCCTTGCGTTCGATGAGGCGGCAGTTCAGCAGGTGATCTCCAACATCGAGGAGCTGAAAGCGCAGCTCGCACCGGCCATGGCAGCGGCCCTCGCATTCTTCCCCGGTGTCGACCGCTCCATCGGAGGCTACGAAGGGCTAATCCAGGCGCAGGCGGCAATCTCCGATGACGGCACCAAAGACGCGTTTGGGCTCGCCTACAGCGTGGTCTCGCAATTATGGGAGGCCTTGAGTCCCGACCCGATGCTCAAACAGTTCCGTGACGACTACAAGTGGCTCACAGACGTCTATGAGTCTGTACGACCAGCAGACATCACCGGGCGTCTCGTCTGGCACGCGCTCGGCGCCAAGACGATCGAGCTCATCAACGAGAGCATTCACGTGGAGATCCCCCAGGGCGACGAGACGATCGTGCTCGACGCTCAGACGATCGAAGATCTGATGATCGGCAAGCGCAAGGACGTGTCCGCCGAGTAGATCGAGAAGCAGATCACAGCCCGCATCGCCCGTCACCTCAACAATCCGGTCTTCATCCAACTCGGTCTGCGCCTTAACGCGTTGCGGGAGAAGTATGCCGACATCCAGCAGTCGAGCCTCGACTTCCTCCGAGACCTCCTCGACCTTGCTAGGGATACCGTCGCTGCAGAAAAGGCCGAGAACGAGATCCCGCGCGAGGAGAAGGGCAAGGCGGCTCTAACCGAGTTGTTCGAGGCGCTCAAGGGTGAGGAGACGCCGATCATCGTGTCCAACGTCGTCGACCGCGTCGATGAGGTCGTGCGCGCAGTTCGCTTCGATGGCTGGCAGTCAACGCTCGAAGGTGACCGCGAGGTCCGCAAGGCGTTGCGCCAAACGCTGTACGTCCAGTTCAAGATCCGCGACAATGACGTCTTCGAGAAGGCCCTGGGGTACGTGCAGGAGTACTACTGATGAGCGGACTCGAACCACTCATCGCTTCCGGACTTGCCGCGGCCGGCAAGGCTGCCCCCGCGACCGTGGGACGGCTCGCCGCCGCGATCGGGCTGAAGCTCGCAAAGTCGTGGACGTGGCGATGGCGAGTTGCCCGGCGGGTGAAACAACAGACTGGGGTCGCATTTCCCTCCAGAACCTATCGAGCATGGCTAAAGGAAATCGCAGCAGAGGATCTGCGGAAACCTGTCGGCGAAGTTGGCGCGGAGCTCGCAGTCAGGCTCGATGGGTCACTATCGACTGACAGATCCTGGTCACAACGCGACGATCGTCACTCGGCGGCGCTGAAGCTCGTCCAGTCAACCTATCTGGCCGCAGTGGCACTCTTGGATCCCGGTGAAGCCGCGTTGCTCGAGGAGACATGGGCGCAATCACGTCATACCGAACTCCTCGGACATCTGACTCAGATCGCTCCTGGGCGACCGCTTCTCAGCCGCGCAGATCATGGAGAACTGCTGCTCGCTCAGTCATTGGCGCGACGTCGGCGCAGGCTCGCTGCGCTTGGAATTTCGGAAGACCGCGTTGCCAGCGCATTTGCGGCCCTCGACTCAAAGACTCCACTGATTCGACCTGGGAAACTCGCCATCGTTGTCGGCTCGTTCGGGGCCGGCAAGTCGGAACTGGCGGAAACCTGGATCCGCCAACGCATCGCAGAGTATGTGCAGGGCTCCGCGTCGGCGGTTCCCGTATGGCTTCACGCTAGCGAATTGGACCACCGGGCTGTCGAAGAGAGTCTGGTCCGGCATGCGAAACACAACGAGCCTTGCGCGATCGTGGTTGACGGCCTTGACGAAGTCGATGGTCAGGTCGCGGCACGGATCGTCGACCGTGTGGGCGTCTTCGTCGAGACAAGAGACCAGTCTGTTGCTCTCCTAACCTCCCGACAAGGCGTGCTACCTCAGTCAGATGAGCAGCAACTATGGGACGGCTTATCGGCTGATGAAGCTCGCATCCTTATCGAGGCCGTCTCTGGAACGAGCCATGCGACCTGGGGCTGGAATCCCATGCTCGTTGAATCGGTGCGGCGACCATTCTTCGCGATCGGTGCAGGCGTTCTACTCGCCGAAGGCGCGAAGGCATCCAGCCAGGCGGACCTTGTCCGACGGCTAGTCGAGCGCGCGCTGGCATCTCCTTCATCGGCCGAGGTGTCAGTCCGAGATTCCGAGCTGTATCGCCTCCTTGTGCGCGCTTCTGGCGCGCTTGTCACGAGCGGTGGCGACTCTGATGGCCTTACGTTCCAGGAGCGACAGCAGCTCAGAGGGACACGCCTCATCACAGGCTCCGAGAGCACCGTTGAGTTCACTCTTCCCATCTTCCAGCAATGGTTTGCGGCTCAGGCCCTGCTCACGCACGACGGGTTGTTGATCAAGGCCATGTCCGACCCGCGGTCGTTCGACCGATGGCGCTGGTCGATGTCGATTGCTGGGCTGTCAGTGCGAACCGGCGAGGAGTTTGATCAGTTTGCTCAGATCCTCCTGCAAGCCAATCCCGGTGCCGCCGCCTGGGTCCTGGACCAAATCTCCTCAGCGCGAGGATATCCGAGTAGGGACGCGAATGAGTTCCTCAACCCGACGACGGCCGGCTCACGAGTTCTGCTCGCCACGCGCACATGGATCAATGCGACTGGTTTCCTTGCACCCGCGTTGTTTCCGATCGCTAACACCGATCAGCCCATCTCGCTCAGGGTCTCGGTCCGCGGCGGTGTCATCGGCACGTCATGGGATCGCGTCGTGCCTACATCTGACACCGTCGTCGAGCTTGGCCCGGGCTTCGACTTTCGTAACGACAGTTCGTGGCTCTTCTACACCGATGGTGGTGCAATCCGGGGTCATGATTGGCCGTGGGCGCGTGAACAGGATCGTGTCGCGACGAAGATGTCGAAGGCGATCGCGAACGCCTACAGGCTTGGCCCAACCGGCGGTGTGTGGCACGTCGAATCTCGATATCGGCTTGCGAGGATTGTGGCGAACGACCGAACGAGGTTCTTCAAGCCTCTGGATCGACTGACAGTAGCCAAGAGCGTCGACGAGCTCCTCAGCATCGTTGAGGATCCCGGGCACACGCGTTTTGTCCTCAGTGGCGGTGAAGTGGAAGGATCCGAGCTGATCGATCTCGCCGAGTGGGTTGAGTCAATCGACGGCCAAACGATTCAGAGACCTCTGCCATCGCCCGACCAAGACCTCCGAACGGTTTGGGTATGGAGCGCTTACTCGGACGAAGGCCTGCTGAAGTTCGTCGCCGAAGCGTACGGCCAAGCGTGCGTCGCTTACGACGAGGCCCGATCCGTTGCGTTCGCTGACTTTTCTTGGTCGATGGGGACTGCCACGCCTGCCGAGTTTGGCGTGGTCGCGATCGTCGAGCTGCCCGACCTCGCTAACGGATGGGCCGGCAGCCCCGGCCTCACGATGGCGGTGGTGCCGCTTCACATTCTGGAGGCAGAGACTCGACGCTTCGGGGAGGCCGCAAGACTGTCGAGCAACGGCAGAGCGCTCGTGGTCGCGCGCGCGCAAAGCGGGCTGGATCAGAGACGTGAGGCCGAGCATGACTACTTCGTCGACCTGATAGACAAGTGCCCGCTTGGTGACCTCGGGCCTTTCGGTAGCCGATCAATCGTCACCGAGCGGATCGACTTCACTGCTCATTCACGTCCCGCAACGGAGCTTGCGCTTCGCTGGATTTGGAACGATCTGGAAGCGGTGAAACTCGCGTCTGGCACACGCCCCAGACTCGAGTGACGCCCGCTAGCGCGAGCGTGCGCCCGTTCGGCATCGCAGAGACACGCTCAGTTACTCCGAAATGTCCACCTGGACAAATCGTGGACAAGTCATCTGCGAAATGGACAAGTTCATCCGATCCCTACACTGCCGTCGTGGTCAGCTGAAGTCGCCGCCACCCTGGAAGTCGCTGGCCATGTCGGCGAAGCGAGAGAAGTGGCCCTGGAAGGCGACGTTGATCGTCGCGGTGGGGCCGTTTCGGTGCTTGGCCACGATGAGGTCGGCTTCGCCGGGGCGCACGTCCTTGTCGTAGACGGAGTCGCGGTGCAGCAGGATCACCATGTCGGCATCCTGCTCGATCGATCCCGACTCACGCAGGTCGCTGATCGCGGGCTTCTTGTCCTGCCGCTGCTCGGGACCACGGTTCAGCTGCGAGAGCGCGATCACCGGCACCTGCAGTTCCTTCGCGAGCAGCTTCAGCGCACGGGAGAACTCGGAGACCTCCTGCTGACGTGACTCGACGCGCTTGCCGCTCGTCATCAGCTGCAGGTAGTCGATGATCACCATCTTCAGCCCGACCCGCTGCTTGAGCCGGCGGCACTTGGCGCGGATCTCGACCAGCGTCATGTTCGGGCTGTCGTCGATGTACAGCGGTGCGTCGTTGATGCGCCCGCGAGTGGCGGCGACCGTGGTCCAGTCGCGCTGGTCGAGCGTTCCCTTGCGCAGGTTCTGCAGCGGCACGGCCCCCTCGGCACTGAGCAGGCGCATGGCGATCTCGGCCTTGCCCATCTCGAGTGAGAAGAAGATCGAGGGCTGGTCGTGCCCGATCGACGCTGCCCGGGCGAAGTCGAGGGCCAGCGTCGAGTTGTGCGTCGGGATCATCGACTCACCGGCGAGATACAGGTGGTCGTCGTTGTCGACCTGCACGCACCGCACCGGCACGCTCTCGATCGCACGCACGGCCTTCACGTAGCGACGCCCGATGCGCACGGTGCTCGCCGGCCGCTCCTGCGCATGCAGGATCCGCTTCCGCTCGAGGTGGAAGACGTCGTCCACGGTCGAGAAGTTGAGGATGTAACAGGTCGATGAGGCCTCCGACCGGCCCGCGACGCGCTTGGTGGTGCGCCCGCAGCGGTATCCGAGGCTGACGATCAACTCGTACACGCTGTCAGCCAGGCGCTTGTCGGTCACCGCGAACTGGCAGGATCCGACGCCCTTGACGACTGTGCCGTCGGTGTCCATGAGCCCGGCCAGCAGTTCGCGCCGTTGCGCCTCGGATGCCCGCAGGTACCGGGTCGGCACGTGCTTGTCGTCGAGCACGCCGATCTTGCGCAGCAGCGCCGTGAAGCTGCCATGATCACGGTGGCAGGAGTCGCAGCGCTGTGCCTCGCCCGAATACGGCTGACCGCAGTCGGGACACGCCAGTCGCTCGGGGTGCGCGCCCTTGTTCTTCGGCCCGCAGGTGCGCCCGCACGTGTTCACGTTGGGATGACGGGCGATGAACTCGATTCCGCACACGTCGCAGTTCTTGACGAGCGTGGGCCGCTCCGCGAGCTTCAGCGAGTACAGCATGTGCCCTCGGGACTCCACGCGCACACCCGTCGCACCCACGAGCATCGGGATCTCGTCGGTCTCGCTGGTCATGCGCGCGCCGGCGCTGTGACCGTCGCCGAGCCAGGCTCCTAGCGCGTAAGGCGGGACGGGCAGGTCGACGTCGGCCGCGCGCAGCGGTGCGGCGTTGACGATGGAGTGGTTCGCGCGCTTGTCGGCCGCGACGGTGAGCGTCTCAAGGATCTGCTGGGTGGTGACCGTCACCGGTCCCCCGGTCACCGTGCGCCGCGACGACCGCGTCTCGGTCACCCACTGGTGCTGGGCGTCGGCGATGATGACGGATCCGTCCGAGAACTCGACCTCGTAACAGGGTCGGTCGACCATGACGTCGGTGACCGCGACCACGCTCGTCGGGTGCCCATCCGCTCCGTACAAGTAGTCGCCGACGCGCACGTCCCCCATCGTGGTCCAGCCGGTCGGCGTAGCCAGCGGGGTGTCGAGCGCGAGCGCCTTGCCCATCGCCGGCCTCGCCGCCACGACGATCATCTGCCCGCCGTGCAGTCCGTTGGTGAGTTCGTCGAGCTCGCGGAACCCGGTCGGCACACCGGTCATGGATCCGTCGCGGCCACTCGCGGCCTCCATCTCCTCGACGGCGGCGTCGACGGCCACCGTGAGCGGCACGTAGTCCTCGGCCTGCTCGGTGCCGGTGACGGAGTAGATCTCGGCCTGCGCGCTGTTGACCAGGTCGACCGCGTCGCCCTGGCCGTCGTAGCCCATCTGCACAATGCGGGTGCCCGCGTCGACCAGCTTGCGCAGGATGGCGCGCTCGGCCACGATCCCCGCGTAGAAGCCGGCGTTCGCGGCGGTCGGCACGATCGAAGTGAGCGAGTGCAGGTAGTCGGCCCCGCCCGCGCGCGACAGGTTGCCGTTCTTGATGAGCTCGTCGGTGACCGCGATCACGTCGGTCGGCTCACCGTGCGAGTACAGCGACAGCACGGCGTCGAAGATCAGCTCGTGCTTGGGGATGTAGAAGTCGGATCCGCGCAGCGACTCGATCACGTCGGCGACGGCGTCTTTCGACAGCAGCATGCCGCCGAGAGTCGACTGCTCGGCCATGAGGTCGTGCGGCGGGGTGCGCTCCGGTCCGCGCTCGGAACCGAGTCGTTCTTCGGCGATGTCCGCGATCGACACGCGCTCCCCCTCTTCTGATGACGGCCGCGCATCCGCGACGGTCGAATCGGCCGGATCCGCGTCGCCGCAGGATCCCCTTCCTGCCCTCGAGCACATCACCGACCACCGACATCGGATGCTCGACCAACCTAGAAGCGGGCGTTCCCCGGATCAAGAGCGCCTGTGGATAACTCTGTGGAGAGTCTGCGGGAAACTCTGGCGCGTCTGTGCACAACGCCTGGGGATAACCCTGGGGAGCAATCGAGTTCGAAGCAATGTAATTCGAGCGGACCTGGGCTTTTCTTTGTCCTCAGGCTGTGGATGGAAATCCGCTTCAACTCCACCTTGAAGGTTTTCGTGCCAGGGCGTGCATGTGCACAACCGTGGGGAAAGACTCACGGGTGAGTCCGTTTGTCAAGTCGGCTGTTCGGAGGGTGCAGGCCTGCTCGAATGAGCACGCAGCCTCGCGCACACGAGCACCTGAGACACTCATACATGCTCCGGTGTTCCCCGTCCATTCCCGCGGGCAACCGCGGTCACGGTGCAGTGCGCGTCGCGCGGTATCGGTTCTCCGGGCGCCCCACCGCGCCGTAGCGGGGCGCGACCTCGGCGCGGCCGACAGCGGCGAGGTGCTCCAGGTATCGGCGGGCGCTCACCCGCGACATCCCCAGCGCGTCGGCGATCTCGGCGGCCGACATGTCGCCCTCGGCCCGGCCGAGGAGCGCGGCGACGCGCTGCAGGCTCGAGGCGGACGGCGCCTTCGGTGCGGATGACGCAGACGCGGATCCGCCGCCGAGCATCAGATCCACAGCACGCTGATCGAGCTCGGCGTCCCCGGTCGCCGCACCGAGCGCGCGCTGCACCTCGTCGAGCCGACGATGCAGGTCGACCTTGGTGAACGGCTTCACCAGGTAGTGCCGCACGCCGAGCATCCGCGCGCGCCGCACGGTCTCGAGGTCACGGGCCGCGGTGACTGCGATCACCTCGGCATCCGCGCGCATCGAGCGCAGCCGGCGCAGCAGCTCGAGTCCGTTCAGATCGGGCAGGTACACGTCGAGCAGCAGCAGGTCGGGCCGGTGGTGCTCGATCTCGCGCAGGCCGGCGGCCGCCGAGTGCGCGACGGCGGCGACCTCGAAGCCGGGATGCTCGCCGACCAGCCTCGCGTTGAGGGCGGCGAGCATCCGGTCGTCCTCGATGATCACGACCCGGGCGCGACTCATCGGGACGCCTCCGAGTCCGGCGGCCACGGCACATCGACCACGAATCTGGCCCCGCCCCAGGCGGATGCACCGGCCGTCGCGGTGCCGCCGAGCCGCTGGGCGACGCGCTTCACGATCGTCAGCCCGATGCCGCGTCGCTCCTTGCCGGGCACGCGTTCCTTGTCCGACACGTCGATGTCGAACACGGCGTCGCGCAGCGGGGCCGGGATCCCGGGTCCGTCGTCGTCGACGACCACGGTGATCCGCCCGGGGGCGACGTCATCGCGGATCCCGAGCAGGATCCTCCCGCCGGCGGATCCGACCGCCTCGATCGCGTTGTCGAGCAGGTTCCCCACGATCGTCAGCAGATCGTCATCCTGCTCCACTTCGCGCAGATGCGATTCCGGCGCCACCGCCAGGTCGATGCCGAGCTCCTGCGCGCGGGCCGACTTGGCCAGCACCAGCGCCGAGACCTCGATGTCGTCGATCCCGTGCAGGAGCTGGTCCGTCGGCAGGGCGCCCCCGCCGCCGACACGGTGGATGAACGAGAGCGCGGCGTCGGTCTGCTCGGTCTCGAGCAGACCGCTGAGCACCTGCAGCGTGTTGGAGAACTCATGCGACTGCGCGCGGAGGTCGTCGGCGAGGCTGCGCGCGCCGCGCAGATCCCGCAGCGTCTCCTCGAGCTCGGTGCGGTCGCGCAGCATCGCGATGTGGCCGACGTTGCGGCCCTTCACCAGCACCGCCGCGCCGTGCACCACCAGCACCCGCTCACCGGAGAGCACCGGAGTCTCCGACGTCTCCCCGGAGAGCAGGAACCGCGCCAGCTCCTCGTCGAGCACCCTGGCCGCATCCTCGCCGATGATCTCGGCCGACCGTACGTCCAGCAGCCGTGCCGCCGCGTCGTTGACGACGACGAGACGTCCGTCCGCGTCCACGGCGATGAACCCCTCCTGGATGCCGTGCAGCATGGCCTCCCGGGTGTCGAGCATCGTGCGGATCTCCTCGGACTCGAGGCCGTAGATGCGGCGCCGCAGCAGCCACCCGAGCAGCACCGACCCCAGCACGCCGATCACCGCGGCGGCGAGTGGCGCGACGATCAGCCCGGGAAGGTCGTCGACGAACTGCGCCTGCAGATCCGTCTCGAAGATCCCGACGGAGACCACCCCGATGACGTCCTCGCGCGGTCCGTGGATCGGCACCTTCACCCGCCAGGACTCGCCGAGCGTGCCGGTCTGCGTCTCGACCTGCACCTTCCCGGACAGGGCGATCGACGGATCCGTGGAGACCTTCTCGCCGATGCGCGCCGGATTCGGATGCGAGAAGCGGATCCCCTGATCATCGGTCACCACGACGTAGCTGAGTCCCGACGACTTGCGCACGGCCTCGGCGATCGGCTGGATCTGGTGCTCCGGGTCGCGCGCCAGCAGCGTCTCGACCACCGTCGGCAGCCCCGCCACCGACTGGGCGATGGCGATCATGCGGTCGCGATACGCGTCGCGGTTCGACTGCGCGGCGAGAAGGGCTGCGACGGCGCCCGTGCCGACCACGATCACCAGGACGATGGCGATCTGCAACACGAGGAGCTGCGTGCTCAGCGACATCGAACGGCGCACCGGTCCAGTCTCCCACGCGGAACGGCGGCGCACGCCGGAGGATCCCTCCGAGCGTGCGCCGCCCTTGACCGGTGCCGGGTTCTCCAGCGCCGCGGTCACACCGGGTCACTCCGCACCGGCTCCGGGCGCGCCGGCCGATCGCCCTCGGCGTCACCGGCATCGGTGTCGCCGTCGACACCGGCCTCACCGGCGGAACCCGCCTCGCCGGCGGACGGCACGGTCGGGGTGAGCGTCGTGGGCAATCCACCCACCTCGACCAGCACGTCGCGCTTCGAGGGGCGTCCGCGCAGCGCGAAGGTGAGCACGAACACCAGCGCGAGCGTGCCGTAGATCGCCCACGTGAACGGCGTCGAGACGAGCGTCATCGGGTCGCCACCGGCGATGTCGAGCGCCCGGCGGAACTGCACCTCGGCGATCGGCCCGAGGATCGCGCCGACGATCAGCGGCGAGACCGGGTAGCCGAACCGGCGCATCACGTAGCCGAGCACGCCGAGCACCAGCAGCAGACCCACGTCGAACGTCGAGCCGCCCGCCGCGTATGCACCCAGCACCGCGAAGGTCGCGATCCCCGCGAACATGTACGGCTTCGGGATCTTCAGCAGCTTCACCCACATGCCCACCAGCGGCAGGTTCAGCAGCAGCAGGATGGCGTTCGCGACGACGAGGCTCGCGATGAGGCTCCACACCAGCGGACCGTTCGTCTGCAGCAGCTGCGGCCCCGTCTGGATCCCGTACTGCTGGAAGGCGACGAGGATCACGGCGGCTGTCGCCGAGGTCGGGATCCCGAGCGTCAGCAGCGGCACCATCGTTCCCGCTGCGTTCGCGTTGTTCGCCGCCTCCGGGCCCGCGACGCCCTCGATCGCGCCGTGACCGAACTCCTCGGGGCGCTTCGACAGCTTGCGCTCCAGCGTGTACGACAGGAACGTGGGGATCTCGGATCCGCCGGCCGGGATCACGCCGAGCGGGAACCCGATGGCGGTGCCGCGCAGCCACGGCTTCCACGAGCGCCGCCAGTCCTCGCGGTTCATCCACCGGCCCGCGAACGGCATCACCTTGAACAGCAGCGTGGACTGGTGCGCGACCACGTAGAACAGCTCGCCGATCGCGAACAGCGCCACGATCAGCACGACCGTGTCGATGCCGTCGAGCAGCGGCAGCAGGCCGAACGTGAGGCGCTGCTGCCCGCTCTGGAAGTCGATGCCGACCAGGGAGATCGCAAGGCCCACCGCCATCGAGATGAGCCCCCGCAACGGCGAGTTGCCGACCAGCGCGCTCACGGTGAGGAAGGCCACGACCATCAGGGCGAGGTAGTCCTGCGGTCCGAGCTGGACGGCGATGTCGACGATCCAGGGCGCGAAGAATGCCACGAGCATGGTCGCGATCGTGCCGGCGATGAAGGATCCGATCGCCGCCGTCGCCAGCGCCGTCGCCCCGCGCCCCATCCGTGCCATGCGGTTGCCATCGATCGCGGTGATGACGGATCCCGACTCCCCCGGCGTCTTCAGCAGGATCGCGGTCGTGGATCCGCCGTACATCGCGCCGTAGTAGATGCCGGCGAACATGATGAACGCGGCGGACGGGTCGACCGCATAGGTGAGCGGCAGCAGCAGCGCGATCGTGAGCGCCGGACCGATCCCGGGCAGCACGCCCACGAGCGTGCCGACGATCGTGCCGATCAGCGCGAACAGCAGGTTCTGCGGCTGGAACGCCAGCTCGAACCCGTGCATGAGTCCTTCCAGGCCGGGCATCAGATGAGTCCTTCCAGCACGCCCGCGGGCAGGTCGATCGAGAGCAGCTTCGTGAACGCGAAGAAGATGACGCTGGCCGTGACCAGCGCGATCACGGCAGCGATCAGGTATCGCCGGGATCCCATCGCGAGGGAGATGAGATAGAACATCACCGTGGTCGCGGGGATGAAGCCGAGCGGCTCCACGGTGAACAGGAAGAACAGCAGGCCCGCCGCGGCGATCGCCAGTGCCGTCCAGTGGGTGTGCGAGACGTCGACGTCGCCTTCGGCCTGCTCCGCCTCACCACGACGTCCGCGCGCGAGCTGCACGGCGAGTACCACGCCCAGCACCAGCAGCAGCGCGCCGACCACGGTGGGCATGAAGCCGGCGCCGATGCCGGACGCCGAGGTGGACTGGCGCTGGCCGAGTCCGTCCAGCAGCACGACGGCGCCGAGCGCGAGCACGGCGGCCGCGACGATCCATTCGCCCAGGCCCTTGCTGGCCGAAGCGGGCGCGGACGAGTCGTCGGCATCGGGGCCGGGATCCTGGTCGCGGTCGAGAAGCGAGGATTCTTCGCTCATCGGGGTTCTCCTTCTGCAATGCGCAGAGCGACGCGCGGCGGGCACCGTGGCACCCGCCGCACGAGCGCACTACTTGGCGAGACCGAGGTCCTTCAGGACGCTCGCAACGCGGGTGTCCTCGCTCTTCAGCCAGCTCGCGAACTCGTCGCCGGCGATGTAGTTGTCGATCCAGGCGTTCTTGGCCAGCTCGGCCTTCCAGGCGTCGCCGCCGTGCATCTTCTCGATCGCGGCGAGGTACTGGGTGCGCTGCTTATCGTCGAGACCACCCGGCGCCATGATCGAGCGCCAGTTCGCGAACTCCAGCTTCGGGTCGATCTCGCCCGCCGCCTGCGCGAAGGGCAGGTCGCCGTCGTTCTTCAGCGACGACACCAGCAGGCCGGTCAGCTCGCCGCTCTGGATCTGCGCGGCGAACTCGCCGGTGCCCGCGATGCCCGCCTGCACCTTGCCCCCGAGCAGCGCGGTGGTGGCCTCGCCGCCGCCGGAGTACGGCACGTAGTTCACGTCGGCCGGCTTCACGCCGTAGTGCTGTGCGAGCAGGCCGATGAACAGGTGGTCGGCGGATCCGGCGGAGCCACCGGCGATCGCGACGGACTTCGGATCCTTCTTGATCGCGGCGAACAGGTCGTCGATGCTCGCGAAAGAGGATCCCTTCGGCACCACGATCGCCTCATGCTCGCCGACGAGGCGGGCGATGGGGGTCAGGTCGCCGAGCGAGACCGAGGTGCCGTTGGTGATGACGCCGCTCATCATCGCCAGGCCCGACATGATCAGCAGATCCTTCTGGCCCTTCTTCGGCGCCACCTGCGCGAGCGCGACGGTGCCCGAGGCACCCGGCACGTTGTTGACGGTCACGGTCTTGGCGAGCTTGTCGGTCTGCAACGCGCCCTGTGTGGCGCGGGCGGTCTGGTCCCAGCCGCTTCCCGGAGCGGCCGGCGCGATCAGCTCGACGCGGGTGAGCGGCGTGAACGCGGCGGAGCCGGAGTCGGCGGGCGCGCTCTGATCGCTCTTCGGCGAGCTGCACGCCGTCAGCGCGAGGAGCAGGGCGGTGCCCACCGCCGCGGCCTTGGCGAATGTCGAGATCTTCACGGACGATGCCTTTCGAGTCACCGGCGACGTCGCCGGGTTGACGGATCCGGCGCCTCTGCCGGACTCGATGACGGTACTGGCGCACCGCGGCGCGACCCGGTTGTGGTCATTAAGTAAGGTTTCGTGACCTGCCGGTGACCTGACGGGCGGATCCGGCAGTGCGTCGTCGACGTCACGACCGCAATGTGCCCTCGCGCTCCGGCCGGCGCACCGCGAGCGCTCCGGCCGGCCCGCGCCTCGCTGTCCGGGTACGCGAAAGGGGCCGCCTCCCGGAGGAGACGGCCCCTGACAGGGCGTGCGCGCCTTACTTGGCGGAGACGACCTGCAGCGTGATCACGGCGGTCACGTCGTCGTGCAGACGAACGGTGGCCTCGTGGTCGCCGACCGACTTGATCGGCGAGGTGATGTGCACCTTGCGCTTGTCGATCGCACCGATGCCCGCGGCCTCGACGGCGGCGGCGACATCGGCGGTCTTGACCGAGCCGAACAGACGGCCCTCGGCGCCGGCCTTGACGGCCAGACGCACCTTGGCGGCCTCGATGGCGTTCTTCAGCGCCACCGCGTCGTCACGGTCGTGGATCGCGCGCGCCTTGCGGGCGGCCTGGATCTGCTCGACCTGCTTCTCGCCACCGCGCGTCCACGCGACAGCGAAACCCTGCGGAACGAGGTAGTTGCGGGCGTACCCGTTCTTGACCTCGACCACGTCACCGGCGCTACCGAGCCCGGCGACCTCATTCGTGAGAATCAGCTTTGCCATGTCGGTGCTCCTTAACGGCCGGCGCCGGCGTAGGGCAGGAGAGCCATTTCGCGCGCGTTCTTGATCGCCTTGGCGATCAGACGCTGCTCCTGCACGGACACACCGGTGATGCGACGGGCGCGGATCTTGCCGCGCTCCGAGATGAACTTGCGGAGGGTCGCGACGTCCTTGTAGTCGATGACACCCACGCGGATGGACTTCGCGGGAGCGGCGTTCTTCGCGCCCTTCCGCGGCTTGCGGCGGTCGCCGCTCGACTTTCCAGCCATGAGTCTTCCTTACGAGAAATGGTTTTCGGGTCCGTCAGGATCCGCAATCTTTTGTGTGCTGCGGCTCAGAACGGGGTGTCGTCGCCGAAGCTGCCGGGAGTGCTCCACGCGTCAGCGCTCGAAGAGCCCGACGACCCGGGGGTCGACCACGGCTCGTCGTTGTCGCGCTGCTGCGGGCGTCCGCCACCCTGCTGTCCGCCGCCCGAGAACCCGCCGCCGCCGTTCGAGGCGGCACGGGTGACCTGAGCGGTCGCATAGCGGAGCGAGGGGCCGATCTCGTCGACCTCCAGCTCGATCGCCGTGCGGTTCTGGCCCTCGCGGTCCTGGTAGGAGCGCTGACGCAGGCGGCCGGTCGCGATGACCCGCATGCCCTTGGTCAGGGAACCGGCCACGTGCTCGGCGAACTCGCGCCACACGGACGCACGGAGGAACAGGGCATCGCCGTCCTTCCACTCGTTCGCCTGGCGGTCGAAGGTGCGCGGCGTCGAGGCGATGGTGAAGTTCGCCACCGGCAGCCCGTTCTGCGTGTAACGCAGCTCGGGGTCGGCGGTGAGGTTTCCCACCACGGTGATGACGGTCTCGCCGGCCATGATCCTTAGACCTTCGCGGCCTTGGGCTTGCGGGCAGCCTTCTCCTCGGCACGCTTGGCCTCGGCCGCGACCATCGCCTGCGCCTCTTCGGCACGCAGGACCTTGGTGCGGAACACGAGCTCCGACAGGTTCAGCTGTCGGTCGAGCTCGTTCGTGGCCTCGCTGCTCGCGGTGAAGTTCACGACGGCGTAGATGCCCTCGGACTTCTTGTTGATCTCGTAGGCGAAACGGCGCTTACCCCAGATGTCGACCTTGTCGATCGAGCCACCATCAGCGGTGATGACCTTCAGGAACTTGTCGAGGTTGGGGGCAACCTGGCGCTCGTCCAGCTCGGGGGTCAGAATGACCATGAGCTCATACTGGTGCGTCACTTACCCACCTCCTTCGGACTAGAACGGCTTCCGGGACTTTCCCGGAAGCAGGAGGGTGTGTTGCACGTGTCAGGGCGCAGATGTGCCCAGACAACCTGAACAGCTTAGCGGATCCGCCGGGAAGTACCGAATCCGGCGCACTGGCCCCGTCCGTCCCTGCGATAGCGTGACCCCATGAGCGAACCGGGCGTGGAATCCGTGCGGATTGAATGGGAGCCGGCGCGAGACGCCAACCGGGAGAACTGGGACGAACGCGTCGCCCTGCACGTCGAGGCGTACGGGCTCGGGGACTTCGACGATCCGGAGCATCTGTCGGCCGTGGTCCGCGCAGATGCGGCCTCGCTCGCGCCTTTCCTGCCGCAGGGTTTCGACGGCATCGACCTGTGCCATCTGCAGTGCCATATCGGCACCGACACCCTTTCGTTCGCGCGACTCGGCGCCAATGTCACCGGGGTCGATTTCTCCGGGCCGGCGCTCGATGCGGCGGCCGCACTCGCGACCCGGCTCGGACTCGACGCGGACTGGGTCGAGACGGATGTGCTCGACGCCGCGGCAGCCGTCGGCACGCAGTTCGACGTCGTCTACACGAGCATCGGCACGATCACGTGGCTGAACGATCTCGATCGATGGGCCGCCCAGATCGCGCAGCTGCTGCGCCCGGGAGGCACCTTCTACATCCGCGACGGACACCCGGTGCTGTACGCCATCGACGAGACTCGTGACGAACCGGTGCTCCGGTATCCGTACTTCGAAAGGCGCGAGGCGCAGGCCTGGAACGACAGCGGCACCTACATCGGCGACGGCACGGTGACCAACTCCCGCACCTACGAGTGGTCCCATCCGATCTCCGCGGTCGTGAATGCGCTGCTCGGTGCCGGACTGCGCATCGTTCGGATGTCTGAGGACCGGGTGCTGCCGTGGCGGTTCAGCCCCCGCATGATCGAGACCGAGGAGGGCTTCGTCTGGCCCGAAGCGGAGCGCGACCTCGTGCCCTGCACCTTCACGATCGTGGCCACGAAGAACTGACCCACAGATCCCACGCCGACAGACTCGTCCGCCCGGCCCTGCCCTGATGAAGGCACGCCGGGCTAGCGTGGACGCATGCGCTGGGAGGACGACGTCGAGGTCGGAAGCTGGATCCGGGATCGTCTGGATCCCGGTTTCGCGACGATGCACGGCATCGTGCCCCGAGGATTCGAGGCGTACGCCCGGGTCTTCCACCCGGCTTCGGTGCGGAGCCTCGCCGGCGGCGGTGTCGTGCCGACCTCCGACGAGCTGCGCGCGCTCCCGGACGACGACTTCGACCGCACCATCGCATCGTTCCGGGATGAGACCGCGACGTGGGCCGACACCGCCGCGGCCTTCGGCACGGTGCTGCACCCGCTCGCGCAGTGGAACCGGATCGTGCGCGCTCCGGAGGGCGAGGACTGGCGCCGCCGCGTCGCGCCGGACGGGCGGGAGTTCAGCGCGCCGATCGAGGGCGACCTGCCGCCCGGGATCCTTGCGCACGTCGCCGGGCACCTCGTGACGCATACGAGCACCCCAGATGAGGGTGTCGCCGGGGTCTGGGAGGGCTGGGGAGGACTGCTCGGCGGGTACGGTTCCACCTCGTCCGTGTTCCTCAGCGGCGATGACGACGATCCCGCGGCGAGCGCGCACGCGGCGATGCTGGCGAACAGCGGCTGGAACCCGTTCGACAACCCGTTCCAGAAGCCGGTGTGGCACGACGGGATCCTGCCGAGGGACATCTCCGAGGGTGCGCGGCTCGAACTGCCACAGCGCGCGCACGTGCTGTTCGCCGCGCCGCCCCGGGCGTTCTCGGATCCGCACTGGGAGCGGCATGCCCCGTGGCGCGACCGGGCACTCGAGGAACGCGGCCTCCCGGCCCGCGCCCAGCACCCGAGTCTGCTCTGGCCCGCCGATCACGCCTGGATCCTGGTCAGCGAGATCGACTTCGACTCCACGATCGTGGCCGGATCCGCAGCGCTCATCGCCGCGCTCTGCGCGGACGAGCGGATCGAGGCCCTGCCCCTCGCGGAGGGCGCGAACCTGCAGTGGGACGCCGACGAGGTGAATCCCTGATCGCCACGCGCCGGAACGGGACCGGACCTCCGGCAATCTCTCGGAATCGTTCGTCCCGGATTAGCGTGGACGGGTGACCACTCCGCAGCCGGGAAGCGCCGTAGCGTTCGATGCGCGTCCGCTCACCGAGGCCGTGGACCGTGCCCGGCTCGCGGCATATGCCCGCCAGGCGAGTGCTGCCGGCACCGGACCGAGCGCGGGCCGGCTCGTGCTGTTCGCCGTCATCGGCGGGATCTTCCTGGTGGTCTTCACGTCCACGTTCGGCGTCATCCTCGTGTCGAGGCTGGGTTCGTCGGGCGGTATCGTGCTGCCGCTGCTCATGCTCGTCGTGGTCGGGCTCGCCGTGTGGGGCGGGATCGCGTGGTGGAACCGCCTGCTCGTGCGTGGATACCGCCTCTCCGGGTTCGCGGCGGCGAACGCGATGACCTACCTGCCCGAGCTGAAGGATCCGCAGCTGCCCGGCATGCTGTTCGATCTCGGTCACGGTCGCATCAGCACCGATCTCGTGCGCGGATCCGCTCCGCGCTTCGTCGAGTTCGCGAACTACCGCTACACGACGGGATCGGGCAAGAACAGTCAGACGCACGACTGGGGCTACATCGCGATCCGGCTCACCGTGCCGCTGCCGAACATCGTGCTCGACGCGCAGGGCAACAACGGGTTCCTCGGATCCAATCTGCCCGCCTCCTACGACGCGCATCAGCGGCTGTCGCTGGAGGGCGACTTCGACCGGTACTTCGCGCTGTACTGCCCGGCCGGCTACGAACGCGACGCGCTGTACCTGTTCACGCCCGACATCATGGCGCGGTTCGTGGACAGTGCCTCGGCGTTCGACGTGGAGATCGTCGACGACTGGCTGTTCCTGTACGCGCAGAACCGGCAGGTCTCGACCCTGGATCCGGCCGTCTGGGCGCAGGCGTTCGGCACGGTGAGCGCCATGCTGACCAAGCTCGACCAGTGGGCGCGCTGGCGCGACGACCGGCTGCGGGCGGCGGGCGACACGGTCGCCCCATCGACCGCGATCCCGGATCCGGCCGCGCTCCCGGCCCTGTTCGCCGGCGGACCGGTGGCGCCGACACCCGGTGATCCCGCACAGCCGTGGTCTCCCCCGCCCGGCGTCGCCCCCGGAGGGCGCCGGCTCAAGCGCAGGTTCCCCTGGGTTTCGGTGCTGGTCTTCGCCGGCGTCGCGATCGCGTGGCTGGTGTTCCGCACGGTGCTGGGCCCCTGATCCGGCCCACCGGATTCAGAGGGCGTCGAAGCCCAGCGGGTCCCGGGGTCTGTCAAGAGCCGGAAGATGACACCATGAACACCGATGGCGGAGCGCGACGGCGTCGATTCCGCCACAAGGATCGGCGGCAGAGAGCCGCCGACGGAAGGGCACAGCATGACCGATGTCTCCGATCCGAGCCGGGGGGATGCCGCGCGTGCACGCCTGATCGCGGCGGCCGTGGACGCCTTCGCCGAGAAGGGGTTCCACGGCACCACGACCCGCGACATCGCCTCCGGTGCGGGGATGAGCCCCGCCGCACTGTACGTGCACCACCGCTCCAAGGAGGAGATGCTCTACCTGATCGCGCGCGACGGCCACGCGGAGACTCTGGCCCTCGTGCACGCGTCGATGGCGGATGCCGACGGCAGCACCGAGACGCTGCGACGAGTCGTTCACGCCCTCGCCGCACAGCACGCCCGCGGGCACACGGTGGCGCGGATCATCAACTACGAGCTCGCCGCACTCGAGCCCGAGCACCAGGCCGAGATCCGCGCCCTTCGGCATGAGATCCAGCAGACCGTGCGCGACCTGATCGCCCAGGGTGTCGAGGCGGGCGAGTTCGAGGTCGCCGATGCGGATCTCACCGCCGCAGCGATCCTGTCGCTGTGCATCGACCTGGCGCGCTGGTACACGGAGGGCGGACGGTGGACCCCGCAGCTGGTGGGCGATCACTACGCCGCGCTCGCACTGCGGATGGTCGGCGCGACAGTCACGCCTTGACCTCGATCGGGATATGAGGCAACATAAGCAAGCGCTTAGTCATATTCCGAGGGAGGAGGCCCCGTGACGAACCCCGACGTGGCTGCCGTGATCTTCGACTACGGCGGCGTGCTCACGACGTCGACCGGGGACGCGGTCCGCGCCTGGATCGAATCCGATGCCCTCTCCCCCGATTCGTTCCGCCGCACGCTCGGACGCTGGCTCTCCCAGCCCGCGGATGCGGAGACTCCCATCCACCGCCTGGAAAGGGGAGAGATCGCGAGCGACGCGTTCAACACCCTCCTCGCCGCCGATCTGGTGCGCACGGACGGAACGCATGTCGAGGCGGAGGGGCTGCTCGATCGGATGTTCGCCGGGATCCAGCTCGACGAGGCGATGTTCGACCTCGTCGACGACCTCCGGGCGTCCGGCCTGCGCACCGGGTTGCTCTCCAACAGCTGGGGCAATGACTATCCGCATGAGCGTCTGCGCGCCTCGTTCGATCACCTCGTCATCTCCGGCGACGTCGGAATGCGCAAGCCGCAGCCCGAGATCTACGAGCTGGCGCTGCGCGGGCTCGATGTCGAACCGCAATCCGTCGTGTTCGTCGATGACGTCGCCCTGAACATCGCGGCCGCGAGCTCTCTCGGGATGCGCACGATCCACCATTCCTCGCCGGTCACGACCCGCGCGCTGCTCGCCGCGATGGTCCCCGGCCTCCACCAGACAGGAGCAGGGCGTTGACAGATCTCCCGGGCCTGAACATGCCCGCGCTCACGGAATGGTTCGTCAAGAACGTTCCCGGCGCGACCGCGCCGCTGACCGCCGAACGGATCAGCGGCGGCAAGTCGAACCTCACCTACGGCATCGCCGACGGCTCGAGCACCTGGATCCTGAGGCGTCCGCCGCTCGGCAACGTGCTGGCGACGGCGCACGACATGACGCGTGAGCACCGGGTGATCCACGCCCTGCAGCCCACGTCGGTTCCCGTTCCGCGCACGTTCGGGCTCTGCGAGGACGAGACCGTCATCGGCGCCCCGTTCTACGTCATGTCCCGCGTCGACGGGATCCCCTACCGCACGGCGGATGAGCTGCGCCGCCTGGGCCCGCAGCGCACACGCGCCATCTCCGAGAACCTCGTGGACACCCTCGTCACGCTGCACGCTGTCGACCCGGATGCCGTGGGGCTGGCGGACTTCGGCCGGCCCGAGGGATTCGTCCAGCGGCAGGTGCGCCGGTGGCACACCCAGATGCAGTCCGCCCACCATCGCGAGCTCGCCGGCTCGGACGAGCTGCACGCCCTGCTCGTGGACCGGGTGCCGGAGCACAGCGACACGGCGATCGTGCACGGCGACTACCGGCTGGACAACCTGCTCACGGACGCCGCCACGGATCAGGTCAACGCGGTGCTGGACTGGGAGATGGCGACCCTCGGGGATCCACTGACCGATCTGGCACTGATGGTCCTGTACCAGCGGCTGGCAGCGATCGAGGGCATCGGGGCGAGCGACGTCAGCACCGCCCCCGGTCATCTCACGGAGTCGGAGATGATCGAGCGCTACGCGCACGCCAGCGGCCGTGATCTCGACGGGTTCGGGTTCTACGTCGCCCTCGCCGCGTACAAGCTCGCGGCGATCCTCGAGGGCATCCACCTCCGTCACCTCAACGGCCGCACGGTCGGAGAGGGATTCGAGACGATCGGGAACGGGGTAGAGCCCCTTCTCGACCTCGGCCTCACAGCGATCAGGAAGGACTGAACATGGAATTCGACTTCGACGCACGGACCGAGGAGCTGCGGGCGGAGGTCCGCGAGTTCATCCAGGATCACGTGCGCCCCGCCGAGCAGATCTTCCGCGACCAGCTCGCCGCGAGCGGGGACATCTGGGCCTGGGATCGCGTCCCGGTGCTCACCGAGCTCCGCGCGGAGGCGCGGCGCCGCGGCCTGTGGAACCTCTTCCTCCCCGCATCGGGGGTCACGAACCTCCAGTACGCGCCGCTGGCCGAGCTCAGCGGGCGCAGCTTCCTCGCGCCGGCCACGATCAACTGCGCCGCGCCCGACACCGGCAACATGGAGGTGCTGCACCAGTTCGGCACCGCGGAGCAGAAGGAGAAGTGGCTCACGCCGCTGCTGGAGGGTGAGATCCGCTCCGCGTTCGCCATGACGGAGCCCGAGGTGGCGTCCTCGGATGCCACCAACATCCAGCTCACGATCACGCGTGACGGTGACGAGTACGTCCTCAACGGTCGCAAGTGGTGGATCACCGGGGCGATGAACCCGAACTGCGCCATCTTCATCGTGATGGGCAAGACCGACCCGGAGGCGTCCCGTCACCGACAGCAGTCCATGATCCTGGTGCCGCGGGACACCCCCGGACTCGAGGTCAAGCGCGCGATGCACGTGTTCGGCTACGACGACCATGAGCACGGCGGTCACGCGGAGCTCATCTTCACCGACGTCCGCGTCCCCGCCTCGAACCTGATCGGCGAGGAGGGCGGCGGGTTCGCGATCGCCCAGGCGCGCCTCGGCCCCGGGCGCATCCACCACTGCATGCGCGCGATCGGCGTCGCCGAATCGGCGATCGAGCTGATGTGCGCCCGTGCGCAGTCGCGCGTCGCGTTCGGCCGTCCGCTGTCCGAGCAGGGAGTCATCCGCAGCTGGATCGCCGAGTCGCGCGTGCGCCTCGAGCAGCTGCGCCTGCTGGTGCTGAAGACCGCGTGGCTGATGGACACCGTCGGCAACAAGGGCGCGCACACCGAGATCCAGGCGATCAAGATCGCCACCCCCAGCACCGTGCAGTGGATCCTCGACAAGGCGATCCAGGTGCACGGGGCCGGCGGTATCTCGCAGGACTTCCCGCTGGCCGAGGCCTATGCGCAGAACCGCACGCTGCGGTTCGCGGACGGTCCGGACGAGGTGCACAAGAACGCCCTCGCCAAGGCGGAGATGGCGCGCCAGACGCAGCCCTGGTGACCGAGAACGCTGCTGCGGATCGCTCCGCAGCAGCGTTCTTCGGCTCCGAGTCGAGCTCCCGGGCCCTGGCTCAGGCGCTGCGGCGCACCGCCTGCCAGAGCGCGCGGCGCTCGGCCTGCTCCACCGGATCCGGCACCGGCAGGGCCGCGAGCAGCTCCCTCGTGTAGGCGTTGGACGGGTCGTTCAGCACCTGCGCGGTGGTGCCCTGCTCCTGGATCCGGCCCTGCTGCAGCACGATGATGCGGTCGGAGACGGCATCGATCACGGCCAGGTCATGGCTGATGAACAGCGACGCGAAGCCGAGCTCGGCCTGCAGCTGCACGAACAGCTCCAGCACCTTCGCCTGCACCGACACATCGAGCGCACTCGTGGGCTCGTCGGCGATGAGCAGCTTCGGATCCAGGGCGAGCGCACGCGCCAGCGAAGCCCGCTGACGCTGCCCGCCGCTCAGTTCGTGCGGGTACCGGTCGCCGAAGTTCGTGGGCAGGCGCACCGCATCGAGCAGCTCGTTCACCCGGGCGCGCGCGGCGCCGACGCTCGACGCCTTGCCGTGCACGACGAGCGGCTCGGCGATGCACTCGGCGATCGACAGCAGCGGATTGAAGCTCGTGGCCGGATCCTGGAACACGAACCCGATGTCGGGACGCAGCGGCGCGAGCTGCCGCAGCTTGACGCCGTTCATCTCCTGGCCGAGCACGCGCAGCGACCCGCCGACGACGGTCGTGAGGCCGACGACGGCGCGTCCGATCGTGGTCTTGCCGGATCCGGATTCGCCGACCAGGCCCACGACCTCCCCGGGCGCGACGTGGAAGTCGACGCCCTTGACGGCGACGACACCGCCACGGCCGAACCGTCCCGGGTACCCGATCTCGCAGGCCCGCGCGACGATGAGGCTGCCCTCCGGCGCCTCGCCGTCGGAGGCGACCGGCGCCGGCCCGGTCACCGCATCGGTCACGAGTGCCGACTTGCCCTGGCCGACGTGCGGCACCGCGGCCAGCAGCTCGCGGGTGTACTCCTGCTTCGGGTTCGCGAACAGCTCGCGCACGGGAGCCTGCTCCACGATGTCTCCGCGGAGCATCACGACCACGCGGTCGGCGAGGTCGGCGACCACGCCCATGTTGTGCGTGATCAGCACGATCGTGGCGCCGAACTCGTCGCGGCACGCGCGCAGCAGCTCGAGGATCTCGGCCTGCACCGTGACGTCGAGCGCCGTGGTCGGCTCGTCGGCGATGATGAGTCCCGCGTTCAGCACGAGCGCCATCGCGATCACGATGCGCTGCTTCTGGCCACCGGAGAACTGGTGCGGGAAGTCGTCGACGCGCGTGTCCGGATCCGGGATCCCGACCTTGCGCAGGATCTCGACGGCCTTCGCCTTCGCCTCCTTCTTCGAGAGCCTGCGGTCGCTGTGAGCACGCAGCCCCTCGGCGATCTGCCAACCCACCGTGTACACCGGGTTGAGCGCCGTGGACGGCTCCTGGAACACCATCGCCGCGTCGCGTCCGCGCATGGCGCGCAGCTTCGCCGGCGACGCGTGCACGACGTCGGTCTCGCCACCGCGACCGCGCACGATCACCGCACCCGACATCGTGGCGGTCTCCGGCAGCAGGCCGAGCAGCGCGTTGGCGGTGACGGTCTTGCCGGATCCGGATTCGCCGACGATCGCCAGCACCTCGCCGGCATGGGCCGAGACGTCGATGCCCTTCACCGCGTCGACGGGCTCGCCGTCGGTCGCGAAGCGCACCTTCAGGTCGCGGATCTCCGCGACGGCGGCCCTCGTGGTCGTGTCGGTCATGCCGCACCTCCCGCGCGACGGCGGGTGCGCAGTCGCGGATCGCTCAGGTCGTTCAGGCTCTCGCCGACGAGCGTGATGCCGAGCACCACGAGCACGATCGCGAGGCCGGGGAAGATCGAGGTCCACCAGATGCCGCTGGTGACGTCCGCGATCGATCGGTTCAGGTCGTAGCCCCACTCCGCCGCCGAGGTCGCCTCGATGCCGAACCCGAGGAAGCCGAGGCCGGCGAGGGTCAGCAGCGCCTCGGAGGCGTTCAGGGTGATGACGACGGGGAGCGAACGGGTCGAGTTGCGCAGCACGTGCCGCATCAGGATCCGCCCTGTCGGCACGCCGATGACCTTCGCCGACTCGACGAACGGCTCGGCCCGCACCCGCACCACCTCGGCACGGATCACACGGAAGTACTGCGGCACGAACACCACCGTGATCGACAGCGCGGTGGCCATGATGCCGTTGAACAGTCCCGACTGGCCGTGTCCGATCACGATCGTCAGCACGATCGCGAGCAGCAGGGACGGGAACGCGTAGATCGCATCGGCGATCACGACCATCACCCGGTCGAGCCAGCCGCCGAAGTAGCCGGCGATCAGGCCGAGTGCGATGCCGACGAAGATCGAGCACGCGATCGCGGCCAGGATCACCAGCAGCGCGGTCTGGGATCCCCAGATCACCCGGGAGTACACGTCGAAGCCGCTGACCGTGGTGCCGAGGATGTTGGTGGCGTTCGGCGGCTGCTGCGTGCCGAACTTCACGCCGTCCACGGCCTGCTGCGCCCACGAGTACGGGGCGATCAGCGGCGCGAAGATCGCGACGAGCACGAAGATCCCGGTGATGACGAGGCCGGCGACGAGCATGCCGCGCTGCAGGCCGACACTCTGGCGCAGGTGCGAGACGACGGGCACCCGCTCGGTCCAGCGCTTCTTGCGCGGGGCCTGGGCGGCGAGCGCCGACGTCTTCGGCGTGGGCAGGTCGCGGTCGAGCACGGGCTCGGTGGATTCGCTCTGAGCCATCTCAGTACCTCACCCTCGGGTCGATCATCGCGGCGATGATGTCGACGACGAAGTTGGTGACCGCCACGATCACCGCGATCATCACGACGATGCCCTGCACGGCCACGAAGTCGCGGGCCTTCAGGTACTCGCTGAGCATGAACCCGATGCCCTTCCACTCGAAGGTCGTCTCGGTCAGGATCGCGCCGGCGAGCAGCATCGCGATCTGCAGGCCCATCACCGTGATGATCGGGATCAGCGCGGGGCGGAACGCGTGCTTGGTGACCAGGCGGTACTCACTCACACCGCGGGAGCGCCCGGACGTCACGTACTGCTGGCCGAGTGTGCCGATCACGTTCGTGCGGATCAGCCGCAGGAAGACGCCGGCGGTCAGCATGCCCAGCGCGAGCGCCGGCAGGATCGCGTGCCAGAGCACGTCGCCGATCGCGGGCAGGTTGCCGAGCCGGATGGCGTCGAGCAGGTAGATGCCGGTGGGGGTGTTCACACCGCTCATCAGCAGCTCCGTCTGCGTGCTCGCACGCCCCGACACGGGCAGCCAGCCCAGCCACACCGAGAACACGAGCTTGAGCAGCAGGCCGACGAAGAAGATGGGCGTGGCGTAGGCGAGGATCGCCATGATGCGCAGCGAGGCGTCCTGCCACTTGTCGCGGCGGTGCGCGGCGACGAGGCCGAGCGGGATCGACACGATGAAGGCGACGATGAGCGCGTAGATCGCGAGCTCGAGCGTCGCGGATCCGTAGGTCAGCAGCACCGTGGTGACCTTCTGGCCGTCGGTGAGGGTGGTGCCGAAGTCGCCGCGCAGGATGTTGCCGAGGTACTCGAAGTACTGGATCAGCACGGGACGGTCGTAGCCGGCCTGGTGCACGCGCTCGGCGAGCTGGTCCGGAGGCAGGCGGCCGCCGAGGGCCGCGGTGATCGGGTCGCCGGTGACCCGCATCAGGAAGAAGACCAGGGTGATCAGGATGAAGACAGTGGGGATGATCAGCACGAGGCGGATCAGGATGTAGCGCCACAGTCCTCCTCCGGAGGACTTGGGGCGTGTCGCCGCGGGATCGGCGGCGAGGACGTCTACGGCCATGGGGAACCTTTGTGAGGAGGGAGGGCGCAACGCTGCGCCGGGGGCAGAGGACGGGGCACCGTCGCGTGTGCGGCGGTGCCCCGTCTGCGTGAGGCGCTTACTTCGAGATCGGCGCGTAGCGGAACTTGAACGACGCGTCGAGGGTGGTGCCCTGAACGCCGGAGCCCACGAACGCGATCTGCTTGCCCTGCAGCAGCGGCAGCGTCGACAGGTCCTTCGCGACCATGTCCTGGATCTGAGCCAGGTCGGCCATGCGCTTGTCCTTGTCGGTCTCCGTCTGCGACTTCACGATCAGGTCGTTGACCGCCGGGTTGTCGTAGTGGTTCTTCAGGAAGTTCTCCTTCAGGAAGAACGGCGACAGGTAGTTGTCGGCGTCGGAGTAGTCCGGGAACCAGCCGAGCTGGTAGGCCGGGTACACGTCAGCGGTGCGGTCCTTCGAGTACTGGGTCCACTCCGTGCTCTGCAGGTTCACGGTGAACAGGCCGCCGTTCTCCAGCTGCGACTTGACCGCGGCGTACTCGTCACCCGACGAGGGGCCGTAGTGGTCGCCGTTGTACTGCAGGTTCAGGGTGATCGGGGTGGTCACGCCCGCGTCCGCGAGGACCTTCTTCGCCTTGTCGAGCGAGGGGCCGCCGTTGCCGTCGCCGTACATCGACTTGAGCGGCGTGGTCGCGCCGGACATGCCCTCGGCCACGTAGGAGTACAGCGGGCTGTAGGTGTCCTTGTAGACGTCCTTCGCGATCGCCGCGCGGTCGACGAGGTCGGCCGCCGCCTGACGCACGGCCTGGGCCTTGGCCGGGTCGGCCTCGGGGGTGGTCGCGCCGTACGGCATCGTGTTGAAGTTGAAGACGATGTAGCGGATCTCGCCACCGGGGCCTTCGACGAGCTTGACCTTCTTGTTCTTGCCGAGGTCCTCGGCATCGGTCGCGGACAGGCTGCGGTACGCCACGTCGATGTCGCCGTTGCCGATCGCGAGCTTCAGGTTCGAGGCGTCGGCGTAGTACTGCACGGTCACGCCGGTGTTGGCGGCCTTGCCGAGCTCTCCCTGGTAGCCGTCGAACGGCTTGTAGGCGATGAGCTGGTTCTTCTTGTAATCGGTGATCTCGTACTGACCGGCGAAGGCCTTGCCCTTGATGATCGTGTCATCGTCGGTCACCTTGTCGGCCGAGAACACCTTCTCGTCGATGATCGGCGCCGCGGGGCTGGACAGGATGAGCGGCCAGATCTGGTCGTTGCCGTTCTTCAGCTTGAACACGACCGTGGTCGCGTCCGGCGCCTCGGTGCTGTCCAGGTTGCCGAGCAGCGACGCGGGGCCGTTGGGGTCGTTGATCTTGACCATGCGATCGAAGGAGAACTTCACCGACGCGGAGGTCAGCGGGTCGCCGTTGGCGAACTTCAGGTCCTTCTTGAGCTTGACCGTGTACTCGGTCGGCGAGGTGAACTCGGCCGACTCTGCGATGTCCGGGGTGACCTCCGCCGTGCCGTACTTGCTGTTCATCAGGAACGGGTAGATCTGGTTCATCACGGCGAACGAGCCGTTGTCGTAAGAACCGGCCGGGTCGAGGAAGGTGATCTTGTCGGTGGTGCCGACCTTGATCGTGCTCCCGGACGAGCCGCCGGTCGAGCCGCCGCCGCCCGTGCTGCTCGTGGCGCAGCCTGCGAGGACGAGCGAGGCCACGCCGAGCGCGCCGATGGCGAGACCGAGCCGGCCTCGTGTGCTGTGGACTGACATATACACCTCTGTATCGGTTCCGTCGCCGTGGTCGTTCACGGCTGCGACTGCGCGGCCGTCGGGTCACGGCACACAGGACACCCGATTGTAGACATGAGCCCGCGGATCCAAGAAGAAGCGAGTCCGAGACGTGACCTGGGCAGGAAATCCTCCGGCATGGCGCACGGCACCGAGCGCGGCCGATCAGGTCAGGGAGAAGTGCTCCAGCTCGGCCTGGTCGAGCATCCGAGAGCGGGTCAGGAACCTCTTGCCGCGGGGCGCCTCGACGCTGAATCCGGATCCGCGTCCGTCCACGACGTCGATCGTCAGATGCGTGTACTTCCAGTACTCGAACTGCGACTCGGACATGTAGACCGAGACCGCGTCATCGAGGCCGATGTCGAGGTCGCCGAGCAGCACGTCGCCGGATCCGATGAGGAACATCCCGACGGGATAGCACATGGGTGCGGATCCGTCGCAGCAGCCACCGGACTGGTGGAACATCAGCGGCCCGTGCTGTGCGGTCAGCTCGCGCAGCAGCGCCGCCGCCTCCGGGGAGACGTCGACGCGGTGGAACGCGGTCATCGCGCTCTCCTTCCGTGGTGCCGGGCGGGCGCGGTGCGCGCCCGCCCGGTGATTCGGGGATCCGGTGCGGATCAGAAGAAGCCCATCGGGCCCTCGGCGTACGAGACGAGGAGGTTCTTCGTCTGCTGGTAGTGGTCGAGCATCATCTTGTGGTTCTCGCGTCCCACGCCCGACTGCTTGTACCCGCCGAACGCGGCGTGCGCCGGGTACTGGTGGTACGTGTTCGTCCAGACGCGGCCCGCCTCGATCGCCCGGCCGGCCCGGTAGGCCGTGTCGCCGCTGCGGCTCCACACCCCGGCGCCGAGCCCGTAGAGCGTGTCGTTGGCGATCGAGATCGCGTCGTCGAAGTCGCTGAAGCTCGTCACCGAAAGCACGGGGCCGAAGATCTCCTCCTGGAAGATCCGCATGTCGTTGGTGCCCTCGAACACGGTCGGTGCGACGTAGTAGCCCTCGCTGAGGTCGCCGCCCAGATCGACCCGCTCGCCGCCGGTGAGCAGCTTTGCACCGCCCTGCTTTCCGATGTCGATGTAGCTGAGGATCTTCTCCAGCTGATCGTTCGATGCCTGGGCGCCGATCATCGTGGTCAGATCCAGCGGGTTGCCCTGCACGACCTTCTTCACGCGCTCCAGGCCGTCGGCGAGGAACCCGTCGTAGATCGAGCGCTGGATGAGGGCGCGGGACGGGCAGGTGCAGACTTCGCCCTGGTTGAGGGCGAACATCGTGAAGCCCTCGAGCGCCTTGTCGTAGTACGGGTCGGTCGTGGAGCTCGCGACGTCCTCGAAGAAGACGTTCGGGCTCTTGCCGCCGAGCTCGAGGGTGACCGGGATGAGGTTCTGCGAGGCGTACTGCATGATGAGGCGCCCGGTCGTGGTCTCGCCGGTGAAGGCGACCTTGCGGATCCGCTTGTGCTGCGCGAGCGGCGCGCCCGCCTCGATGCCGAAGCCGTTCACGATGTTCACGACGCCGGCCGGCAGCAGGTCGCCGATGATCTCGAACAGGAACAGGATCGACGCGGGGGTCTGCTCGGCGGGCTTGATCACGACGCAGTTGCCCGCGGCGAGCGCCGGCGCGAGCTTCCAGGTGGCCATGAGCAGCGGGAAGTTCCACGGGATGATCTGGCCGACCACGCCCAGCGGCTCGTGGAAGTGGTAGGCGACCGTGTTCTCGTCGAGCTGGCTGATGCCGCCCTCCTGGGCGCGCAGCACCCCGGCGAAGTAGCGGAAGTGGTCGACCGCGAGCGGGATGTCGGCGGCGAGTGTCTCGCGCACCGGCTTGCCGTTCTCCCAGGTCTCGGCGACGGCGATCGCCTCGAGGTTCTGCTCGATGCGGTCGGCGATCCGGTTCAGCACGTTGGCACGCTCGGTGGGGCTGGTCTTGCCCCAGCTCTCGAACGCCTTCCAGGCGACGTCCACGGCCCGGTCGATGTCTTCACTCGTGCCGCGTCCGACCTCGGTGAACGGCTTGCCGTTGACCGGGCTGATGTTCTCGAAGTACTGGCCCTTGACGGGGGCGACGAACTCGCCGCCGATGTAGTGCCCGTAGCGCGGGCGATAGTTCGCGACCGAGCCCGGCTGGCCCGGCGCGGCATAAGCGGTCGACACGCTCTCCTCGATGATGGTCATCACGTCTCCTTCGACGAACCGCGGCATCGGCGCCGCGCGGGTTGATGTGTGCCTCGAAGGTAGGCGCGCGCACGTTGCGGTCCGATGCGTCACGTTGCAACGGGTTGCACCGCGGGGCTCGGACGGATGCCCGGTCCGTTGGGCGCCCGGTTCGCTGGGCGCCCGGTGCGGGCAACGGATCCGCTCACGCTGTCGATTCCTGACGACGCTGCACAGTTATCTGGCGCGATTTCAGGTTTCGACAGCGCGAGCGTGGGCGCAATCACAAGCCGCAACCCGTAGCCGCACGGCAACCGCAAGCCGCACCTCAGGGCTGCTCGAGGCGCTCGATCCTGCTCACGAGGGCGGCGCGCTTCGGCGAGCGCGCGGGCAGCAGCTCCAGGCACAGGCGCAGGATCTCGGCATCGTCGGCGCCCTCGGGGATCTCGGCGTAGCTCAGCAGCACGTCGATGCTGGCTTCGGTGCGCATCGTCTCGCGCAGCGTGGAGCGCACCGACTCCCGGTACTCCTCGACGCCCGGTGCGATCGAGTCGGGCAGCACCGGGCCGCGATAGGCGGACAGGGCGACGCGGTGGGCGCCGCGGTCGAGCAGCGAGAGCACATCCTGCGCATCCGTCTCCAGCGGCACGGTGAGCCGGTACGGCCGCGACTCCGGCACGAGCGCGGGCCAGACGCGCTCGAGCGCCTTGCGCAGCCGCACCATCTCGGGGCGCAGCGTGTCGGGCGAGGATCCCTCGCCGTACACGAGCTCGGCGAGGCGGTCGGCGCCGAGCCCCTGCCGGTGCACCGCGAGCAGCAGCAGGATCTCGGCGTGCCGGGCACTCAGCTCGACCGAGCGCTCGCCGTCGCCGCCCACGACCTCGAGGCGCGCGCGGTCTCGGCCCAGCACCCGCAGCATCGCACGATGTGGGACCTGTCGCCGGCGTGGCGCGGGTGCGACGGCGACCGGCTCGGCGCGGGCCCGCAACCGCGCGACGAGCAGCTCGGCCTCCACGGCACGCGCGGTCGCGTCGACGAGCATGCGGGCCTGCGGACTCGCGGCCTCGGGTCCGCCGGTGACGTCGATCACCCCGAGGATCCGCCGATCCTCCGGATCGAACACCGGCGCGGCCGTGCACGACCACGGCTGCACCAGCCGGTTGTAGTGCTCGGCGCCGTGGATCTGCACCGACGCCCCCAGTTCGAGCGCGGTGCCGGGGGCGGAGGTGCCGACCGCGCGCTCCGACCAGTTCGCACCCTCGATGAAGCCCATCTCGCCGGAAAGGATCCGCTGGTTGAGGTCGCCCTCGACCCAGAGCAGCCGGCCCGCGTGGTCGCCGACGGCGACGATGACTCCCGAGTCCTCTGCGGATCCGGGCAGCAGCAGGGAGCGGATCGTGTCCATGGCGCCCGCGAGCGGGTGCGCGAGCCGGTAGGCGTCCAGCGCCTCGGCCGTGAGCTCGATCGGCGGCAGTCCCTCCGCACCGACCCGCTGCCGCCACGACCGTTCCCACGATTCCCGCACCAGTGCGCGCACGCTCTGCAACCGGGTGTCGTCGACGTTGCCCGCGACGAGCTCCTCATGCGCACGCTCGATGAGGAGGCGGGCCGCAGCCGGTTCGCGCGACGACTGCCATGGCGAGGGCACTGACCCTCCGCCGGCAGGGCCTGAAGACACCGGAGTCTCCGATCGTCGGTGATGGAGTGGATCCAGTGTACGGCGGCGCCGCTGTGGCCGCTGTGCCACGGACAACACCGACGACGACACGTTCCCGCAACCCGCTCTCCACGATCGCTGAGCGACGCCGTCGCAGCGCGAGAGCGGCGGAGACGACGAGGATCCCGCACACCGACGCGGGACGCCGACGCTCGCTCAACGATCGGGAGATGACAGGATCTCAGAATCACATGCCAGCAGAGTGCTAGCATGTGGTGATCGGATCCGACGATGGAGGTGCCATGGCGGCGATCACGATCCGCAATCTGCCCGACGACGTCGTCGAGGCGCTGAAGCAGCGCGCAAAGCGCAACTCCCGCTCCATGGAGGCCGAGGTCCGCGAGGCGCTCACCCGGCTCACGATGGGCGAGGAGATCCCCAGCGGGCTCGAAGCTGCCGCCACCACACAGTCACGAGCGCTCCGCCGAACCGTCTCCGGGCAGGAGATCAATGCGTGGATCCGGGCGAATCCCCCGACTCCGCAAGAACGCAGGGTCATGGACGACTGGCGGAAGGATCTGGACGACTGGCGCAGCATTCCTCCAGATCAGCACGAGTTCGAGGATCCGTGGGAGAAAGCTGCACGGCTTCGCAAGGAGTGGCTCGCGCGTCAGGATGCATCGGCTACATCGGGAGACACGGAGTGATACTGCTCGATACCAACGTGCTCATCGAACTCCGTCAACTGCGACTTCCCCCGGGCGAATACGCACTGAGCGCTCTCGTCTATGCCGAACTGCGTTCCGGTGTGGAGCGCATGACGGATCCTGGCCTTCGTAGAGCCCGACTCGCCGACATCGGGCTCGCTGAAACGGTTTTCGCGAGCCATTGGCTCCCGTTCGACAGAGCTGCCGCAGACGGATTCGCCTATTTGTCTGCGATCGTCGCGCGATCCCGACCCGCGCATGCACGCAGCACAGACGTCATGCTCGCCGGGCAGGCCTACGCCCTCGGGGCGGGTCTGCTCACCTCCAACGCGAAGGACTTCGAGCTCGTCGCCGACCACGTCGACATCATCGCGCCCGATCGGATCCGCTGAGCGAGCACCGGTGACACCGCTGCCCGCTCAGCGAGCGGCGTCGTCCCGCGAATCCCACCACGCGCGCAGGCGTCGCTCGGCCGCCTCGGGGCCGATGAGCCCCTCGTCGAGCCGCAACTCCAGCAGGAAGCGGTACGCCTCGCCGACCTCGCGGCCCGGCGAGATGCCGAGGATCCGCTGCACGTCGTTGCCGTCGAGCTCGGGGCGGATCGCGTCGATCTCCTCCTGCTCACGCAGGGCCGTGATGCGCTGCTCGATGTCGTCGTACGCGGCGGCGAGACGGGAGGCCTTGCGCCTGTTGCGCGTGGTCACGTCGGCGCGGGTGAGGATGTGCAGCCGTTCCAGCTGGTCGCCGGCGTCGCGCACGTAGCGGCGCACGGCCGAATCGGTCCAGGCGCCCTCGCTGTAGCCGAAGAAGCGCAGGTGCAGCTCGATGAGCTTCGCCACCGCATCGGTCGACTCCTTGTCGAACCGCAGCGCCTGCATGCGCTTGCGGGCGAGCCGGGATCCGACCACGTCGTGGTGATGGAAGCTCACCGCGCCGCCCGCCTCGAGCTTGCGGGTGCGCGGCTTGCCGATGTCGTGCAGCAGCACGGCCAGGCGCAGCACGGCGTCCGCCGGATCCCCCGGGTGACGGGTGTGCTCGAGCGCGATCGCCTGCTCGAGCGCCGTGAGCGAGTGCTCGTACACGTCCTTGTGGTGGTGGTGCTCGTCGATCTCGAGGCGCAGCGCGCTCACCTCGGGGAGGAATTCGTCGATGAGCCCGGTATCGACCAGCACCCGGATCCCGCGCACCGGATCGTCGGTCTGCAGCAGACGCACGAGCTCGGCCTGGATCCGCTCCGGGCTCACGATGCTCAGTGTGGCGCGCAGCTCCGCGATCGCCGCCAGCGTGCGCTCCTCGATGCCGAAGCCGAGCTGGGCGCTGAACCGTGCGCCGCGCAGCATGCGCAGCGGGTCGTCGCCGAAGCTCACCTCCGGCGCGGTCGGGGTGCGCAGGAGCCCGGCGACGAGATCCTCCACTCCCCCGGTCGGATCCACGAGCTGCTGCTGCGGCACGCGCAGCGCCATCGCGTTGACCGTGAAGTCGCGGCGCACGAGATCGCCGTCGATGTCGTCGCCGAACTCGACGACCGGCTTGCGGGTGACGCCGTCGTAGGCGTCGGCGCGGTAGGTCGTGATCTCGACCTGCTCGCCCTGCACCCGGGCGCCGATCGT
The DNA here is from genome assembly GCA_018268455.1 of Actinomycetota bacterium. Taxonomy (GTDB): domain Bacteria; phylum Actinomycetota; class Actinomycetes; order Actinomycetales; family Microbacteriaceae; genus Microbacterium. The sequence continues at coordinate 25,545 of JAFDWM010000293.1, read as the reverse complement.
GCCGAACTCGCGGCCGATGTCCCACTGCGCGGTCGAGACCGGGGTGACGATGCGCAGGATGTCGTCGGGACGGGCGTTCGTGGTGAAGTCGAGGTCGTGCGTGGACCTGCCGAGCAGCGCATCGCGCACCGGGCCGCCGACGACGGCGAGGTCGAACCCGGCGTCGGCGAAGGAGCGCGCCAGGGTCTGCACGACCGGATTCTCGGCGAGTGCGCCCAGGCGCGCGAGTCCCTCGGCCATGTTGAGCATGGGTTCCAGGGTACCGGGGCGCGCTCAGCTCGTGCCGAGCAGGCGACGCAGCAGGATCCCGGGTGCCGCGGCCGCCGCTTCCGGATCCCCCGCCGCACTCAACGCCCATTCGTCGATCCCGCGCAGCAGCCCGAACACGGCGGCGGTCTGCAGCTCGACAGGGAGATCGGCATGCACCGCCCCGACCGCCCGGCCCGCGCGCAGCACCGCGGCGACCCAGCCGCGCACGGCCGCGAGCACTTCGGCGCGGGCGGCGCCCTCCCCCGCGGGCAGGTAGAAGATGCGACCCAGCATGCCGAGCGGAGCGTCTGCGGCGAGCGCGCCGAAATTCGCGAGCGTCTCGTCGACCCGCGCCCAGAACGCGGGCGTCTCGAATGACACGGGATCCGGTGGCGTCCAGGCGTGCAGCACGTCATCCACGAGCGCGCGCACGACCACGTCGAAGAGCTCCGCCTTTGAGCCGGCCGCGTGGTAGAAGGAGCTCTTGCTCAGACCGGCGGCGCGGATGATCCGATTCAGCGACGCACCCTCGTACCCGGCGTCGGCGAACTCGGCGACGGTGGCCTCGATGAGGGCGGTACGGTGCGGGCCGGTGAGCGCGGTCATGCGGACAGCCTACTGGACCATGTGGTCCAGTAGGCGTACAGTGGCGAATGGACCACGTGGTCCACTTTGGAGGATCTCATGATCGAACCCACCCCTCTCGACGTGCAGCTCGCCGCCGCGGCCGACGACCGGCTGCGCGTGCTCATCGTCGGCGCCGGCATCGCCGGCCTCACCCTCGCCCAGCTGCTGCGCCGGGACGGGCTTCATCCCGTGGTCGTCGACCGGGCGCAGGACGGCACGCATCCGGGCTACATGCTCGCGCTCATGCCGCTGGTCGACCGCGCCCTCGACGACGTCGGCGTGCACGAGGAGTACCGGCGCCGCAGCACCACCCTCGACCGGTTCACCTTCCACGGACATCGTGGGCCGATCCTGCGCTCAGATCCCCTCGGCGAAGTGCTGCTCCCCTACGGCGACTACCGCGGCATCGATCGCGGCGCGCTGATCGAGGTGCTCACCACGCACGGCTGTCCGGTGTCTTTCGGCACGACGGTCGACGCGGTGCGCCGCGACGGCGACACCTCTGTCGCCGCGTTCGTCGACCGGGACGGTGCCACGATCGGCGACGCGGGGTTCGATCTGGTGGTCGGGGCGGACGGCCTGCACTCGCGGATGCGCACGCTGCTCCCGGTGGGCACGGTCACCGGCGTCGACACCGGGTGGAGCGGATGGGTCGCCTGGGTCGACGGCGACGCCGACCCCAGTGCGGAGGAGCTGTGGGGCGACGGCTTCTTCCTCGGCGTCTACCCGGTGCACGGCCGCGCCGGCACGATCCTGTGCCGGCCGGACGACGAGCCCGATCTCGCCGCGGTGCTCGCCCGGGTGCGCACGCGCACGCGCCGCATCGGCCCGCGCCTGGCGAGTGCGCTCGGCGCGCTGGAGCGGACGGAGGATCCTTACCTGTGGCGGCTCGACGACACCCGTGCCGAGAGCTGGACGGCGCCCGGTGCGGTGCTGCTCGGCGACGCGGCAGCGGGGTTCCTGCCCACGGCCGGAATCGGCGCGGGCATGGCGATGGAGAGCGCATGGATGCTGGCGCGGCTGATGCGCGATGCGGATCCGTCCGCCCTCCCCGGCCGGCTGGCGCAGTGGGAGCGGATCCAGAAGCCGCGGGTCGAGTCCGCGCAGGCGAACTCGCGTACTCTGGCCAGGCTCATGTTCCGGCGCGGCGCCGCGCTCGCCTGGATGCGCGAGACCGCCGTGCGCATGATGAGCATCCGGGCAGCACTCGGGCCGATCCTGCGCCTCGTCGCCGAGCAGCCGGATCCCGATCGGATCCTCGAGGCCGCGCCGGCCGCACGCTGACGGTGACGTCGCACTGCGCGGGCACCCGCATCGTCATACGGGGTATCCCTTAGTGTGTCGTCGACAGACCGGCGTCACTGCGCGCACGAGGGTCGGATCCGCGGGATCCGGCGCGACGAGGTGCGATTCTAGAGGCCCCGTCCGAGAGGAGCCCGATGGCCAGACCGTCGACCACGCCGCTGCGCATCGCCGGTGCCGCAGCCGGGGGCATCCCGGTCGCTCCGCATGTGGCCGCTCACCTCGCGGCGTTCGCCGACGGCGACGAGCGCGTCATCGGCGAGCTCGCCATCGCGCTCACCCCGGAACAACTCCGCGGCGCCGCCGTGCTGCCAGACCCCCTGCCCCTGGTCCCGAGCGCACGGTCGAGCACCCTGGATCACATCCGCACCGCCGAGCGGCGTCTGCTGCTGTTCGCTGCGCTGGATCCCGACGTGCCGCTGGGCGAGCTCCTGGACGCGGCCGGCGTGGAGATCGACGTCCTGCTGTTCGGCGAACCGCACGAGATCCTGCGCATCGACGGTGGACAGGCCCGCTTCACCGACGAGCGGATCCGTGCGCAGGTCATCCACGACTCGACGCGCGCCGAGCGCCGTCCTGTGCACGAGGCACTCGCACGCACCGCGATGCGCAGCGGCCGCGCCCCCGCCGCCGCACGCCATATGGTCGCGGCGGATCCACGGAGGCAGTCCGAGCTCACCGTGCCGCTGCTGGTGCACGCCGACGCGCTGCTCGCCGCGGGCGACTCCGCCGAGGCTCACCGCGTTGCTGGTCTCGTCGCCCGCGCCGGCGGCGACGCCGCCCTTCGCGCATGGATCACCGCCGCGGTCGGCGCCCTGTGGACCGGCGCCTTCGACGACGCTTCCGACGCCGTGCGCAATGCGCTGCGCATCGATTCCGGCGAGGCGCTGCTGCAGGATCTGGTGCGCCTCCTCGACCTCATGCGCTCGGGCCCGACCGAACTGTTCTACTCGGCGGAGGAGACCGGATTCATCTACCGCGCACTGGCGACGTCCACGCGCAACATCGCGGATCGCGCCCTGATGATGCAGCTGGGCCAGGTGTACACCGCCGCCTACAGGGATGTCCGCGTCTCGGACGCACTGCACGCGCGGGCGCTCCTCGCCTCTGCCTCTCTCGACGACCCTTCCTGGTCGCCGCACGCCGCCGCACACCTGGCCGCGTCCCAGACGACCGCCCTGGTGCTGGCCGGAGAGCTCGACATGGCAGCACATCTGATTGCACGCACCGCGCCGCGGCTGCCGCTGGCCCATCCCGGCGGCGGGGTCACGGCGAGCTACGTGCGCGCATGCCTGGGGCGTGCACCAGGCCTCGACGAAGAGCTCGCGCGCGCCTTCGAGCGGATCGGGCCGACGTCACCGATGCGATTCGATCCGGAGCTCGCACGCACGCTGTTCCCCGAGCGGGTCAGCGAACGTGCGGCAGCAGCGTCGGCGATGTCGCCCTCCGAAGCGCAGTCCGCGTCACTGCGCCCGGCTCCGCTCCCCGCCGAGTCCCTCTCGCCCCGTCAACACGATGTGCTCGAGCTGCTGCTCCGCGGGCTCTCGAACCGTGAGATCGGCGCGCACCTGAGCGTCTCGCACCGCACGGTCGAGGTGCACGCGACCCAGCTCCTGCGCAAGTACGGCGTCGCCACGCGCAGTGCTCTGCTCGCCCTGCATGCCGCGACCGTCCGCTGAGCTGTTCCGCCCGCGGCACTACGTGCTCCCCCGCACGCGGGAGCGATGCCATCGGCACCCGCACGGTGCGAGCGGGCGCCGCGCTCCCAGCGACTCGCGGGGATCGCTAGGATCGCCGCATGATCCGCCGGAAGAAGAACAGCACCCCGTCCGAAGAGCACCCACCTGCGCCGGACGACACTGCACCCGTGGTGGATCCGGTACACGAAGACGGCGGCGCAGCGGCACAGGGGCAGGGCCGATCGCGTCGCGACTTCCTGCGCATGGGGGGCCTCACTGCCGCCGGGGCCGTGGTCGGTGGCGCGGGCGGCGCCGCAGCCGGCTTCGCACTCGGTCAGCGCGAGGGGTTCCAGGAGGCGATGGACGACTACGGCGCGCTCGCGCCCCGACACGCACCCGGCTTCGACCACATCGTCGTGCTGATGGGCGAGAACCGCTCCTTCGACAACCTGCTCGGCTACCTCTACACGAAGGAGACGCTGCCGGAGGGCAAGGAGTTCGCCGGTCTCGACTTCGGCGAGTACTACAACGAGCTCGACGGCGTGCGCTACGACGCGCACATCTATCAGGGTCCGACCGATCAGATCATGACCTGGCCGGATCCGGACCCCGGCGAGATGTACCCGCACGTCAACACCCAGCTGTACAACGTGATCGACCCGGCCGAGAACGCCGATCTCTATGACGGCGGCTTCCGCGCCCCGTACAATCACCCGGGCGAGGGGCAGGAGCCGACCATGAGCGGCTTCGTCACCGACTACCAGGTGAACCTCATGCGGCTCAAGCACGGCAAGGAGCCCACCGAGGACGAGCGCAAGCGCATCATGGGCTCCTTCTCGCCGGAGATGCTGCCGACCGTGTCGACGCTGGCCCGCGAGTTCGCCGTCTTCGATCACTGGTTCTGCGCCGTTCCGTCGCAGACGTTCTGCAACCGGACCTTCTTCAACGCGTCCACCTCCCACGGCTTCGTGACCAATCACGAGGGCGGCGACTACGGCAAGTGGATGGACGGCCCGAAATCGCCGACCATCTTCAACCGCCTCGAGGATGCCGGCCTCAGCTGGAAGGTGTACTTCGACGAGGTGCAGATGGTCTCGTTCACCGGCGTGCTGCACGCCCCGGTGCTGGAGAAGTTCTGGCGCACCGAGCACTTCGGCACGATGGAGGAGTTCTACGCCGACGTCGAGCACGGTGAACTGCCCGCGTACGCGTTCATCGAGCCCCGGATGATCTACGACCACAACGACTTCCACCCACCGTTCGGCGCCCGCCGCGAGACCGACCTGAAGAACGAGGACACAACCCTCATCAACAGCGCGTTCTCGGACGTGCGCGCGGGCGACGACCTCGTGCACGACATCTACGACGCGATCCGCACCAGCAAGTCGCCGAAGGGATCCAACGCGGTCAACACGCTCTTCCTGATCACATTCGACGAGCACGGCGGCACGTACGATCACGTCGTGCCGCCCAGGGCCACGCCGCCGGACAACTCCGGTCCCGGTGAGATGGGCTTCGAGTTCGACCGGCTCGGCTGCCGCGTCCCCGCGATCGCGGTCTCGGCGTACACGCGCAGGGGCACGATCATCAACGACCAGATGCATCACGGATCCGTCATCAAGACGCTCACACGCCTGCACGGGCTGAAGCCTCTCACCCGACGGGACGCATCGGCCAACGACCTGTTCCAGATCATCAACATGGACAAGCCCCGCCATCCCTCGGACTGGCCCGTGACCACGTCGCTGTACACGCCGCCGAACCCCGAGTCGAAGCCACCGCATCCCGCGCATGCGCACGCGAACAAACCGCTGACTCCGCCCGCTCAGGGCCTGTTGGGTCTGCTGCTGTCGCGCTACGGCCTGCCCGGTGACAAGCAGCCGCAGACGTTCATGGACGCCTACAACCTGCTGCACAAGCACGGCAAGAACCTGTTCGGCGCCCCCGGGAACGACTGACGGGGCCCGGCGGTTCGTTTCCGTCGGCCCGGATCTTTCCTTCCGGCCGGGCCGTTCCCGTCGCACTAAATATCGTTCCGCGCCTGGACTGGCGACATCTTTTGCGACGGGAACATCCGGAGCGGGATCTCGCGATCTCGGGCAGGACCACTCAGGCTCAGGCTCAGGCTCAGGCTCAGGCGATCGGATCCCCCTGCACCGGTCCTTCGGTGTTCGGCTTCCAGCCCAGCGCCGGCGCCACGTGTTCGGCGAACGCCTGCAGCACGTGCAGGTTGTACTCGGGACCGAGCTGGTTCGGGATCGTCAGCATCAGGGTGTCGGCGGCCATCACGGCCTCGTCCTGCTTCAGCTGGGAGATGAGCACGTCGGGCTCGGCGGCATAGGTCTTTCCGAACGTGGAGCGCATCCCGTCGATGATGCCGATCTGGTCGCCCGACTCCTCGCTGCGCAACCCGAAGTAAGCGCGATCCTGATCGGTGATCAGCGGGAACACGCTGCGGCTCACCGAGACGCGCGGGCGACCGGTGTGACCGGCCTCTTTGTACGCCGTGCGGAACAGCTCGATCTGCTCGCGCTGCAGCTCATGGAACGGCTGACCGGTGGCCTCGGTGACGAGCGTCGAGCTCATCATGTTGAGGCCCTTGCGGCCGGTCTCCTCGGCCGTCGACCGGGATCCGGATCCCCACCAGATGTGATCGCGCAGCGTCGCCGAGCGGGGCTCGACCGGCAGGTAGCGGCCCTCGCCGACCATGCGCGGGTCGCCCGGGGCGATGCCGGCCCCGTCGATCGCCTCGAGGAACAGGTCGAACTTCTCCCGCGCGAGCACACTGCCGCGCTCCTTGTCCTCGTCGTCGACGTAGCCGAACGACTCGTAGCCGCGCAGCGCCGTCTCGGGTGAGCCACGGCTCACACCCAGCGCGATCCGCCCGTCGGCGATGAAGTCGAGCGCGGCCGCCTCCTCGGCGAGGTACAGCGGGTTCTCGTAGCGCATATCGATCACGCCCGTGCCGACTTCGATGCGCTTCGTCGTCGCGGCCATCGCCGACAGCAACGGCATGGGCGATGCCGACTGACGGGCGAAGTGGTGCACCCGCACGGAAGCGCCGTTCACGCCGATCTCATCGGCGCCCTGCGCGATCTCAATGGTCTGATGCAGCATCTCCCCCGCGGTGCGGGTGACGGATCCGGGCACGTTCGCGTAGTGCCCGAAGGAGAGGAATCCGAAAGCCTTCATGTTCTATGCAAACGCATGAATCCGGATCCGCATTCCCTTTCCGTCGATCCGTGAGACTGCAACTCCGCAACGAGACTGCAGCTCTGCGTTGCAGTCTCGTCACCCAGATGGAGTCTCGCGGTTCTGCGGTGCCGGATCTGGGTCATCGTTCGGCGGGGATCAGGAAGCCGTCGGTCACGAGAGCGCGCAGGCGCGGTTCGAGATCGGCCCACAGGTCGGCGAGGGGCACCTCGAACAGGTCGGCGAGCGCGGACACAATCTGGACGACCGAGAGCTCGCCGTCGCAGGCGCCGACGAACCCGGCCAGCGCCGGATCCACGGACACCGTGCGGCCGAAGCCGCCGCCCTGGCGCAGCTCGATCACGCTCGGCGCCTCCTGACCGGGCAGGTGGTGGCGGGCCTCCGTGACGTCGCCGGCGACGAGCAGCACGTCCGGGATCCCCGCGACGAGCGCGTCGTGACCGGCAAGGCCGTCACGGAACGCGCGGCCGGGGCTCTGCACCGGCTGCACCAGGGTCTCGAAGCGACGCAGCGGCGCGGCGACGACCTCGTCCGGGGCGGCCGCACGCGGCGCGCGGATCAGCACGTACCCGAACCCGATCTCGGTCACGCCCCGCGCGGCGAAGTCGTCGATCCAGGCGTCCAGGAGCGGTTCGAATGCGGCGTCACGGGGCGTCGTGCCGCCGTCGCGGATCCACAGTTCGGCATATCCCAGCGGCGACAGCGTCTCCCGCTGCACCACCCAGGCGTCGAGCGCCGGAGAGATCCACGACTCCAGACGCTTCATGCCGAGCGTGGCGCCGATCGATTCCCAGTTGCCGAGCAGCTGAGCGGATCCCCCGGGTACAAGATGTGCGGGGGCGGCCCGCACGAACGCCTCGACGAGCGCATCCCCGACGAGGCCGCCGTCACGGTACTCGTACTCGGGCACGTCGGCGTCGCGCGGCGTGATCACGAACGGCGGGTTCGAGACGATGAGGTCGAAGGCCTCGCCGGCGACCGGTTCGAACATGCTGCCCCGGCGGAACTCGACGTTGTGCACCCCGGCCAGCAGGGCGTTCAGCTCGGCGTAGGCGAGGGCGCGCTCGGAGATGTCGGTGGCGACGACGGATCCCGCGTGCCGTGACACCAGCAGCGCCTGGATCCCGCATCCGGTGCCGAGATCCAGTGCGCGGTCGACCGCAACCGGCATGACGAGGGACGCCAGGGTGCGGGACGCGCCGCCGACCCCGAGCACGTGGTCGGCCGGGAGGGTGCCGCCGAGTGCGACCTCGTCGAGGTCGCTCGCGATCCACCACTCCCCGACCCCGTCCGCGTCGATGAATGACTGCGGACGGATGAGCGCGGCAGGCACCACCCGGCCGTCCTCCCGGTAGGCCAGCCCCAGCGCCTCCAGTCCGTGCACTCCAGTGCGGGCGACGGCTGCGGCGACCGCGCTCTCCGGCTGCGGCATCCCGAGCACGAACAGGCGCCCGAGAGTCGCGAGCGCGTCATCGCGCCCGGCGATCGCACGCAGCAGCGGTGAGCGGATACCGCGTGCGAGAGCGTCATCCGCCTCCGCACCCCATGCCGCCCTCAGCGGCTCCGAGCGCAGATCGGCGGCGTCGAGGTCGGCGGCGAGCGCGGCGCAGAGCGCGGGATCGGGACGGGGCGAGAGGTGACGGACCACGGCGTCAGCCTACGCGGGCGTGTCCGCCCGGCAGTCCGCCGCGGGTTGCGGAGCCGGATCCCAGGCTCGCCTCCAGGGATCGTCACGGTGCGCCGCCTAGAATCGCAACGCCAGCCCTCGCGTCCCCACGCGCCCGATGGATCCCCGATGACAGAGACCGAAACGCCCTCTGCCCGCCTGCGCCTGCGACTCCGCCGCGCGGCCGGGGCCTTCGCCGTCGCCGTCGGCCTGCTGCTCCCCGCGGCGATGCCCGCCCCCGCGTTCGCCGCGGAGACCCCGGCACCCACGCCGACGCCGACGCCCGAGCACGCCGGTCTGCAGCTCTGGCTGCAGCCCGACGCGAACGGGACCTACCTGCCCGGAGCACCGCTCACCGGCACGCTCACGCTGCGCAACGACGCCACCTCCGGCGTCGGTGCGGGCACCGTGCACGTCGAGCTCGGCAAGAGCCCGCTCGCAGACCGGCGCGCGGTCGCCGCCTGGCTGGACGGATCCGCATCCGCCGATCTGCATGCGATCGGCGACGTGCGCACCACCGTGATCGACGCCGGCGGCACGACGCGCACACCCGTCTCTCTCGCGGCGGCCGACGTCGGCGCGCTCACCCCCGGCGTGTACCCGCTGCGCGCGACCCTCGACGCACCCGCCTCGGGTGCGGACGCCCCCAAGCCCGGCGCCTCCGCGCGCACGGCACTGGTCGTCGCCCAGGGTGCCCCCGCCACCGTCCTCACCGTCGTGCCCATCACTGCGAAGCCCAGCGGATCCCTGCTGACGGCCACGGAGCTCACGACGCTCACGGCCCCGGCCGGCGCTCTCACCGCGCAGCTGAACGGGATCTCCGGCACATCGGCCGTGCTGGCGATCGATCCGTCGATCGCCGCGGCGATCCGCGTGCTGGGCGCTAACGCTCCCGCGAGTGCGACGGCCTGGCTCTCCCGCCTGGAGTCGCTCTCCAACGACAGGTTCGCGCTGCAGTTCGGCGACGCCGATGCGACAGCCCAGGCCGCGGCCGGGCTCACGGCGCCGCTCGCGGTCACGGACTACGCGCCCTTCCTGACCCCGGCCGGCGCCGCACCGACGACGCCGACCCCCACGCCCGCCGCCACGGGTCCCACCGCGCAGCAGCCCTCCCCCGATGCCATCGCGGGAGCGCGCAGCGACCTCCTCTGGCCGCGCGGCCAGGTGACGGCAGAGCAGGTCGTGACGATGTCGCACTACGTGTCCGGGCCCGGCTCCGCCACGATCCTGCCGTCGTCGACGTTCACGGCCGGCGCCGACGACGCACCCGTCGCCGCGCGCGCGACGGTCGACGGCGCGTCTGTGCTCGTCACCGACGACGCGGTGTCCACCGCACTGAGCGACGCCGCCGTGCAGGGTGACGCGAACGAACGCGGGCACGACCTCACCGAGGCCAACGCCATGCTGTGGTTCGCGGCGCCGGGCTCGACCGTGCTCGCCGGGCTCGCCCGTGCCGACGCGCGCTCGGAGCCGGGTCTCACCGGGGCGATCACGGCGTTCGCCGCCGCTCCGGATGTGCGCCTGGACCGCATCCAGTCCGCCGCCGCGGCGCCGCTGGCCGTCGCCACCTCGACGGCCGAGGATCGCGCGGCCGCCGTCCTCGCCCTCAGTGACGACGCCGGGCGGCTGGCGCAGTTCGCCACGATCCTCGACCGGCCGGCCGATCTCATCGTGCGCGATCGCATCTCGACCCTTCGCCTGCTGGGCGTGGGCGTGCACACCAGCCCGGACGACTTCGCGGCAGCGCTGCGCGAGCACCGCGTGAACACCGAGAAGACGATGGCGGCCGTGGGGATCCAGCCGTCCAATCCGATCCTCATCAGTGCCAAGGTCGACGTCCCGGTGTGGGTGCGCAACGACCTGCCATACCCCGTGCACGTACGCCTGAACGCGTCGACGAGCGACGCGCGCGTCGAGGTGCCCGCCGTGACCGAGGTCGACGCGCAGCCGTCCAGCACCACGCGTGTGAAGCTGCCGCTCGAGTCGCATGTCGCCAACACCGAGCTCAGCCTCACGATGACCCTGACGAGCCCCACCGGAGTGCCGATCGGTCCCACGCAGACCGCCCGGCTCACGATCCGCGCGGAGTGGGAGACGATCGGGCTCATCATCTTCGGATCCCTCGGCGTGCTCCTCATCGGCGCCGGCATCTACCGCACGATCCGGCGACGCAAGGCCGTCGCGGCGAAGAATGCCGCGGAAGGCATGAACGGATCCGAGAGCGCTGCGGGCGGATCCGGATCCGGTGATGACGACACCAAGGTCGACACCGACACCGCCGAGGCCGACGCTGCACCCGTTCCGCCTTCCTCCACCGGCGAGGAGTCGAATGAGTAGCCTCGGCCGCGCGAGCGCCCTTCTCGCCGCGGGCACCATGGTGTCACGCGTGACCGGACTGCTCCGCACGATCGTGCTGGTCGCCGTGATCGGCGCGGTGGGCCAGGCGCCCGACGCGTTCGCCGTCGCCAATCAGCTCCCGAACGACGTCTTCTCGCTCATCTCCGTCGGCGTGCTCACTGCCGTGCTCGTGCCGCAGATCGTGAAGGCCGTCGCGGCGGAGGACGGCGGCAGCGCTTTCATCTCCAAGATCTTCACCGCGGGGACCGTGGTGCTGCTCGGCGCCGCACTCCTCGCGACGCTGGCGACGCCGGCGCTGGTCTCGCTGATCATTCCTCAGGGATACTCGCCGGCACAGCAGGCGCTCGCGGTCGCGTTCGGGTACTGGTGCATGCCGCAGATCCTGTTCTACGGGCTGTACGCGCTCATCGGCGAGACGCTCAACGCGCGCCGGATCTTCGGGCCGTTCACCTGGGCGCCCGTCATCAACAACATCGTCTCGATCGTGGGTTTCCTCGTCATCGGATCCATGTTCGGCACGCAGCTCAACGACGTGAATGACTGGACCCCGGAGCGCATCGCCTGGCTGGGCGGCACGGCGACGTTCGGGATCGTGCTGCAGGCCGCGGTGCTGCTCGCCTTCTGGCCGCGCACCAGGCTCGCGCTCCGCATCGACTTCCGCTGGCGCGGCGTCGGCCTCGGCAATGTCGTCAAACTTGCGGGCTGGACCATGCTGATGGCGCTGTCCAGCCTGGCCGCGGGCTTCTACCAGCACCGCATCGCGATCGACGCGTCGGGCGATGATCCGTCCATCACCGTGATGAACAACGCGTGGCTGATCTTCATGCTCCCGTACTCGGTGATCGTGCTCTCGATCGGAACCCCGTACTTCACCCGACTCAGCGAGCACGCGCACGCCGGGCGCATCGCCGAGGTGCGGGACGACATCGCACGGAGCATCCGCACGCTCGGCTTCTTCCTCACCGGCGCCCTCGCCGCCGTGCTCGCCGCCGCCATTCCCGCGTCGCGTGTCTTCACCGACAACCGCGACGAAGCCCAGATGGCCGCACCGGTGCTGGTGGGCTACCTCGTCGCCCTCGTGCCACTCGCGGTGCTGTTCATCGTTCAGCGCACGTTCTATGCGCTTGGCGACACCCGCACGCCGTTCGCGTTCACCATCTTCCAGTGCGTTCTCATCGTCGCCACCGCGTTCGGCGCGCAACTGCTGAACCAGCTCGGCATCGTTCCGCTGTCGCTTCTCGCCGCCACGATCGCGCTGGGGCAGTCGATCTCGAGCATCCTGCAGACCATCGTCGCCACGATCCTGCTGCATCGCCGGCTCAAGGGCATCTCAACGGCGAGCTGGCTCTTCGCTCTCGGTCGTTTCCTCCTGGCCGCCGTGCCTGCGGCCGGCGCTGGCTGGGGGGTGTTCCTCTTCCTCGGCGGGGCCCAGGGCTGGACCACGAGCAGTCAGCTCACCGGTGCCGTGGGCGCGGCGATCGTCGCCGTCCCGGTGCTGATCGTCTACCTCGGCATCCTCGCACTGCTGCGCGCGCCCGAGCTCAGCGCACTGAAGAGCCTCGCCGCACGGTTCCTGCCGTCGCGCTGACCTGCTCGGATCCGCACGGCCATGACGCGCACCTACCCCGACACGATCGCCGGGCCCGTCACCCGGGAGCTCCTGGTCAAGAAGTCCCGTTTCATCGCACACGCGTGCCCCGCCGGATCCGTCGACGAGGCCGAGGCCGTCATCGCGGCCGTGCGCAAGCAGCACTGGGACGCGCGGCACAACTGCACGGCGATGGTCACCGGGGTGCTCGGTGATCAGGCCCGCTCCTCCGACGACGGCGAGCCCTCCGGCACGGCGGGGATCCCGATGCTCGAGGTGCTGCGCCGGCGGGAGCTCACCGACCTCGTGGTCGTCGTCACCCGGTACTTCGGCGGCGTGAAGCTCGGTGCCGGCGGACTCGTGCGCGCGTACTCCACCGCGGTGTCCGACGCACTGGACGGCGCACAGCTGCTGCATCGCCGGGAGCTTCGGCAGGCGTCGGTCGAGGTGCCACATGCCGAGGCCGGCCGCATCGACAATGCCCTGCGCGACTGGACGGCCTCGCACGACGCGACGTTCGGATCGGTCTCCTACGGTGCGCGTGCGGTCTTCACCCTGTGGATCCCACCCGCCGCACAGCAGCAGCTGGCCGACGATGTCGCCGCGCTCTCGGCCGGATCCCTCGTTCCCGCGTTCGGAGAGGTGCGCATCGTCGACGTGCCGACGAACTCCTGACGCGCCGCCGGGCTGCACGGGTGCGCCCAGGCTCGCGGAATGCCGCGCCGGTACCATGTGTTGAGGCGTGAGGAAGCAAGGAGAAGCAATGCGACAGGTCATCATCATCGGTTCGGGTCCGGCGGGATTCACCGCAGCCATCTACGCGGCGCGTGCGAACCTCAGCCCGGTGCTCGTCGCGAGCTCGGTCGAGGTAGGCGGAGAGCTGATGAAGACCACCGAGGTGGAGAACTTCCCGGGCTTCCCCGAGGGCATCCAGGGTCCCGATCTCATGGCCAAGATGCAGGAGCAGGCGGAGAAGTTCGGCACCGAGGTGCTCTATGACGACGTCACCGAGCTTGACCTCGACGGCGAGGTGAAGAAGGTCACCCTCGGCAGCGGCACCGTGCTGGAGGCCTCCTCCGTCATCTACGCGACCGGATCCGCGTACCGCACGCTCGGGATCCCCGGTGAGGAACGCCTGAGCGGCCACGGCGTCTCCTGGTGCGCCACCTGCGACGGATTCTTCTTCCGTGAGCGCACGATCGCGGTCGTCGGCGGTGGCGACTCTGCGATGGAGGAGGCGACCTTCCTCACCAAGTTCGCCTCCAAGGTCTACGTCATCCACCGCAAGGACACCCTGCGCGCATCGAAGATCATGCAGGAGCGCGCCCTCGCGAACGACAAGATCGAGTTCATCTGGAACAGCGCGGTCGAGGAAGTACTCAGCGACGGCGAGACCACCGGTGTGCGCCTGCGCAACACCGTCGACGGCACCACGTCCGACCTTCCGCTCGAGGGCCTGTTCATCGCGATCGGCAATGACCCGCGCACCCACCTCGTGCACGGCAAGCTGGATCTCACCCCCGAGGGCACGATCTGGGTCGACGGACGCTCGTCCCGCACCTCGGTTCCCGGTGTCTTCGCCGCGGGCGACGTGATCGACCCCACCTACCGCCAGGCCGTCACGGCCGCCGGTTCCGGAACGGTCGCCGCCCTCGATGTCGAGCACTTCCTCGCCGCCCTGTCCGACGGCGCCGCCTCCGAGTCGGCCCTCGTCTGACCCGCGGGAACACTTCAGGACCAATTGCTGTTGACGTCTGAGAGCGTCAGCTGAGATCAAGGAGAATCATGACTGCCAAGGCAACCAGCCAGGCGACCTGGGAGCAGGATGTGCTTCAGGCCGATGGCCCCGTTCTGGTCGATTTCTGGGCGGAGTGGTGCGGCCCCTGTCGCATGGTCTCGCCCGTGCTGGACCAGATCCAGTCCGAGCACGCCGACAAGATCACGATCGTGAAGCTGAACGTCGACGAGAACCCCGACCTGGCCATGAAGTACCAGATCACGTCGATCCCGGCGATGAAGGTCTTCCAGGCCGGCGAGGTCAAGACCACGATCATCGGCGCCAAGCCGAAGTTCGCCCTCGAGCAGGATCTGGCCGCGTACCTCGGCTGATCCCCTCCCCCACGAAGCCCGTCTCTCCCCTTCCGGGAGGACGGGCTTCGTCGTTCCCGGGACGTCGATTCCCGCCGTGGCTCCCCCGGCGAGGATGTTTCACGTGAAACGCTCGCAACCAGTCGAAGCCCGCGAGCGCGCAGGGTGAGGGTTCGGGAGGCGCGAGGTGTTGTCTTGCGGGGCGGTGGAAACCGAGGTCATCGAGGACAACACGGCCCACGTCGACGATGGCGACCAGCCGAACCCAGCGAGCGCGCAGGGGCTGTGGGGTGGGCGGAAATATCCGGTGAAGGTTTGTGCAGTGGCGGCGACCCACGTCGCCCTGACGTCGCGGCACCCGCGGTCGCGTCAGGGCTCACCATCCGAACTCAGCGAGCGCGCAGGGGTGAGGATTCTGGGGAATATCGGGAGGGGCCCGCGAAGCGGGAAGGAGCCCGCCGATTCCCCAGAATCATCACCCCGAAGCGCGGTCTCCGACGAGTGATCGCTAGCCCGCTCCCTGAACCCTCACACCGAAACGCGGTCTCACTCAGGGTTGACAAAGAGAAATGTCAGCTATCTCATAGCATCAGGGTCGCCCCACCAGGACGACCCACAACTAAGGAGGGTGCGACATGCGACGAAGCATGAAACTCATAGTGGGGCTATCGCTGCGGCGGGACTGCTGGTCTTGCCTGCGGGGATGGCATCAGCGAACGAAACTCCTTCGCCCAATCCGGCAACGGTGACCACGGACGTTCTGCCGCCGCCGGAGATCAAGCAGGTCGCTGACCATCTGATCATCGATGGTCAGCGCGTGGATGTCGCGGTGATGTCCGACTTCCCCGACTCTGGCCCCGTGCTCATTCTGGGCGACGGGACGGTCGAGAGCGGGCAGATCACCTCGGATGGCACTGTCGCAACCGACAAGTCTCTCGGAAGGGCGCCGCTCAGCCCGGACACCGTGAACGCTTGCGGTGACCGGTACGGGTGGACCGCTGCCGGCGACGGCAACTACCACCTGTCGATCTATGGGTGCTCCCTGATCGGAACGTCGTCGTCGTTCCAGGCCGGCTACGAGATCGGGATCGACGGCGCCAACTACGGCGGTGCATGCGGGATGGCCCTCGGATATCACCTGGTGCCGGCCTCTGGGGGCGGCTACGTTTACTCCGCGTTCTGGACCGGTCTCGGGTGTAAGAACCCCGGTCAGAGCATCACGGGCGCGGTCCCTTGGGGCAACGTAGCTGCCTCGAAGCGGGTGAACATGATGTCAAGCAGCGCACCGATCGGCTCGAGCGGCTGGTTCATCTAAGCCCCGTCGACGAGTGAGCCCTGGCTGCAGCAGCAGCCAGAGCTCATTTGCGTTACCGTCCGGAGTCTCCCCGGGGTGGGTACGCCGAATACTCGTCCGATGTCCTCACGATCGGCGGCGAGCTCACCCGCCCCAGATAGAGGTCGTTGATCGGCTCTCCAACGGCATCTGCCCCGCTGACGCTGCTGTGCCGACGGGGAAACATCAACCGGACCAGGAAGGCCAACGCGATGAGCAGAGAAGGGCCCCACGACATCCACATACCGATAGTGGATCCGATCGACGACCAACCCAGAACCTTCGAGAGGACGTAGATCACGATCCCGGCGAGTATCAGGACGACTGCAATAGTGCCGAGCGTCCGCTGAAGTCGATATCGGTTCATGGCAACCCCCTCAATCGCGAAGACGACCCGCGCCTCTTCGTTTCAGCGTAGCCACGCAATACGACCCCAACAAGGGAGTCACAGCCAAGCGTCCTCACGCTTCTCAAGGCGCTGCACGGCACCCTGCCAGGCCCACCAGCGCATCCAGTCCTCGTCGACCTTGACGGCCACGCCCACGGCGTCGGTGTCCAGCAGAGGATTTGGAAGACGCAGCGCACGTCGACGTCACCGAATCGCACCCGGGCGTGGCCCCACATCGTCAGGGCGCGCGGCGCCATCGTTACAGGACAGCCCAGGCGCGAATCTGAACGAGGCCCGCGAGCGACCCGACCAAAGATCGTTGAGCCGGTCTCCGAAAGGGGCGCCGGGAGGCCGCCCAGATCGCGGACGTTCCGGTAACCGTCCCGGACAAGATGTCACACAGCGCGAGTCTCAACACCAAGCCACGTCTGCCCGTCGCCCACCGCCCAAGTCTCAACGCCCGGCGATCGCATGGTGGTCCCAGTTCAGAGTGACAACACGGTCCCAAATCAGGTTGACATTGTCAGTCTCCGACCGTGCAACCCAGACGCTCACCGTTTCACGTGAAACATTCGCGTCTGGGATCAGGACCGGGCGTCGTCGCTGAGCAGATCCCACCGTCGGTACTTCGGACCGTCGCCGAGCAGCCCCCACACGATTGGCGTCAGGGGCGGATAGTCCAGGGCGATCCTGCGCAGCACGTCGAAGTTGCGCGCATCGTCCGGGCGCACGCCGCCGCTCTCGACGATCTCATCGGCGCGCAAAAGAAACACCACCAGCTCGTCGACGCTGGGCAGCTCTTCCATGAAAGCCCAGGGATCCTCTCCCCCGAGCAGCCGCTCCTGCACGAGCACGGCGAGCTCGTCGGCGGCTTCCGCGCGCAGCACCTCGAGGCTCGCGCGGCGGGTGGGGGATTCGTTCACCTGACAAGCCTACGCGGGCCGTGGCGAATGAAGACCCCGGATCCGTACGCCGACAGCGCACAATCCGGGGCCTTCAGAGTCACCTCTGATGTGGTGGGGTCCTCAGGATCCGAAGCCCTCCGCGCCGATCTCAGCGAGGATCCGGTTGAGATCCTGAATCGATGCGAATTCGATCTTGACCTGGCCTTTTCTGGCACCCAACGCGATCTGCACGCGAGTGTTGAGGCGGTCGCCGAGCTTTCCGGCGACGTCATCGAGATAGGCGCGGCGTGCGCCGGCCTGCGGGCGATGAGAGGCCGTGCTCGTGCCCGCCGCGGCGATCGTCTTCGCCGCCTCCTCGGTCGCACGCACGGAGAGATCCTCGTTCACGACCTTGTCGGCCAGGCGCTGCATGAGATCGGCGTCGTCGAGCGAGAGGATCGCGCGGGCGTGACCCGCCGTGAGCACACCGGCCGCGACGCGCTGCTGCACGGGAACCGGCAGTCGCAGAAGACGGATCGTGTTGCTCACCTGAGGGCGGGAACGACCGATCCTTGAAGCGAGTGCCTCCTGCGTGATCCCGAAGTCCTCGAGGAGCTGCCGGTAGGCCGATGCCTCCTCGAGGGGGTTGAGCTGCGAACGGTGCAGGTTCTCCAGCAGTGCATCGCGGAGCAGATCCTCGTCGGCGGTCTCGCGCAGGATCGCGGGGATCGAGGCCAGGCCGGCCTCACGGGCGGCACGCGTGCGCCGCTCCCCCATGATCAGCTCGTACTGACCCTCCTCGTTGCGGCGCACGACGACTGGCTGCAGCACGCCGAACTCACGCACGCTGTGCACGAGCTCCGCGAGGTCGTCCTCGTTGAAGTGCGTCCGCGGCTGCCTGGGGTTCGGCACGATGTCATGCGGATCCACCCGGATGAGTCGCGCCCCGGGAACGGACACCAGATCGGCGTCGGTCTTTTCGCCGGTCTCCTCTACCGCAGCCTGGTTCGGTTCGGTGATCCGCGCACCCGGGAAGAACACGTCAACCGGGCGCTCCGCGGCGTCAGAGGTGGGGATCAGTGCGCCGATCCCCCGGCCGAGTCCCGTCCGTTTGGCCATCAGTGCCCCATCTCCTTGTTGTCATTCGCCTTGCGGGCGATCTCGACCGCGGCTTCCCGGTAGGCGACGGCGCCCACGGACTGCCCGTCATAGGCGATCACCGTCTGGCCGAAGCTCGGCGCCTCGGACACCCGCACCGATCTGGGGATCACCGTGTCCAGAACCTCGCGCGGGAAGTGTCCCCGCACCTCCTCCGCAACCTGCTGCGCGAGTCGCGTGCGTCCGTCGAACATCGTGAGCAGGATCGTGGACATCGTCAGTTGCGGGTTGAGGTGCTTCTGAATCATGCGGATGTTGCCGAGCAGCTGACTCAGACCCTCCAGCGCGTAGTACTCGCACTGGATCGGGATCATCACCTCGGTCGCCGCCGTGAACGCGTTGATCGTGAGCAGTCCCAGGGACGGCGGGCAGTCGATGATGACGATGTCGGCCGCGTGTGTACGCAGGTACTCGTTCAGTGCGGTGCGCAGGCGATGCTCTCGAGCCACCTGTGACACGAGCTCGATCTCCGCGCCGGCGAGGTGGATCGTGCTGGGCGCACACAGAAGATTCGGCGACTCCGGGCTCGCCTGCACGACGTCGGCCAGGGGGACATCGGAGATCAGCACATCGTAGATGCTCTGCAGATCTGCGGTATGCGGGACGCCGAGCGCCGTAGACGCATTCCCCTGCGGATCCAGGTCGATCACGAGCACCTTCGCCCCGAGATCCGCCATCGCCGCGGCGATGTTCACGGCGGTGGTGGTCTTCCCCACCCCGCCCTTCTGGTTCGAGATCGTGAAGATCCTCGTCTCACCACTGAACTGCACCGAGACGCCGTCGAGCGCCTTGCGCCGCGCGGTGAGATCCGCGAGTTCCCGGGCGAGAGGAGTGTCCACGCCATATCCTGCAGTCGAGGTGCTTGAGGACTGTTTCACGTGAAACATCCACTCCTTTCGACGATCTCCGACGGGGAACGACGGAACCTCCACTCTAACTGGCGCAGCCGACAATCCCGTCGCGCGACGATTCATCGGGTTGATGTTTCACGTGAAACATGGTGCACACGATGTCGCCTTACAGTCTCGAGCGCCGTCGCCACGATCTCCAGGCTGGGTGCCACGCCTCGTATTCGTCGCAGGACGGCACGACGCTCTGGGCTCCGGGATGGGTGGATGAAGAATCAACGGGCTCCTTCCCGCTGCGTGGGCCCCTCCCGATATTCTTCATCCACCCATCCCTGCGCCCTCCCCGCAGCAATGTCTGAACTCGCCTACATCGGCGCGATGTTTCACGTGAAACACCGGTGCCGCAACTCTGGCATTCTCGTCCCGCAGCACAGTGTCGGTCCACTCCCCGTAGTCCCACCGGAGCAGCCGCGCACGCAAACCGGGCCCAGGACGGAACCACGCAGATTCCGGACGCCGATGTGCGGGACTGACGAAACACCTGCATTGACGACTGTCGGCCGGCGACACCTTCAAGCGAGGTGCAGACGACATGAACGATGGCCAACAAGCCGCCCTCCGCTGCACACGGATCCGCCTGCCATTCCGGTCAATGTTTCACGTGAAACGCACCGATGGTTCGCCAGGATTCGCCACCCACCGATACGCAGTCAGACCGGCCATAAGGACGCTGGCGCAGAACGGTCCGAACTCACACAGGAGGGCGGAGGGGTGTGAGGTCCACGAATATCGGGAGGGGCCCGCGAAGCGGGAAAGAACCCGCCGATTCGTGGACCTCACACCCCGCAGCCCGGGCGCCACTTGCCGAGTTGACTCTGCTGTTGATATCGAAGACTCGGGAGAGCAACTCCTCGGGTCGACTTCGCTTCGCAGATGGACTGCCCAGCAGAAGGCAGACCATCAGGACGAAACTCTCGAACGGCTGACCCGCCGGATCAGCCGCGGACGGTCGCTCGAAGAACGCGGGTCGTTTCGGACAGCACGCCCTCACCGAGGGTCTCGACGCGGACGTCGCTGAGGAAGAACTTCTTGATCGGCTTCTGTGCCGCCGTGATCTCGTTCTCGGCATTGGCTCCCTTGAGGAGCGCGAGTTCACCGCCGTTGCGTACCAGCGGTGCGGTCCACGGGATCAGGGTTCGCAGCGCACTGACCGCGCGGGCGGTGACCATGTCGAAGGTGCCGCTCAAGCCGACCTCCTCGGCGCGGCCGCGCACGACGGTCACGTTGGACAGCCCGAGCGTCGACACCTGCTCATCGAGCCAGGCGACGCGGCGCTCCATCGGTTCGATGAGGGTCCATTCGAGATCCGGTCGCGCGATGGCGAGCACAATACCCGGCAGTCCGGCCCCGGATCCGACATCGGCGACCGAACCGTGGAAGAGCGGTGCGGCGATGGCACTGTTCAGAATGTGCCTGGTCCAGAGTCGTGGGAGCTCAAGCGGACCGATCAGCCCGCGCTCCTCCCCCTCGCGGGCCAGCGCCGCCGTGAAGGAACGGGCGAGGTCGATGCGATCGCCGAACAGCTCCGCCGCGACAGCGGGCTCCGGCTCCAGCACTGCGGCGTCGGGTTCAGCCATGTTTCACGTGAAACGTCAGCGACGACGGACGACGGTGTGCCGGCTGGGGCCCTCGCCGTACGACTCCGAGACCAGTCCTCGCTCGGCAGCGATGTCGTGCACGAGCTTGCGCTCATAGCTCGACATCGACGGGAGCGACGCCTGCGATGCGCCTTCGTCGAGCTTCGTCACGGCGGAGTCGACCAGACGCTCGAGCTGAGTGCGGCGTGCATCCCTCGAGCCGGCGACATCCAGGATCACCCGGGAGAAGGTGCCGGTGCTGTTCTGCACGGCGAGGCGCGTCAGCTCCTGCAGCGCCTGCACGGTCTCGGGCGCCGAGAGCAGACGGAGTCCGTCGCCCTCGGCCTCAACGGACACGTAGGCGCGTCCCTGCTTGACGTCGAGGGTGAGGTCGCCGTCGATGTCAGCGATGTCGAGCAGACCTTCGATGAAGTCCGCGGCGACATCGCCCTCGTGCTCGAGGTCGGTGACGGACGGCTCAGCGAGCTCGGTCATGAGGTGGCCCCGTTCTGAGTTTTCCCCTGATCAGCAGGGCGATTCTGGTCTTTCTTCGCACGCTTCGCACTCTTCGGCTGCTGGCGCTTGGGCTGCTGTGCACGCAGGCGCTCGGCGTCCTCGAGCATCTTCTTCTGCTCTGCGTCGTAGACCGCGATCGGCACCACCTTGCCGTCGGAGTTGATCGCCTTCCCCTTGCGGGCCAAGCGCTCCTCACGTGCCTTGGCAGCATCGGATCCCGGAGTCGGCATCTCACGAAGCACCAGGAACTGCTGCCCCATCGTCCAGAGGTTGCTGACGAACCAGTAGACGACGACGCCGAGCGGGAAGAACAGACCCGAGAAGATGAAGCCCAGCGGCAGGATGTACAGCATGATCCGCTGCATCTGGTAGGCCTGGCCGGTCTTGGCCTCGGGCGAGAGGTTCTTCGAGATGATCTGCAGCTGCGTGAAGAACTGCGATCCGATCATCAGGATCACGAGCACCACGAGGATCGCGACCGTGACCTCCCAGCCGGCCGGCTTCTGCTGCACCGCGTCGACGAGGCTGGTGTGCAGGGGGGCGACGCCGAACAGGGTCGCGTCGTAGAACTGCTTGGTGAGCTGCTTGGTGAGCAGCCACACGCCGCCCTCACCGGCCAGCGCGTGCTTCTTCACATCGCTCAGCGTGTAGAACATGCCGAGCAGGAAGGGCATCTGCACGAGCAGCGGCAGACAGCTCGACATCGGAGTCGTGCCGTGCTTCTTGTACAGCCCCATGGTCTCGCGGCTCATGGCCTCGCGGCTGAGCTGATCGCGTTTGCCCTTGTACTTCTCCTGAACCTTCTTCAGCTCGGGAGCGATCTCCATCATCTTCCGCTGACTCTTGATCTGCTTGACGAAGAGCGGGAAGACGGCGGCGCGGATCACCAGCACGAGGCCGACGATCGAGAGCACCCACGTGAGACCGGCCGAACCCGGCAGGCCGAGGGAGGTGAAGAGCCAGTGCCACGCGACGAGGATCGCCTCGACCAGCGCCTTGAACGGCCACATGATCGTGCCCAGCAGATCGAAGCCGCCGCTGGAGGCGGGCGTCGGCGTGGACGCGGCAAGCAGGAGGTCAGGACCCACTGATCAGTCCTTTCGGGACGGTACGACGAATCCTCGAGGCGTGAGGGCGTGTCGGAAGTTCTTGTGCAGCGGTACGTCGTCCACACCGCCGTGACTCCAGGGATTGCAGCGCAGGATCCGCCACGCCGAGAGCCCTGTGCCCTTCACCGCGCCGTGCTGCTGCACCGCACCTACAGCGTAGGCGGAACAGGATGGGTAGTACGCACAGACATCGCCGTACAGCGGCGAGACCACCGCACGGTAGGCCGTGAGGAAGGCCAGCACCAGGTTGCGCGGCACGAGCGGCAGCGCGCGGAGCATGTCCTGACCGTGCAGATGAGCGGATCCGCGCGAGTACGCCGGGAGAGCGCTCATCGCACGGCCCAACCGAGTGCGCGCTCGAGATCCGCGAGCAGATCTCCGAACGGAGCCGTCGCGGCCGCAGGGAGCGCACGGATCACGATGTCGGTCCCGTCCGGAAGCGGCAGCTGGCGCGCGCAGGCGTCTTTCAGCCGACGCCGGATGGTGTTGCGGGTCACTGCGTTGCCCACCTGCTTGCTCACGATGAAGCCGAAGCGCGCGGGGCGCTCATCTGCGGTGTCGAGCACCGAGACGATCAGCCGCGGCCCGCCCTGTCGCCGCCCGCGTCGGACCACCGTACGGTAATCAGACCCGCGGGTGAGGCGATGCGGGCGGGAGAGCACGGATTACGCCGAGAGCTCGACGCGACCCTTCGAGCGGCGAGCCGAGAGGATGGCACGGCCGGCACGGGTGCGCATGCGGGCGCGGAAGCCGTGCTTCTTGGCACGACGACGGTTGTTGGGCTGGAAAGTGCGCTTGCTCATGATTTCTCCGGGTGGGGAAGCTGTCACCGGGATCGCTGCGGCCGGAGACGGTGGACGAGAGAATGCCAAATCGGCATAAGTCAACCGATTAAGGCTACGACGTCCGCCCCTGCATCGCAAACCGAGCAAGGGGAAAGGATCATTATCCACACCTGTGAGCGGATCCGCCCACAGGGACACGCCGCCCGCTGATCCCTGTCGCGGCTTGCCCTCCGGAGCCGCGCTGACTACCGTGGCACGAGCAGTTATCCACAGGTCGCGCCGTCTCGCCCGTCTGTGCCGAGTCAACAGGGGGATCCATGTCAGCCGCCGAAGAGACCGACGTCCCCATCTGGGATGAGCTTCTCGCGGAGCTGGCGGGGGATGAGCGCGTCACCGCTCCCCTGCAGGGCTTCCTGAACCTCGCCGTACCCGCCGGGGTCATGACCGCCACGCTCTACCTCGAGGTGCCGAACGATCTCACCGCCGGCCAGATCAACAAGCGTCTGCGGCTGCCGATCATGGAGGCGCTCGCCCGCATCGGCGACGAGGTGACGTCGTTCCGCGTCACCGTCAACCACGACATGGTCGACCAGCAGACGGTGCCGATGCCCGTCGCCGACTTCCCCGGGCCGCGCGCGGAGCCGGCCCGGATCGAATCCCCGATCGAGCAGCAGCCGACCCCGATCCGGCACGAGTCGCGGCTGAACCCGAAGTACGTGTTCGACAACTTCGTCATCGGCCAGTCCAACCGGTTCGCGCACGCCGCGGCGGTCGCGGTGGCCGAGGCGCCGGCCAAGGCCTACAACCCGCTGTTCATCTACGGCGGACCGGGCCTGGGCAAGACCCATCTCCTGCACGCGATCGGCGACTACGCGCAGTCGCTCTACGCCGGCGTCAAGGTGCGCTACGTGTCGAGCGAGGAGTTCACGAACGACTTCATCAACTCCATCGCGAACAACCGCGGATCGGCCTTCCAGGCACGCTATCGCGAAGTCGACATCCTGATGATCGACGACATCCAGTTCCTGCAGGGCCGTGCGGAGACGCAGGAGGCGTTCTTCCACACGTTCAACCAGCTGCACGACCACAACAAGCAGGTGGTGATCACCAGCGATGTGCCGCCGAAGCACCTCACCGGCTTCGAGGAGCGCATGCGCAGCCGCTTCGAGTGGGGTCTCATCACCGACGTGCAGGCGCCCGACCTGGAGACCCGCATCGCGATCCTGCGCAAGAAGGCGCAGAGCGAGCAGCTGCATGTGCCCGACGACGTGCTGGAGTACATCGCCAGCAAGGTGTCCTCGAACATCCGCGAGCTGGAAGGCGCACTGATCCGTGCCACCGCGTTCGCGAACCTGAACCGGTCCGCGCTCGACATCGCCACGGCCCAGACGGCACTGCGCGACATCGTCGATCAGGACGAGGACAGCATCATCTCGCCGACCGACATCATCACCACGACGGCGGCCTATTTCAAGCTCACCGAGGACGATCTCTACGGATCCAGTCGCTCGCAGCAGATCGCGACGGCCCGGCAGATCGCCATGTACCTGTGTCGCGAGCGCACGAACCTCTCCCTGCCGAAGATCGGTCAGCTCTTCGGGAATCGCGATCACACCACCGTGATGTACGCGTACAAGAAGATCAGCGACCTCATGAAGGAGCGTCGCGCGATCTTCAACCAGGTCACGGAGATCACCGCGCAGCTCAGCCGTCGCTGAGACTCGTCGCGCCGTCGCGCGGAACTCCACATGTGGATAACTTGGGGATATCTCCCGCGACGCACCCTGCGGAATCCCCATCCGGAAGCCGGAACTGTGGATAACTCCGCACTCGCGGCAGAGCGGGCATGGCTCGATACCCCACTGTTTCCGCAGGAATTCCACAAGTGACATCCGTGTAGTTCCCTAGAGCCGCAAAGCATCCCCAGACTTATCCACAGTCTCCACAGGTGTTAACACCGTTAACGAGTCCTTTGAGATCCAGGTCGATCGATCACCACCGGACGCCGACCTGGGGATGGATCGTCGACGACGGGGCCGGAACGGCACCCGCACCTCGACCCGATGGCACATGGCATTAGCATGGGATCCCCTGGTGTGTGCCAGGACGGGAGAGTC
>JAFDWM010000292.1 GCA_018268455.1 Actinomycetota bacterium | reverse complement strand
GAGAACTCGCGTTCGGGAGGAGGATCCTGGCGTATCCGTCCGCCCGAAGGCGAGAACTCCTCCCGAGCGGGTGAGGGCTGGGGATCCTGCGGGGTGCCTTCGGTCGTGGCGTCCTTGCGCGCAGCGGATCCGCGCGGTGCGCCCCTCGCCCTCCAGCCCGCCCGGTTCGGGAGGAGAACTCGCGTTGGGGAGGAGGATCCTGGCGTATCTGTCCGCCCGTACGCGAGAACTCCTCCCGAACGGGTGCGGGCAGCGGATCCGGTTGCCTGGCTCCGGCGCGCGGCCCCACGCGTCGGGAGGAGAACTCGCGTCGGGGAGGAGGTTCCTGGCGTATCTGTCCTCCCGAAGGCGAGAACTCCTCCCGAGCGGGTGAGCGCAGCGGTTCGGGTGCCTGGCCCCCGGCGCGCGGCGCCACGCTTCGGGAGGAGAACTCGCGTTCGGGAGGAGGATCCTGCCGCATCCGTCCTCCCGAACGCGAGAACTCCTCCCGAGCCGGAGAACTCCTCCCGTACGCGAGAACTCCTCCCGAGCGCGAGAACTCCTCCCGAGCCGGAGACCTCCTCCCGTACGCGTGAACTCCTCCCGAACGGGTGAGGGCAGGGGCCCTCAGACCTCCAGGTCGGCGGCGATCGCGGCGGCGGCGGCGCGCAGGAGCGGCACGGCACGCGAGCCGAACTCCTCGGTGACGCGGGCGATGGGGCCGGAGACCGAGACGGCGGTCGGCGTCGGCGCACCGGGGACGGCCATCGCGTAGCAGCGCACGCCGATCTCCTGCTCCTGCTCGTCGATCGAGTAGCCGCGCTCGCGGATCAGCTCGAGCTCGCGCAGCAGTGCATCGACGGTGCCGATGCTGTAGGGCGTGGGGGTCGCCATGCCGGTGCGCCCGACGATGCCGCGCACCACGTCGTCGTCGAGCTGGGCCAGGATCGCCTTGCCGACGCCGGTGTCGTGCACGTTCGCGCGACGTCCGACCTCGGTGAACATGCGCATCGAGTGCTGGGAGGGCACCTGGGCGACGTAGACCACCATGTCGCCGTCGAGCACCGCCATGTTCGCGCTCTCGCCGAGGTCGTCGACGAGCTGCTTGAGCTGCGGGCGCGCGAGCGCGCCGAACTGGCGGGACGCACCCTCGCCGATGCGGATCAGGCGGGGGCCCAGCGCGTAGCGGCGGTTGGGCAGCTGGCGTGCGTAACCCAGCGACACCAGGGTGCGCAGCAGACGGTGGATCGTGGGCAGCGGGAGATCCGTCGAGGCGGACAGCTCGCTGAGCGTGACGTCTCCGCCGGCATCGGTGACGAGCTCGAGCAGCTCGAACACGCGCTCGACCGACTGCACTCCCGATCCGCCGCTCTTCGCGGGCTTCGGCTCGGCCGTCCTCGTCGCGCTGTCGGTCTTCTCCGCCATCTCAGCTCCCATCGTTGCAAACCAATTCCATCATGCGAGAGTCGCGGATCAGTACTCAGAAAGGATCCGATCCCGCGGTTGCGGAAAACTTCCACGATAGAGATAATAGTGTCCACAATACGAAAGTTGTAAAGACTTCAAAGATGACGTTCGCGTGCCCGTGGCTCTGCCGGGGACGCCTCGACGAGGAGGAAACATGGCCAACCCGGGTCCCGGCAATTCGATCACGCTGCGCATCGATGCGCCGTCCAACTTCACCGTCACGAGCGAGCTCGCCGCCGCGGCGGCCGCCGCCGGTGCCGTCGTGACCGCACTCGACGTCGTGGAGTCGCACCCCACGACGATCGTCGTCGACCTGACCTGCAACACCACGGGTGAGGCGCACGCGGATCAGGTCAGCGCCGCCGTCGAGGCCCTCGATGGCGTGACCGTGCGCCAGGTCAGCGACCGCACGTTCCTGATGCACCTGGGTGGCAAGCTCGAGGTTGTGCCCAGCGTGCCGCTGCGCAACCGCGATGACCTGTCGCGCGCCTACACGCCCGGAGTGGCCCGGGTCTGCATGGCGATCGCCGAGGACAAGAGCAAGGCGCGCAACCTCACGGTGAAGCGCAACACCATCGCCGTCGTCACCGACGGCACCGCGGTGCTCGGGCTGGGCGACATCGGACCCGAGGCCGCGCTGCCGGTCATGGAGGGCAAGGCCGCCCTGTTCAAGCAGTTCGCGAACGTCGACGCCTGGCCGGTCTGCCTGGACACCAAGGACACCGAGGAGATCATCAAGATCGTCAAGGCGATCGCTCCGGTTTACGGCGGCGTGAACCTCGAGGACATCGCGGCCCCGCGCTGCTTCGAGATCGAGGCGCGCCTGCGCGACGAGCTCGACATCCCCGTCTTCCATGACGACCAGCACGGCACCGCGATCGTCACGCTCGCCGCCCTGCGCAACGCGCTCAAGGTGGTCGGCAAGACCATCGGCGAGGTGCGCATCGTCGTCTCCGGCGTCGGCGCGGCCGGCAACGCCATCGTGCAGCTGCTGCTCGCCGAGGGTGCCACCGACATCGTCGCGGCTGGTCGCAACGGCGCGATCCACCGCGGCGAGCAGTACACCGATGCGCACCGCATCGAGCTGGCACGCACCACCAACCCGCGCAACTTCACGGGGTCGCTGAAGGAGGCCGTGGTCGGCGCCGACGTGTTCATCGGCGTGAGCGCCCCGAACGTGCTCGACGAGAACGACATCGCCGCGATGGCCGACGACGCGATCGTGTTCGCGATGGCGAACCCGACCCCCGAGGTCGACCCGGTCGTCGCCTCCAAGCACGCCGCCGTCGTCGCCACCGGGCGCAGCGACTTCCCGAACCAGATCAACAACGTGCTGGCGTTCCCCGGCTTCTTCCGGGGGCTGCTGGACGCTGGCGTATCCGACATCACGCCGCCTATGCTCGTCGCAGCGGCGGGCGCGATCGCCGAGCGGGTCAGCGAGGACGAGCTCAACGCGAGCTTCATCATCCCGAGCGTGTTCGACCCCGAGGTCGCCCCCGCGGTGGCCGACGCGATCGTGCGCGTCGTCAAAGCCGGCAAGGAGTGAGTGAAGTGGCAGGCCAGGCAACTCTGAGCGACGCCGACTATGCCGATGTCGACGCGCGCCTGAGCGGCACCGACACGCTGCTCGCGACGGAGTACCCGGGCGACGACGGATCCCGGCAGCCGGTGCACACGCTGTACGTGCCGGCCGACCGGTACCGGCTCGACCTGCCCGCGACGTACGGCGCCACCGCGGCGCAGGCGGTCGCCGACTTCGGCGGCACCGTCGCGCTCGCCCGGGCCGTCGGCCTCGGCGCGCTCGCGGAGGAGCTGGCGCCGCTCGTCGACGCCAAGCTGCAGCGCGAGCCGATCGAGGACCTGCGCCTCGACTTCGAGGACGGCTACGGCGCCCGCCCGGATGCGGAGGAGGACGCCGACGCGATCCTCGCCGCCGAGCGCGTGGCCGCCGCGGTCGCCGCGGGAGTCGCGCCGCCGTTCATCGGGATCCGGTTCAAGTGCTTCGAGGCGCCCACGCGCCGCCGCGGCATCCGCACGCTCGACCTGTTCCTCAGCACGCTCGTGGCCGGCGGGGGGCTCCCGGACGGTCTGGTGCTGACGCTGCCGAAGGTCACCACGACCGAGCAGGTCGAGGCCATGGTCGCGCTGTGCGAGCTGTTCGAGGAGCGCCTCGGTCTGCCCGCCGGCCGGTTGCGCTTCGAGGTGCAGATGGAGACGCCGCAGCTCATCATCGCGGCCGACGGATCCGTCCCGGTGGCGGCGCTGCTGCACGCGGCCGGTGGATCCAGGGCCGCCAAGCGCATCACCGCGCTGCATTACGGCACCTACGACTACAGCGCCTCGCTGCAGATCGCGGCGGCGTACCAGTCGATGGAGCATCCGGCCGCCGACTACGCCAAGCAGGTCATGCAGGTCGCGGTCGCCGAGACCGGGGTGCGCCTCTCCGACGGATCCACCAACGTGATCCCGGTCGGCGAGCCCGAGCACATCGCCGACGCCTGGAAGCTGCACGCCCGGCTGGTGCGGCGCTCGCTCGAGCGCGGCTACTACCAGGGCTGGGATCTCGCCGCGCAGCAGCTGCCGACCCGGTACCTGGCCACCTACGCGTTCTACCGCGAGGGGTTCGCCGCGGCCGCGAAGCGGCTCGACAACTATCTGCACGGCAGCGACGCGACGATCATGGACGAGCCGGCCACGGCCCGCGCTCTCGCCCGGTTCGTCGTGCGCGGTCTGGAGTGCGGCGCCGTCACGGCGGACGAGGTCCGCGCAGCATCGGGGTCCGAGCCGGCTGAGCTCGTGAGCCTCGCCCACCCGAAGCTCGCATCCCAGAAGGAGAACTCATGAGCTACTACACCCCGGCCGGCGGCCTGCCGCCGCAGTCCGATCTGCTCACCGACCGCGCGGTGGTCAAGCTCGCGTACACGTTCATCCCGAAGGGCGTGCTGCGCGACATCGTCACCAGCAGCCTGCCCGGGTTCAGCAGCACCCGCGCATGGATCCTCGCCCGCCCCACCCCGAGCTCGGCGCAGACGTTCTCGCAGCTCATCGTCGAGATCGGCCCGGGTGGCGCCGCCGCGAAGCCGGAGCCGGAGGCCGGCGTCGAGAGCGTGCTGTTCGTCACGGCGGGGGAGCTGACGCTGACCCTCGACGGCCAGGAGCACGTGCTGGGCGAGGGCGGCTACGCGTTCATCTCACCGGAGTCGGAGTGGTCGCTCGCGAACGAGGGTGAAGAGCGCACCAGCTTCCACTGGATCCGCAAGGCGTACGAGTACCTCGAGGGGGTCGACGCGCCCGCGTCGTTCGTCACCCGAGACCAGGACATCGAGCCGACCTCGATGCCCGACACCGATGACGTCTGGGCCACCACCCGCTTCTCCGACGCGAGCGACATGGCGCACGACATGCAGGTGAACATCGTCACCTTCAAGCCGGGCGGATCCATCCCGTTCGCGGAGACGCACATCATGGAGCACGGCCTGTTCGTGCTGCAGGGCAAGGCCGTCTACCGCCTCAACGACGACTGGGTGGAGTGCGAGGCCGGGGACTACATGCTGCTGCGCGCGTTCTGCCCGCAGGCCTGCTACGCCGGCGGCCCGGAGAACTTCCGGTACCTGCTCTACAAGGACATGAACCGGCAGATCCGCCTGACCTGACGACCGTGGTCCCGACGAACGCCACCCGCTGCCGTGGGTGGCGTTCGTCGTATCCGGGCATTGACAGCGGGGCGGTGGGCGCCGTACTCTTTCACTACAAGGAATTCTTCTTCCACGATTCGAAATCAAGGATGATCTCATGAGCTACACCGTCAACGCCTCGATCCTGCTGACCGAGCTGCCGCTCCTCGAGCGCCCGGCCGCCGCGAAGGCCGCCGGCTTCGACGCCGTGGAGTACTGGTGGCCGTTCTCCGTCGCCGTGCCGGCGCAGGACGAGGTCGACGCGTTCGTCGCCGCGATCCAGGACGCCGGCGTGCAGCTCACGGGCCTGAACTTCTTCGCCGGCGACATGCCCGGCGGCGACCGCGGCCTGGTGTCGTGGGTCGGCCGCGAGGACGAGTTCGCCGCGAACATCGCCGTCGTGGTCGAGATCGGCCGCCGCCTCGGCACCAAGGCCTTCAACGCCCTCTACGGCAACCGCATCGAGGGCGTCGACGCGCAGGCTCAGGACGACCTCGCGGTGAAGAACCTGGCCGCCGCGGGCCGCGCGGTCGCCGAGCTCGGCGGCGTCGTGCTGCTGGAGCCGGTCTCGGGCATGGAGACCTACCCGCTGAAGACCGCCGCCGACGCGCTCGCGATCATCGCACGCGTGAAGGACGAGGAGGGCGTCGACAACGTCCGCCTCCTCGCCGACTTCTACCACCTCGCCGTCAACGGCGACGACGTGCCCGCCGTGATCGCCGGCCACGCCGCCGAGTTCGGCCACATCCAGATCGCCGATGCCCCCGGCCGCGGCGAGCCCGGCACGGGTGACCTGCCCCTCGGGCAGTGGATCGCCGACGCCCAGGCCGGCGGCTACGCCGGCGTCATCGGCCTCGAGTACAAGGCCACCCAGGCGGATCCCTTCGCCTGGATCACCACCGCGGCCGCCCAGGCCTGACCCCACTTTTTCCGCGAAGGAGCGAAGACATGACCAGCATCGCATTCATCGGCCTCGGCATCATGGGCCTGCCCATGGCGAAGAACCTCGTCACCGCCGGCTACGACGTCGTCGGCTTCAACCGCAGCCAGGAGGCGATCGACAAGCTCGTCGCCGCCGGCGGTAAGGGCGCCACGAGCATCGCCGACGCCGTGAAGGACGCCGACGTCGTCATCACGATGGTTCCGGACTCCCCGGACGTGGCCGGCGTCGTGCAGGGGCCCGACGGCGTGTTCGCCAACGGCAAGGCCGGAGCCCTCTGGATCGACAATTCGTCGATCCGCCCTGATGTGGCCAAAGAGCTCGCCGAGGAGGCCGTCGCCGCCGGGTTCGGCGTCGTGGACGCCCCCGTCTCGGGCGGCGAGCAGGGCGCGATCGACGCCGTCCTGTCGATCATGGTCGGCGGATCCGCGGACGACTTCGCGAAGGCCGAGCCGGTGCTGAACGCGATCGGCAAGACCATCGTGCACGTCGGCCCCGCCGGTGCGGGCCAGACCGTGAAGGCCGCGAACCAGCTCATCGTCGCCGTCAACATCCAGGCGCTCGCCGAGGCCGTCACGTTCCTCGAGGCGTTCGGCGTCGACACCGACGCGGCGCTGAAGGTGCTCGGCGGCGGACTCGCCGGATCCAAGGTCCTCGACCAGAAGGGGCAGAAGATGCTGAACCGCGACTTCGCGCCCGGCTTCCGCCTCGCCCTCCACAACAAGGATCTGGGCATCGTCACCTCGGCTGCGCGTTCCGTCGGGGTCACCGTCCCGCTCGGCGCCGCTGTCGCGCAGCTCGTGAACGCGCTCGTCGCCCGCGGCGACGGGGGCCTCGACCACTCGGGCCTGTTCAAGCTCACCGCCGAGCTCTCCGGCAAGAACTGACGCCGGCCCTCTGACACTTCTCTCCTAAGGACAAGAAAATGACCCGCATGCGTGCTGTGGACGCCATCGTCCAGATCCTGATCAAGGAAGGCGCGGACGAGGCGTTCGGCCTCCCCGGCGCCGCCATCAACCCCCTCTACTCCGCGATGCGCGCCAACGGCGGCATCCGGCACACCCTCGCGCGCCATGTCGAGGGCGCGAGCCACATGGCCGACGGCTACAGCCGCACCGGCGACGGCCGCATCGGCGTGTGCCTGGGCACCTCCGGTCCCGCCGGCACCGACATGATCACCGGCCTCTACGCCGCGATCGCCGACTCCATCCCGATGCTCTGCATCACCGGCCAGGCGCCGGTGGCGAAGCTCGACAAGGAGGACTTCCAGGCCGTCGACATCGCGTCGATCGCGAAGCCGGTGACGAAGTTCGCGAAGACCGTGCTCGAGGGTGCGCAGGTTCCCGGCGTCTTCCAGGCCGCGTTCCAGATCATGCGGTCCGGCCGCCCCGGCCCCGTGCTGATCGATCTGCCCTTCGACGTGCAGATGACCGAGATCGAGTTCGACATCGACACCTACGAGCCGCTCCCGGTGGCGAAGCCCGCCGCGACCCGTGCGCAGGCCGAGAAGGTGCTCGACATGCTCGTCGCCTCGAAGCACCCGGCGATCATCGCCGGTGGCGGCATTGTGAACTCCGGCGCCTCGGAGAAGCTCGTCGAGCTTGCCGAGACCCTGGGCGTGCCCGTGTTCCCGACCCTGATGGGCTGGGGCGTGCTGCCGGACGACCACGCCCTGGCCGGCGGCCTGGTCGGGATCCAGACCTCGCAGCGCTACGGCAACGCGAGCTTCCTGGAGAGCGACTTCGTGCTGGGCATCGGCAACCGCTGGGCGAACCGTCACACCGGCGGCCTGGACACGTACCGCAAGGGCCGCACCTTCGTGCACGTCGACATCGAGCCCACGCAGATCGGCCGCGTCTTCGCGCCCGACTACGGTGTGGTCTCCGACGCCGGCGCGTTCATCGACGCCCTGCTCGAGGCGGCCCGCGACCGCGTCGCCGACCTGCCCGACTACAACAGCTGGGCCCAGGAGTGCCGCGACCGCAAGGCGCGTCTGCAGCGCAAGACGAACTTCGACAACGTGCCGATGAAGCCGCACCGCGTCTACCAGGAGATGCTCTCGGCGTTCGATCGCGACACCACCTTCGTCACCACGATCGGCCTCTCCCAGATCGCCGGCGCGCAGCTGCTGCACGTCTACGGTCCGCGCAAGTGGATCAACGCCGGTCAGGCGGGGCCCCTGGGCTGGACCGGCCCCGCAGCCCTCGGCGTCGTGCGCGGCAAGCCGGGCGAGCAGGTCGTCGCGCTCTCGGGCGACTACGACTTCCAGTTCATGATCGAGGAGCTCGCCGTGGGCGCGCAGCACAAGCTGCCGTACATCCACGTCGTGGTGAACAACAGCTACCTGGGCCTGATCCGTCAGTCGCAGCGCGGCTTCGAGATGGACTACGAGGTGTCGCTGGCGTTCGACAACGTGAACACCCCGCAGGACTCGTCCTCGATCGCCACCGGCTACGGCGTCGACCACGTCAAGGTGGCGGAGGGGCTGGGCTGCAAGGCGCTGCGTGTGGAGCGTCCCGAGGACCTCGCCGCGGGCTTCGCCGAGGCGCAGCGTCTGCGCGACGAGTTCCAGGTGCCGGTGGTCGTCGAGGTCATCCTCGAGCGCGTCACCAACATCGCGATGGGTGCGGATCTGGACACCATGAACGAGTTCGAGGATCTCGCGACGTCGCCCGCCGACGCCCCCGAGGCCATCTACGCGCTGCTCGACTGAGAGCGACCCTGACCGCGAGACTCCAGCTCCTGCGCGAGACTGCACGCCTGCCGTGCAGTCTCGCGCACGGAGTGGAGTCTCGCGGCAAGGGAACCGGCATCTGCGGCCTGGGCGTTGCGCGGGCACGCACAAAGACTGGAAGGGTAGACCCATGCGCATCCTGATCGCCTCGGACAAGTTCAAGGGGTCCGCCACGGGCCCGGAGGTCGCGGCCGCCCTCGCGGCCGGGATCACCAGCATTACGCCGGGGGCCGCCATCGACGCGGTCCCCGTCGCAGACGGCGGAGAGGGCACGGTCGACGCCGCCCTCGCCGCCGGGTTCGAGGCGGTCACCGCGACGGTGACCGGGCCGACGGGCCGGCCCGTCGAGGCGCGCTTCGGCGTGCGGGGGCAGCAGGCGATCATCGAGATGGCGGCGGCGAGTGGACTCGACCAGCTGCCCGGTGGCGTCAAGGACGCCCTCGGCGCCACCAGCCGCGGAACCGGAGAGCTGATCGCCGCGGCGCTCGACCACGGTGCGACCAGCATCGTGCTCGGCATCGGCGGCAGCGCCAACACCGACGGCGGTGCGGGCATGCTGCAGGCGCTCGGCGTCTCGCTGCGCGACGCCGAGGGGGTTGAGCTGCCGGGGGGTGGCGGAGCGCTCGCGCGCATCGCCGCGGTGGACGTGTCGGGCCTGGATCCGCGTCTCGCCGGCACGGAGATCGTGCTCGCCAGCGACGTCGACAACCCGCTCCTCGGGGAGCGCGGCGCGCCGGCCGTGTTCGGCCCCCAGAAGGGCGCGAGCCCGGACGACGTGGCCGCGCTCGACGCGGCCCTGGCGCGCTACGCCGCGCTGCTCGAGCAGCAGCCCGGCATCCGCGCCGCCAGGGCACTGCCCGGAGCGGGGGGTGCGGGCGGCGTGGGCTACGCGGCGCTGGCCGCGCTGGGCGCCCGGCGCGAGCCCGGCGTCGAGGTCGTGCAGCGTCTCACGGGCCTCGCCGAGGCGCTCGGCACCGGGGCCGGCAAGGCCGACCTCGTCATCACCGGCGAGGGCAGCCTCGACGATCAGAGCCTGGGGGGCAAGACGCCGCTCGGCGTGGCCGCGGCCGCACGTGCCGCCGGCATCCCCGTCGTCGCCGTCTGCGGGCGCTCCACGCTGAGCGCCGAGGCCGCACACACAGCAGGGTTCCTGCGCGTGTACGCGCTCAGCGAGCTCGAACCGGATCCGGCCCGCAGCATGGCCGGGGCCACAGCTCTCCTCACCGAGGTGGGCCGCCGCATCGGCGCCGAGGTCGGCGAGCTCGTCGCCGGCTGAGCGGCCTGCGGCAGGCGCCGCTCTGCGGATCCGACCGATCGGATCCGCACGACAATGAACATCGAAGAACGACGACCGGCAGCCGCCGGAGGAAAGGATCCGGCCGACATGTCGCAGGAGACCGAACAGTACGACCTCGTCCTGCGCGGCGAGCGCGTGCTCACCCCGGAGGGCATCGCCGCTCGCGAGGTGGGCGTGCGCGACGGCGTGATCGTCGCCGTGGAGCCGCTGGGCGCGGGCCTGAGCGCGGAGAACACCATCGAGGTCGCCGCCGACGAGATCCTCCTTCCGGGACTCGTCGACTCGCACGTGCATGTGAACGAGCCCGGCCGCACCGAGTGGGAGGGCTTCGCCTCGGCGACCCGGGCGGCGGCCGCCGGAGGGGTGACCACGATCGTGGACATGCCGCTGAACAGCATCCCGCCGACCGTCGACCTCGAGGCGCTGCGCACCAAGCAGGACGTCGCACGTGACCAGGTGCACGTCGATGTCGGCTTCTGGGGCGGTGCCGTGCCCGGCAACACCGGCCAGCTGCGACCGCTGCACGAGGCCGGTGTGTTCGGCTTCAAGTGCTTCCTGCTCGACAGCGGCGTGCCGGAGTTCCCGCCGCTCGGGCTCGACGAGATCGAGGCCGACCTCACGGAGCTGAAGAGCTTCGACTCGCTGCTGATCGTGCACGCCGAGGACCCGCACGTGATCGAGGACGCCCCGCAGCCGGACGGCCCGGTGTACTCGCACTTCCTGGCGTCGCGGCCGCGCTCGGCCGAGGACACCGGCATCGCCGACGTCATCGAGCGTGCCCGTCGCACCGGCGCCCGCGCGCACATCCTGCACCTGTCGTCCTCAGATGCGCTGGGCGAGATCCGCGACGCGAAGGCCGAGGGCGTGCGCCTCACCGTGGAGACCTGCCCGCACTACCTGGTGCTCACGGCCGAGGAGATCCCGGACGGCGCGACCGCGTTCAAGTGCTGCCCGCCGATCCGCGAGTCGGGCAACCAGGACCTGCTGTGGGAGGGCATAGCCGACGGCACCATCGACCTCATCGTCTCCGACCACTCGCCGGCCACGGTCGAGTTGAAGCACCCGGACGGCGGCGGCTTCGACGTCGCCTGGGGCGGCATCTCGTCGCTGCAGCTGGGCCTGTCGCTGGTGTGGACCGAGGCGCAGAAGCGCGGCATCGCGCTCGAGCGCATCGTCGAGCTCATGTCGGCGAAGCCTGCGGCGCTGATCGGTCTGCAGCGGAAGGGTTCGCTCGCCGTGGGCAAGGATGCGGACTTCGCCGTGTTCGCCCCGGAGCAGACCTACACGGTCGCGATCGAGAACCTGCTGCACAAGAATCCGGTCTCGGCGTACGCCGGCCGCGAGCTCACCGGCCAGGTGCGCGCGACCTACCTCCGTGGCGAGGCCGTCGACCGCGTCACCCCGCGCGGCCGCCTGCTCGCGCACGGCGAGGACTGATACGGATCCCGCTCCGTTCCCACGGAAGCCGGCCCCTCGGGGCCGGCTTCCGTCGTCTCCGGCACTGGTCCCCGCTGGCGCGCGGATCAGTGCGCGGCGCGGTACTCCTCGCCGGCGGCGCGCAGGCGGCGGTGCGCGCCGCCATACGCCTCGGCGCTGCGCAGGGCCCACTTGGGCAGCTTCGCGACCATCGTGTAGTTCGGGTCGCACACGTTGGCCGCGGGGGCGAGTCCGAGCTGGCTGACCAGCTGGCACGCGTCCAGCGCGTCCATCCCGGTCAGGTCGCTGGTCCAGTCCACGAGCTCCTTCTGGCTGATCCGGTAGGCGTCCTCGAGAGGGCGGACGGATCCGGTCGTCATCACATGGGCATCGTCCTCGAGACGCGGCCAGGCGGGGGCGGCGCCCTTGACGAGGTCGACCGCGATCACGCTGTCCATCGCGCACTCCAGGCCGGTGCCGATCACCTCACCCTCGCCCTGGCGCGCGTGGCCGTCGCCGATCGCGAGCAGCGCCCCCGGCACGTTGACGGGCAGGTAGAGCGTCGTGCCGGTGCGCACCTCCGGACTGTCCATGTTGCCGCCGTGGCGGTCGGGGGTGACGACCAGGCGCACCTCTCCGCCGGCCGGCGCGACGCCCACCACGCCGTGCATCGGATCCAGCGGCAGCTCGAGCGCGTAGTCGGAGTTGCGCGCCCGGAAGGAGGCGGTCCAGCGCTCGAGGTCGAGATCGTAGAACCACACCCGCTCCTCGAGCGGATCCTGCAGGGTCGCGGTCTCGTGCGTCGACGTGAGTGCACCGAAGAACGGGAACGCCGCCGAGATCGCGTGTCCTCGGGAGGGGCGGATGTCGATGAAGTGCACGGCGAGCAGGTCGCCCGGTTCGGCACCCTCCACGTGGATCGGGCCCGTCACGGGATTCAGCTCGTTGAAGTCGCACACCTCGCTGGGCCTCTGCGAGGGCGACGTCACACGCCCGCCGAAGCAGTCCTCGGTGCTGAGCTCGACGACGTCGCCGGGGCGGATCGCCAGCTGCGGTTCGCGCCCGCCGAACACGTAGCTGTACCGGTCGGCCGTGGGGCGCAGGGTGTGCACGGTCATCGGACGCTCTCCTTCTCCTCCGTGGAGGGCTCGGCGCCTTCGCCGAACCCGCGGGCGCTGAGGCGCCCGGTCAATCCCAGCACGACGGCGAGCACGATGCCGATGCCGAGCCACACGAAGCCGAGCACCTGCGCGGCGACCTGCGCGTTCCAGACCACGGCGACGAGCACGGCGAAGCCGAGCACGGGCAGCACCAGGTGCACGAACCAGCGCTTCGAGCGCTGCTTGACCATGAACCACCAGACGACGGCGACGTTGAGCATCAGGAACGCGGTGAGGGCGCCGAAGTTCACCATCGAGGAGATCGTGGCCAGACCATCGGGCAGGAAGGTGAGCGGGACGCCGATCGCGAGGGAGATGCCGGCCACCAGGAACAGCGAATTCGTGGGGATCCGGTGCTTCTTGCTCACCGTGCTGAGGAACTTCGGCAGCTGGCGGTCGCGCGCCATCGCGAACAGCAGCCGGCTGGTCGCGGCCTGCGCGACGAGGGCGTTCGCGAAGCCCCAGGCGATCGCGGTCGAGACGGCGGTGAGCGCTCCGAGCCACGGGCCGCCGGCGTGCGCCGCCGCGTCGTAGAAGGCGGTGCCGGCGGTGTCGCCCTTCTCGATGAGCGTCGCCGGATCCTCGACCAGCATGGACGCGACCCAGGTCTGCGCGATGAACAGCACGCCGACCAGCAGCAGGGCGAGGATCATCGAGCGGGCGAGCTGACGGCTGGTGCCCGCGTTCTCCTCCGCGAGGGTGGAGATCGCGTCGAAGCCGAGGAAGGACAGCACCGCGAGCGAGGCGGCGCCGAACACGACGACGAAGCTGAACGTGGCCGGGTTGAAGAACGCCTCGAAGCTGAAGTGTCCACGCCCCTGCACCAGCGCGGTGATGCCGACGACGAGGAAGATCGCGAGCACGAGCAGCTCGCCGATGAGGAAGATCTTGTTGACCAGGGCGGTCATCGTGATCCCGAGGTAGTTGATGACCGTGTTCAGCAGTACGAATGCGATCAGCCAGGTCCACAGCGGCACGCCGGGCACGAAACTCGCCATCGCCATCGATGCCGCCAGATACAGCAGCGCCGGCACGAGCACGTAGTCGAGCAGGATCATCCAGCCGGCGACGAAGCCCGCCGCTCGATGCACGCCGCGCCCCACATAGGTGAAGACGGATCCGCTCATCGGGAACGCCTGCGCCATCTGCGCGTAGGAGTTGGCGGAGAACATCATCGCGACCATGGCGATGAGGTAGGCGAGCGCCACCATCCCGCCGGACTGTGAGAACACGGATCCGAAGATCGCGAACGGCGCGATCGGGACCATGAAGATGAGGCCGTAGATCAGCAGATCAGAGGCCTTGAGCGAGCGCTGCAGCTCCTGTGTGTAGCCGTAGGCCTCGATGCCGGTGGCCTCGACGGCGGGTCGTGCGGTCATGCGTCCTCCTCATCGATCGACGCGTCCCCCGGATCCTCGTCGATTATTTCCAAGTGGAAGGATCCTAGCGCGCGCAGCGGCATTCCGGTACGCGGCGGCCGGTTGTCGGCGGCCGGTTGCCGGCGGGCCGATCAGACGGGGACGGGGGAGAGGACGACGCCTTCGGCGCGGGCCAGCCGCACGGCCACGTCGCCGGGAGCGGGGCGGGCGGAGCCCCGGGAGAGGAGATCGGCGAGCAGCCGGACGCCGTCGTGCGCACCCTCGGCATAGGAGCCGAGGGGTGGCGCGATCGGGCCGAAGCGCGCGTCGTAGTCCCGCACCAGCCGTCGGTGTGCGTCGTCGTCGGCGTCCGCGGGCGCCGGCATCGCTGAGAACAGTGCGCCCTGCTCGTCGCCGCCGACCGAGAGCAGGCACGACTCGTCGAGCGCGGTGCACAGCCGCACGATCCGGCGGTCGGCGCCGGCGCGCGCGAACGCGCGATGGAAGCGGATGCCGTCGCGACCGATGAGCGACACCAGCACGCCGTCGGGGCGGGCGGCGAGTACGGTGCGCACCAGGTGATCGGGATCGAACCGGCCGATCGGCACGAACTGCTCGAAGACGGGCTCGCCGCCGAGGGAGCTGATGATGCCCCTGGCCCGGCGATGCAGCTGCCGCGGCCACACGTAGTCGTTGCCGACGAGAGCCCAGCGGCGTACGCGCTCCCGCTCGCACAGCAGCAGGAGCGGCGCGAGGATCTGCTCCCTGGGCCCCGTTCCGAGCATGATCGTCCCGCCGCGCACCCGGTCCAGCTCGTGCGGCGGCGTGAACACGTACGGCACGGTGCCGGCGATGGCCCGCTCCACGGCGACGCGCACATCCGAGGTGTGCGTGCCGACCACACCCCGCACCGCGCCCTGCGACACGACCGCGCGCACGTCGCCGGCGACCGTGGCGGGATCGCGTCCGGCATCGACGAGCACCAGCTCGAGTCGCCGGTCGAGGCTCTTCTCCGCCTCCTCCGCCGCCAGGCGGGTGGCGTTGAGGATCGCGGGGCCCACGACGCCCATGGCGCCGGACGTCGGGGCGAGCACCGCCAGGGTCAGCGCCTGCGGATCCGGCCCGCGCATGATCACCTCGGCGGGCGACAGTACACTGACGGCATCGGGCACCCGACAAGTATGTCCGCAGAGGGAGGGGCGCACCATGGGCGAAGTCGCCGTGACCTCCCTGGCGGAGCAGCTGCTCGTGCTCGGGCGGGCCCAGCAGGACCTCCTCGCGGGGCTAGGCACCGCGCTCGCCGAAGACGGTCTGAGCGTCGAGCAGTGGCGCGTGCTCGGGGCGATCTCGCGCCTCGGCAGCCCCACGATGGGGGAGCTCGCCGAGGCGACGGCGACCGCGAACGCGACGCTGAGCCGGGTCGTGGACGGGCTGGAGGATGCCGCCGCCGTGTTCCGGCACCAGGACGCGGCGGACCGCCGTCGGATCGCGGTGCACCTCACCGATCTCGGCCAGCACCGGCTGACGCGCGCGGACGCGATCGCCGCGGCGTGGTCGGCGTCGGCTCGCCAGCGCCTGGGTGCCGACGCGATCGCCGCGGTGACGCGCGCCGCCGACCTGCTGCGGCGCTGAACGGCCCCACATCCCCGGCCAGGTCGGACTCGGTCCGACTCGGCTCCGCCTGGTCCGACTCGGCTCCCGCGCGGCCGCGCCAGGCTCCCGACTCCCACCCGGTCCCGCGTGTGCGGCAACCGGTCCGTCCGGAAAGGGGTAGGGGCCACGAACGCGCGCCCTTGTCCGAAACGGCGGGATCCGCTAAAGTTGAGTCAGATCAACTCAACTTTGAGCCGCGGATCCAGGATCCGACGGCTCGCACCACACGCAAGGAGACTCCAGGAGGACGAATGGCCAACCCCCAGCAGGCACAGCAGGAAGAGCAGCAGAGCGCGCTCGAACAGTTCGGGATCAACCTCACCGACCGCGCCCGTCAGGGCAAGCTCGATCCGGTGATCGGACGCGACAGCGAGATCCGCCGCGTGAGCCAGGTGCTCACCCGGCGCACCAAGAACAACCCGGTGCTGATCGGCGAGCCCGGCGTCGGCAAGACCGCCGTCGTCGAGGGGCTCGCGCAGCGCATCGTCGCGGGGGACGTGGCCGAGTCGCTCAAGGACAAGGAGCTGATCTCCCTCGACATCTCCGCCCTCGTCGCGGGCGCGATGTACCGCGGTCAGTTCGAGGAGCGCCTGAAGAGCGTGCTCAAGGAGATCACCGAGTCCGACGGCCGGGTCATCACGTTCATCGACGAGCTGCACGTGCTGATGGGTGCCGGCGGGGGAGAGGGATCCGTCGCCGCCAGCAACATGCTCAAGCCCATGCTCGCGCGCGGCGAGCTGCGCCTCATCGGCGCGACCACGCTCAACGAGTACCGCGAGTTCATCGAGAAGGACGCCGCGCTCGAGCGCCGCTTCCAGCAGGTGTACGTCGGCGAGCCGAGCGTGGAGGACACGAT
The DNA here is from genome assembly GCA_018268455.1 of Actinomycetota bacterium. Classification (GTDB taxonomy): domain Bacteria; phylum Actinomycetota; class Actinomycetes; order Actinomycetales; family Microbacteriaceae; genus Microbacterium. Next base: position 57,809 of record JAFDWM010000292.1, on the reverse strand, counting down.
CGCGATCCTGCGCGGTCTCAAGGGCCGCTACGAGGCGCATCACGGCGTGACGATCAGCGACTCCGCGCTCGTCGCCGCGGCGTCCCTGTCGAACCGCTACCTGCCCAGCCGGCAGCTGCCGGACAAGGCGATCGACCTGATCGACGAGGCGATGAGCCGACTCAAGATGGAGATCGACTCGAGTCCGGTCGAGATCGACCAGCTCAAGAGGTCGGTCGACCGGATGCGGCTCGAGGAGCTCGCGCTGAAGAAGGAGAAGGACGCGGCCTCCAAGGAGCGTCTCTCCAAGCTCCGCGAGCAGATGGCGGCCGCCGAGTCCGAACTCGCCGGTCTCGAGGCGCGCTGGGCGCGCGAGCGCGGCGGCCTGAACCGGGTCGGCGAGCTCAAGAAGCGCCTCGACGAGGCCTTCACCGAGCGCGACAGGGCGCTGCGCGACGGCGACTACGTGAAGGCGTCCAAGCTCGAGTACGAGACCATCAAGCAGCTGCAGGCCGAGCTCGTCGTGGCGGAGAGCCAGGCCGAGGCCGCGAGCGATGAGCCGCGCATGGTCAACGAGCAGGTCACCGACGAGGACATCGCGGCCGTGATCGCGGCCTGGACCGGGATCCCCGTGGGCCGACTCCTGCAGGGCGAGAGCGAGAAGCTGCTGCACCTCGAGCGCGAGCTCGGCCGGCGCCTGATCGGTCAGAAGGACGCGGTGACGGCCGTCTCCGACGCGGTGCGCCGCTCGCGCGCCGGGATCAGCGACCCCGGCCGCCCGACCGGATCCTTCCTGTTCCTCGGCCCCACCGGCGTCGGCAAGACCGAGCTGGCCAAGGCGCTGGCGGAGTTCCTCTTCGACGACGAGCACGCCATGGTGCGCATCGACATGTCGGAGTACGGCGAGAAGCACTCCGTGTCGCGGCTGGTCGGTGCCCCTCCCGGGTACGTCGGCTACGAGCAGGGCGGCCAGCTCACCGAGGCGGTGCGGCGGCGCCCGTACAGCGTCGTGCTGCTGGACGAGGTCGAGAAGGCGCACCCCGAGGTGTTCGACGTGCTGCTGCAGGTCATGGACGACGGTCGCCTGACCGACGGCCAGGGCCGCACGGTCGACTTCTCGAACGTGATCCTGATCCTCACCAGCAACCTCGGATCCCCGATCCTCATCGACCCGACGCTGTCCAAGGACGACAAGCGCGACGCCGTCATGGCGCTCGTGCGGCAGGCGTTCAAGCCCGAGTTCGTGAACCGCCTCGACGACATCGTGATGTTCCAGGCACTCACCGAGGACGACCTCGCGCAGATCGTCGAGCTCACGATCGACCAGCTGCAGCGCCGTCTCGCCGAGCGCCGGCTCACCCTCGCGGTCACTCCGGACGCGCGGTCGTGGCTCGCCGAGCGCGGCTACGACCCGGTGTTCGGAGCGCGGCCGCTGCGCCGCCTCATCCAGAACGAGGTGCAGAACCGGCTCGCCACGGCGCTGCTGTCGGGCAATGTGCACGACGGCGACCTGGTGCGGGTCGACATGTCGGCCGACGGATCCGGCCTGGTGCTCACCAGCGACGGATCCGCCGCTGCCGAGGCGTCGGCCGGAGGATCCGACGACGACACGATCGAGGCCGAGCTGCTCGACGACTGATCACCCACTGCGCACGCGGGAGAAGGCCTGGATTCGCGGAATCCGGGCCTTCTCCGTCTCTGTGACGGCGCCGATCTACCTTCGCGTGCCTCTTTAAATATCCACATAGTGAAAGTGCCGATCCAAGATTCGGAAAAAGTTCTTGACTCTCCCTATCGGCCCTGGTTAGATCAGGGGTATCTCCAGAGCCGGAGATGCCCCTGGATCAGCAGACAGGACAACACTGAGCTGGCCCCGTGGGGTCGGCGTTCGGCTCCACGAGCCGAACGAAGGAGTCCGTGAAGAATGTCCGCACCGCAGCGCACCCTCTGGCTGAAGAACCCGCTCGGGATCCACACCGGCGACACCGCCGACGCGTCTGGAGGCCTCGTCGTCTCCGGATCCGTGATCCTCGAGGCGGTCCCCGCCGGCGGCTCGCCGTCGCAGCCGGTCGACGAGGTGTTCGACGCCTCCAAGCACGTGATCATCCCGGGCCTCATCAACACGCACCACCACTTCTACCAGACCCTCACCCGCGCCTGGACACCCGTCGTCAGCGCCGAGCTGTTCCCCTGGCTGAAGGGGCTGTACGGGGTGTGGGCCGGGCTGACGCCGCGCGATCTCGAGCTCGCCACCACGGCCGCGCTCGCCGAGCTGCTGCTGAGCGGCTGCACCACCGCGGCCGACCACCACTACCTCTTCCCGAGCGGGCTGGAGGACGGCATCGACGTGCAGGTCGACGCCGTGCGCCGTCTCGGCATGCGCGCGACGCTGACCCGCGGATCCATGTCGCTCGGCGAGGAGGACGGCGGACTGCCGCCGCAGAGCACCGTGCAGGATGCGGACGTGATCCTCGCCGACAGCGAGCGCCTGGTCGGGGCGTACCACGAGCGTGGCGAGGGTGCCTTCGTGCAGATCGGGCTCGCGCCCTGCTCGCCGTTCTCGGTCACCACCGAGGTCATGCGCGAGACCGCGGCGCTCGCCGACCGGCTCGACGTGCGCATGCACACGCACCTCGCCGAGACGATCGACGAGGAGGACTTCTGCCGCGAGATGTTCGGCCTGCGTACGGTCGACTACCTCGAGAGCGTCGGCTGGCTGGGCGATCGCACCTGGCTCGCGCACGGCATCCACTTCGACGACGCCGAGATCGCCCGTCTGGGTGCGGCCGGCACCGCCGTCTCGCACTGCGCCACGAGCAACATGCGGCTCGCCAGCGGCATCGCCCGCGCGGTCGAGCTCGAGGCCGCCGGCGTGCCGGTCGGCCTGGGCGTCGACGGATCCGCCTCCAATGACGGATCCAACATGATGATGGAGGTCCGTCAGGCCCTCTACCTGCAGCGTCTGCGCTACGGCGCCGCCGCGGTCACCCCGGAGCGCGCCCTGGACTGGGCGACGCAGGGATCCGCGCGCGCCCTCGGCCGCAGCGACATCGGCGTGCTCGCGCCCGGCCGTCAGGCCGATCTCGCGATGTTCACGCTGGACGAACTGCGCTTCTCCGGAAGCCACGACCCGGTGGCCGCCCTGCTGTTGTGCGGAGCAGAGCGCGCCGACCGGGTCATGATCGGCGGCGGATGGCGGGTGACCGACGGACAGATCGTCGGCCTCGACGTGCCGCAGCTGATCGCCCATCACAGCGAGGCGGCGCGCAACCTGCTCGCCCGCCATCGCTGAACGCCGCCGCCCGGCGGAGAGCAGCACCTTCCGAAAACCAAGATCCCTATCCCGACGAAGAGGTCGCAATGTCAATGAAAGAGAAGAGGGCCGCCGCGCGCCCGGAGGACGAGCGCCTCCCGATCGGCGCCACCATCGGCTACGGCATCCAGCACGTGCTCACGATGTACGGCGGCATCATCGCCCCGCCGCTCATCGTCGGCCAGATCGCGGGCCTGAAGCCCGACGAGATCGGTGTGCTGATCGCCGCGTGCCTGTTCATGGGCGGTCTCGCCACCATCCTGCAGACGGTGGGCGTGCCGTTCTTCGGCTCGCAGCTGCCCCTGGTGCAGGGCGTGTCCTTCGCCGGTGTCGCCACCATGGGCGCGATCGTCACGAGCGGCGGCGGTCTTCCGGCGGTGTTCGGATCCGTCATCGCCGCCTCGGTCATCGGTCTGCTCATCGCGCCGGTGTTCGCCACGGTCATCCGGTTCTTCCCGCCGGTCGTCACCGGAACCGTGATCACCACGATCGGTCTGAGCCTGCTGCCCGTCGCGGCCGGCTGGATCGTCGGCACCGGAGAGGGATCCAACGCCGCGAAGGGCGCCCTGCCGGAGAACCTCATGCTCGCCGGCATCACGCTCGTGATCGTGCTCGTGCTCAGCAAGGTTCCGGTGGGTGCGATCTCGCGTCTGGCGATCCTGCTCTCGATCGTGCTCGGCACCATCGTCGCGATCTTCCTCGGCAAGGCCGACTTCAGCAAGGTCGCGCAGGGCGACATCTTCGCGCTGCCGCAGATCTTCGGATTCGGCCTGCCGACGTTCCCGATCGCGGGCATCATCTCGATGTTCATCGTGATCCTGGTGACCCTCACCGAGACCACCGCCGACATCCTCGCGGTGAGCGAGATCGTGGGCACGAAGGTCGACTCCAAGCGCATCGCCGCGGGTCTGCGCGCCGACATGCTCTCCAGCGCGGTCTCGCCGATCTTCGGCACGTTCACCCAGTCCGCGTTCGCGCAGAACGTCGGCCTGGTCGCGATCACCGGCGTCAAGAGCCGGTTCGTGGTCACCGCCGGCGGTGGCGTGCTCGTGATCCTCGGTCTGCTGCCGGTGCTCGGGCGCGTCGTCGGTGCGATCCCGTCGCCCGTCCTCGGCGGCGCCGGTCTCGTGCTGTTCGGCTCCGTCGCCGCCTCCGGTATCCGCACGCTCGCCCAGGTGCAGTACCGCGACAACATGAACCTCGTGATCGTCGCCACCTCGCTCGCGGTGGGCATGCTCCCGATCGCCGTCCCGACGATCTACGGGCAGATGCCCGCCTGGTTCGTGACGATCTTCCACTCCGGCATCAGCTCGGCCGCGGTCACCGCGATCCTGCTGAACCTGCTGTTCAACCACCTCGGCAGCGCCAAGAACAAGAACGCCTTCGTGTCGGCGCCGACCCGCAGCATCCCGGTCGCATACCTGGACGCGTTCGAGGACGGCGACTCCATCGTCGACGGCAAGATCGTCGACCGCGACGGCAACGAGGTCGCGGTCGAGCGCCCCGCGCACTGACCGCCCGGTCCGCACTCTGATCACGCGATCCGCACCGCACGCGGTCCGCGCCGCACGCGAGACGCCGCTTCCCCCGGGAGGCGGCGTCTCGTCGTTCTGCGAGGAGCCCCGGCTCGTTGCTCCCCTGACGCCACGTGCCCCTTCACGGTGGCTCCCCTGACGCGAGATGCCCCTTCGCGGTGGCTCCCCTGACGCGAGATGCCCCTTCGCGGTGGCTCCCCTGTCGCTATGTGCCCCTTCGCGGCAGTGGAAGGGGCAACGGGGGTCAGGCGAATGAAGGTGGGCAGGGCGGGATCCGGATCCGCCGTCATCCCTCTGCTCGCCTGTCGCCAGGCGCCCCTTCGCGGCGGTGGGAGGGGCAACGGGGGTCAGGCGAATGAAGGTGGGCAGGGCGGGATCCGGATCCGCCGTCATCCCTCTGCTCGCCTGACGGGAGATGCCCCTTCGTGGCGGCTCGCCTGTCGCCAGGTGCCCCTTCGCGGTGGTGGGAGGGGCAACGGGGGTCAGGCGAATGGAGGTGGGCAGGGTGAGATCCGGATCGGCCAGCATCCCTCTACTGGCCTGTCGCCAGGTGCCCCTCCGTGGCGGCTCGAGGGGCAACGGGGGTCAGGCGAATGAGGGTAGGCAGGGCGGGATCCGGATCCGCCGGCATCTCTCTGCTCGCCTGTCGCCAGGTGTCCCTTTGTGGCGGCTCGCCTGTCGCCAGGTGCCCCTTCGCGGCGGTGGGAGGGGCAACGGGGGTCAGGTGAATGGAGGTGGGCAGGGTGGGATCCGGATCGGCCGTCATCCCTCTGCTCGCCTGACGGGAGATGCCCCTCCGGGGCGGTTCGCCTGTCGCCAGGTGCCCCTTTGTGGCGGTGGGAGGGGCAATGGGGGTCAGGCGAATGAGGGTGGGCAGGCCCCGTATGGGTCAGCGTCGCAGGGGCACTGCGACAGAAGTCAGCACTGCGAGGTGGCCCAGTCCGCCGGCCCGAGGGATCCGGCCGGATACTCCTCCATCGGCACCGCACCGCTGCGCCATGCGTCGAGTGCGGGCTGGATGATGCGCCAGCACTGCTCGGCCGCGTCGGCGCGCACGGACAGCGCGACGTCGCCGTCAAGGATCTCGCTGAGCACCTCGGTGTAGGCGAGCAGCGTGCCCTGGCCGAGCGGCGTGGACAGCACATCGCGGCGCAGCGCGAACGGGTCGTCGCCGCCGTTGACGTTGAGCTCGAGGTCGATGCGGTCGGGGCCGAGGGTGAATCGCAGCACGCCGCCGTCGGACGGGGTGCCGGTGAGTCCGCCGGGGATGTGGCGCACCGGCCGGAACGTGATCACGACCTCGGCACGGCGCTCGGCGAGCGCCTTGCCGCTGCGCAGGATGAACGGCACGCCTGCCCAGCGTGCGGTCTGCACCTCGCAGGTGATCTCGGCGAGCGTCTCCGTGCCGCGGGACGCATCCACGCCGTCCTCGTCGACGTACGCGGGCACCGGCCGGCCCTCGCTCTTACCGGCCCCGTACCGGGCGCGGCGGGTGCTGCGGGACGGATCGTCGTCCTTGATGCGGGTGGCGCGCAGGGCGGCGGCCATCGCGTCGCGCAGGTCGATCTCATCCAGATCCGCCGGCTGCTCCATCGCGAGGATCGCGACCACCTGCAGCAGGTGGCTCTGGATCATGTCGATGAGCGCGCCCGCCTTGTCGTAGTAGCGCGCGCGGTTCTCCAGTGCGAGCGACTCGTCGTAGCGCACGAGCACCGACTCGACGTGGTCGGCCGACCAGACCGGCTCGATGAGGCGGTTCGCGAACCGCACGCCCATGATGTTGAGGATCGTCGACCGGCCGAGGAAGTGGTCGACGCGGAAGATCTGCGTCTCCGGCACGATGCGCGTGACGAGGGCGTTGAGCGAGGCCGCGCTCTGCTCGTCATTGCCGAACGGCTTCTCCAGCGCCAGCACGGTGCTCTCCGGCAGCGGGATCTCGACCAGCTGCTCGCAGGCGAGGCGCGCGATGGCGGGCGGGAGGGCGAAGTAGATGACGAGGGATCCCTGGATGTCCGCGACGAGGCCGGCGAGGGAGTCGCGGTCGGTGACATCGGCCTTCACATAGGTGGTGCCGGCGACACGCGCCACCTGGTCTTCGGCGTCCACGGTGGCGAACGCCGCCTGCACGGTCTGCTGCCAGCGTTCGTCGGTCCAGTCGTCGGATCCGGCGCCGCGCAGCACCAGCTCACGCTCGGGCTGGCGCTGCAGCAGCTGCGCGATCGCGGGCAGCAGCAGGCGGGAGGTGAGGTCGCCGGAGGCACCGAGGATGAGCAGCGTGGTCGAGGTCATGACTTCACGATAGGCCGCACCGCTCTGGTTCCGCAGAGGAACGGGGTGCAGACTGCGACTCATGGGAGAGCACGACGCGCCCGCCGCGGCGATCGAGGACTACGCGCTGCTCAGCGACGCCCGCACCGCGGCGCTCGTCTCGCGGGACGGCGACATCGACTGGCTGTGCGCACCGCGCCTCGATTCCGCCTCGCTGCTCGGGGCGCTGTTGGGAGGCGCGGAACAGGGGCGGTGGAGCCTGCGGCCCGCGGATCCGCTCGCCGTCGCGACCCGGCGCTATGACGACGACTCGTTCTGCCTCGTCACCCGCTGGGAGTGCGCGGACGGCGTCGCCGAGGTGCGCGAGTGGATGCCGGTGCCCGAGGATCCGACCGACGACGAGCGCACCGACGTGATCCGGCAGATCACCGGGGTCAGCGGTGCGGTCGCGTTCGTGCAGGAGCTGCGGCTGCGCTTCGACTACGCGCGCGCGCTGCCCTGGGTTCGTCAGACCGGCACGCGCGAGGAGCCCGAACTCACGGCCGCGGCCGGGCCGGATGCGGTGGTCGTGCGCGGCGCCATGCTGCATGCGCAGGGGCACTCCCACGTCGGCACGGTCGAGGTCGCCGCGGGGGCGAGCGCGGCGCTGAGCCTCACCTGGTTCCCCTCGTACCGGCCGACGCCGGAGGCGCGCGAGCTGAAGGAGGCGTGGCGGGCGACGCATCGGTGGTGGCGGGACTGGGCGGCGCGCATGCGCGAGCACGGGCCGTACCGGGACGCGGTGCGGCGTTCGAAGCTGGTGCTGCGCGCGCTCACGAACCGCGACACCGGCGGCATCGCGGCGGCCGCCACGACCTCGCTGCCGGAGGACTTCGGCGGCGAGCGCAACTGGGACTACCGCTTCGTGTGGCTGCGCGACGCGGCGCTCACGCTGGAGGCGCTGCTCTCGCACGGCCTCGGCGAGGAGGCCCGGGACTGGCGGGACTGGCTGCTGCGGGCGGTGGCGGGGGATCCGGCCGACCTGCAGATCATGTATGGGCTGGCCGGGGAGCGCGACCTCGGCGAGCGGGAGATGCCGTCGCTGCCGGGCTATGCCGGATCCGCCCCGGTGCGGGTCGGGAACGGCGCGGCGCAGCAGTTCCAGGCCGACGTGTTCGGGGAGGTGCTGGTCACTCTCGCCGCCGCTCGCCGTGCGGGACTCGCGGAATCCACCCGGTCCTGGTCACTGCAGCGGGTGCTGCTGCATCAGGCGGAGCGGCAGCTGAGCCGCCCGGACAACGGCATGTGGGAGATCCGCGGGGAACGGCAGTTCTTCACCCACTCCCGCGTCATGCTGTGGGCGGCGTTCGACCGGGCGGTGCGCGCGGTCGAGGAGGACGGCCTGAGCGGGCCGGTCGAGCGGTGGCGTGCGCTGCGTGACGGCCTGCGCACGGAGATCGACGAGCACGGTGTGCGCGACGGGCGCTTCGTGCAGCACGCCGCGACCGACGAGGTCGATGCGGCGCTGCTGCTGATCCCGCGCACCGGCTTCTGCGCGGCCGATGACCCGCGCATGCTCGCGACGGTCGAGCGCATCGAACAGACGCTGCTGCGCGACGGCCTCGTGCTGCGCTACCGCACGACGAGCGGTGTCGACGGGCTCTCCGGCGGCGAGCATCCGTTCCTCGCGTGCTCGTTCTGGCTCGTCGAGCAATACGCCGCGACCGGGCGCACCGCGGAGGCGACGGCGCTCATGGACCGGCTGTGCGGCTTCCGCAACGACGTCGGACTGCTCAGCGAGGAGTACGACCCGATCGGATCCCGCCAGGTGGGCAACACCCCGCAGGCGTTCTCGCACCTGTCCCTGATCCGTGCCGCCGACGCGCTCGCCGCAGGCCGCTCCCGGCGGCGCTGACGGGGGTTTGGAGCGGGCTCGCGGTTGGTTGCGGTCGGCCTGCGGCTCGCGGTTGGTTGCGGTCGGTTCGGGGCTCGCGGTCGGTTGCGGTCGGCCCGCGGCGCCCGCCTCTGACCGCGAGACCGAACCTACGTCCCGAGACCGACGATGAGAACGTCTGTTTCGGGACGCAGGTTCGGTCTCACGGGCATCGTCCACCCTGGGAACGACGAACGCCCTCGCCGCCGGTGGGGCGGGAGGGCGTTCGAACGGGAGCTGTCAGTTGTTGACGATGGCCGTCTCGGCGATCGGGCGGCGCACGCGCGGCGCGTTCTCGCGCTGCTGCATCTCCTCCGACGCGGTGCGGATGTCGCCGAGCTCGCCGACGGCCATCACGGAGATGGGCGTGAACTCCTCGCCCAGCTCGAAGGCGGCGGAGATGGCTGCGCGGTCGAAGCCGCCCATCTGGTGCGTGGACAGGCCGTTGGCGTGCGCCTGCACGGTGAAGTGCGCGGCGGCCTGGCCGGTGTCGTACTGGGCCCAGGCCATCGGCTCGCCGTCGCGGGTGGTCTCGGCCACGAACACGAGGAGGGCGCCCGCGTCGCCGGCCCAGGCGGAGTTGAAGCCCATCAGGCTGTCCAGCACCTTGGTATGCGCGTCGGATCCGCGGCGGGCGACGATCACACGCCACGGCTGGGTGTTCGCGGCGGTCGGCGCCCAGCGGGCGGCCTCGAGCGCGCTGGCCAGGGCCTCCTCGTCGATGGTCGAAGTCGCGTCGAAGATGCGGGTGCTCCAGCGCTCGGCGAGGATGTCGAGGATCGGGGCGTCGGTGGTCGCGGTGCGGTCGAGGGCAGGCGTGCTCATGGCGGTGAGGCCTTTCGGATCGGGTGTGTTCTCTGCAGCCGGACCTCGTCGTCCGCACGAGAAGGTTAACGATCCATGCATGTGAATATTCCGAGGATCCGGGGATCCGGGATCCGCCGGTCTCCCCTCCGCTCCCGTCGCGATGGATGTCGTCTTGCCCGTCGTGGGGCGACAGTTTCTGCGACGGGAGCGGATCCGCATCCCGCGCCCGGAAGCCGGCCGCCGAGCCCCCGGTACCTTGCGCCTGGAACCGCGAGACTGCAACTGCGTCGCGAGACTGCACACGGATCGCGCAGTCTCGGTACCCCAATGCAGTCTCGCGGTCAGGTAGCGGACCCGGGCGCACCTCGGCACCTCGGTACCTCGGCACCTTGGTGCTCAGGCCCGGCCAGGCCTCGGCGCGCCCCGGGCCGCCTCAGCCCCGCGGCACCGGCCAGCCCGGCAGGGCCTCGGCGCGCCCCGGGCCGCCTCAGCCCCGGAGGGCCTCGGACAGCTTCACCCGGCCGCCCATGCGCAGCAGGGAGTTCTGGTAGATCTTCGAGGCGACGAGGATCGCGACCACGCACGACACCAGCAGGATCACCAGCGACACCAGCGGCTCCCACCACTGCGCGTCGCCGACGAACAGCCGCACGGGCATCGCGACGGGGGCCGAGAACGGGACGTAGGACAGGATCGTCATGGCGACGGGGTTGTCGTTGAGGAAGATCACGAGGAAGTACGGCGCCATCACGAGCATCGTGATCGGCATGGTGGTGGATCCGATGTCCTCTTGCCGCGAGACCATCGCGCCGGCCGCGGCGAACAGCGAGGCCAGCAGCACGAAGCCGAACAGGAAGAACACCGCGAACCATACGATCGGGGATCCGAGGCCCTCGAGCACGGCGTTCTGACCGGTGACGATGAGCCCGACCACCGCGATCGCCGCCAGCGCGAGGATCTGCGCCATCGCCAGCACCGTGTTGCCGATGACCTTCCCGGCCAGCAGCACACGCGACGGGATCGCCGCGAGCAGCAGCTCGACGACCCGGGTCTGCTTCTCTTCGACGACGCTCTGCGCCATGGTCGCACCGAACGTCGACGCCGCCATCAGGAAGACCACGCCGAACCCGATCGCGACCAGGTAGCGCAGCATCGGGTTCGTGGTGTCGGGATCGAGGATCGTGACCTTGGGCGTCTTCGCGAACAGACTCTGCAGGGCGCTCGGCGCGTCCTTGAGCGCCACGATCTCGAATCCGAACGCGGTGTCGCCCGGTGCGGGGACGAGGGCCGCCTCCACGCTTCCGTCACGCACGAGCTTCTCGGCCGCGGTCGTGTCCGCGACCTCCGTCGGCTTCAGTCCCGGCAGCCCCTGCACGGCCTGGGCGGTCTCGGCGGTCACCGCGACCTTGGTCTCGGACGTGTTGTTGCTCATGAATCCGCCGATGAGCACTCCGGCGAGGGCGATGAGCAGCAGGATCCCGGTGGAGATCAGGAAGGCCTTGCTGCGCAGCTTGGATCCGATCTCCCGCTCGGCGACGAGGAAGATGCCGCTCGCGGCGGAGAGGGAGCCCTGCTCCCGGGTGGTTGAGGTGCTCACTGGATGACCTCCTTGAAGATCTGGGCGAGGGAGGGATGCTGCGGGCTGAACGAGTGCACGGCGCCGGCGGCGAGGGCGGTGCGCAGCACGCGTTGCGCGTCGTCGGGGGAGGCGGCGTCGAAGACGGCGGATCCGCCCTCGAAGTCGACGACCGTGATGCCCGGCTCGGAGCGGATCCAGCCGACGTCGGTGCCGGTGATCAGCTCGTAGCGCGGGGAGGAGTGCTGTGCGCGCAGCTCTTCGCGGGATCCGGCCGCGCGGATCGTTCCGCCGGCGATGATCACGAGGTCGTCGCAGAGCCGCTCGACCACGTCGAGCTGGTGCGAGGAGAACAGGATCGATGCGCCCTGCGCGGCACGCGCCTGCAGCACGCCGGCGACCACGTCGACCGCGATCGGATCCAGTCCGCTGAACGGCTCGTCAAGGATCAGCACCTCCGGATCGTGCACCAGCGCGGCGGCGATCTGCGCGCGCTGCTGGTTGCCGAGCGAGAGCGACTCGATCGTGTCGTGGAGGCGCTCGCCGAGGCCGAGTTCTGTGAGCAGCGCCTCGCCGCGCGCGGTCGCCTCGGACTTGCCGAAGCCGTGCAGCCGGGCGAGGTAGGCGACCTGCTCGAGCACCTTCATCTTGGGGTAGAGCCCGCGCTCCTCCGGCATGTACCCGAAGTGCCGGCGGTCGGCGGCGGCGACGTCATGCCCGCCGAGGCGCACTTCGCCGGCGTCGGACGCGAGCACCCCGAGCACGATCCGCATCGTGGTGGTCTTGCCGGCGCCGTTGCCGCCGACGAAGCCGGTCAGCCGCCCCGGCTCGACACGGAACGAGACGTCGTCGAGCACGCGTCGTGCGCCGTAGCTCTTGGTCAAGCCCTCGAGTTCCAGCAGCCCCGTGGTCGTTCTCTCGCGCAGCATCGTGGTCATGGTTCGACGCTATCGACGGCCACCGACGGGCGGCATCCCCCCTGCGGGGGATCCTGCGGCGTCCTTCGGGCGGGGGATCCGGTCGGCGCCGGATCCGACGGCGGGGGATCCGACGGCGCCGGATCCGATTCAGCGCCGCCCGAGGTGCAGCACGCCGCGCACGAGGAGACCGGCGAGCAGCGCCCAGAACGCGGCGCTGACGCCCCAGAACGCCATACCGCTCGCGGCGACGAGGAACGTCACCACGGCGGGGGTGCGCTCGCCCGGATCGTCGATCGCCTGCTGCACGGCGGCTCCGAAGGCGCCGAACAGGGCGAGCCCGGCCACCGCCGGGATCACGGCCGCGGGTGCGAGCAGCACGAGCGCGGCGAACGCCGCCGAGAATCCGCCCAGCACGAGGTACGAGACGCCGGTCGACACCCCGGCGACCCAGCGGCGCTTCGGATCCGGTTCCGCGTCGGGCGCGGCGGCGAGGGCGGCGCTGATCGCGGCGAGGTTGATCGCGTGCCCGCCGGCCGGGGCGCCCAGGGCGCTGCCGATGCCGGTCACGAGCATCGCCGGACGCCACGGCACCTCGTAGCCGAAGCTGCGCATCACGGCCACGCCGGGCACGTTCTGCGATGCCATGGTGACGATGAACAGCGGCAGGGCGATCCCGACGAGCGCGCCGATCGTGAACGTGGGCAGGGTCAGTTCGAGGTGCGGCAGCAGCAGAGCCGGATCCACGGCCGCGGCACCCGCCGAACCCGAGCCCGTCACGAGGCCGATCACGATGACCGCGGTCGCGGTGACGAACGCGAGCGGCACCGCCCAGCGCGGAGCGAGGCGGGCGAACACCAGCCACGTCAGCACCACGGGCGCCACACCCCACGGATTCGCGCCGAGCCCGGTGATCGGCGCCAGGCACAGCGGCAGCAGCACTCCGGCGAGCATGGCCTGGGCGATCGACGGCGGGATCGCGGCGATGAGGGATCCGATCTGCGGCACGAGCGCCGTGAGCAGGATGAGCGCCGCGACGATGAGGAACGCGCCGACCGCCGCCGGCCAACCGCCCTCGATCGCTCCGCCGGCCGCGAGCAGCGCCGCACCGGGCGTCGACCAGGCCGCGGTGATCGGCATGCGGTAGCGCCAGGCCAGCACGATGCAGGCCACGCCCATGGTGAGGCTGAGCGCGAGCAGGCCGCTCGCCGCCTGCGCGGAGCTGGCGCCGACGGCGTGCAGGCCGGTGAGCACGACGGCGAACGAGCTGGTGAATCCGACCAGGGCCGTGACGATGCCGGCCATGATCGGGCGGGACAGCGGCCCGCGGGTCGGCGCAGGCGTCGCGGAATCGGGCATGGGGAGAGGCTAGCGGGCCGGTGCCCGGGGCGGTCGCGGCGGACTCACGGTGGGCGTCTGCGGCGGGCGGATCCGCAACGCGGGCGGGGCGCACGACCGCACCCGCGACGCGGGCGAGCGGGTCCCGCTATGCGAGGGGCGCGGATCTCGTTTCCGCGAGGCGAGTGGATCCCGCTATGCGAGGGGCGCGGATCCCGTTCCCGCGAGGAGAGCGGATCCCGCTATGCGAGGCCCAGTCGGTGCGCGAGCACGACGGCCTGCACGCGGTCACGGGCGCCGAGCTTCTGCAGGATCCGCGACACATGCGTCTTCACGGTCGCCTCGCCGATGAACAGCTCGGCGGCGATCTCGGCGTTGCTCCAGGCCTCGGCGACGAAGCGCAGCACCTCGGCCTCGCGCTCGGTGAGCGGATCCGGCAGGTCGGCACTCGGCAGCGCGGCGGCTCCGGTCGGCGGCGCGGCGTTCGAGGTCGCGGCCGCACTGGTCCCGGTCGCACCGGCGGGCGCCCCAGTCCCGGTCGCGGCGGTGTCCGGCGCCGCCGGCTCCACCGCACCCGGCGTGGTCGTGGCGAAGCGCTGCAGCACCCGCCGGGTCACCTCGGGGGCGAGCAGGCCGTCGCCGGCTGCCAGCGCGCGGACGGCGGCGATGAGCTCCTCGGGGCCGGCGTTCTTCAGCAGGAATCCGCTGGCCCCGGCGTCGAGTGCGTCGAACAGGTAGTCGTCGCGGTCGAAGGTGGTGACGATCGCCACCGCGGCGCGGATCCGCCCGTCGGCGCAGATCCGCCGGGTGGCCTCGAGGCCGTCCATGTCGGGCATCTGCACGTCCATCGTGATGACGTCGGGCAGCAGGGATCCGGCCAGCGCCACCGCCTCGGCGCCGGTCGCGGCCTCGCCGACGACCGTGATGTCGGGCTGCAGATCGAGAATCGTGCGAAAGCCTGCCCGCAGCATGGCGTGGTCGTCGACGATCAGCACCCGGATCGTGGCGGTCATGCGTGGGCCCCGGTCGGCTCGGGCGTCGCGGCCCCGTCGGCGGCGACCGGAAGCGTGGCACGCACGCGGAACCCCCCACTCGCACGCGGCACCGTCTCGATCGTGCCGCCCGAGGCGGTCGCGCGCTCGCGCATGCCGAGCAGGCCGAGGCCGGGGCGCACGGCTGTGACGACGCGCCCGGAGCTGACCACCTCGAGCTCGACGGATCCGTCGCCGTATCGGATCCGCACATCCGCCTCCGCGTCCGGGCCGGCGTGCCGGCGGGCGTTCGTGAGTGACTCCTGCGCGATGCGGTACAGGTTCACGGCCGTCACCCGCGGCACCGGGATCGGATCCCCGATCACCTGCAGGCGGGTGCGGAGGCCGGCGGCATCCGAGGCGGCGGCGAGCTCGGCGATGTCCTCGACGTCGACGGTCGAGGCCACGTCCGCGGTGTCGCCGGGTGCCCGCAGCGTGTCGAGCAGCTGCCGGAAGTCGCGGATCGCATCGCGCGCGGCGGTCTCGATGCCGGCGACGATCGCGGTCGCGGCCTCTGGATCCTGTGCGATCACCATCCGTGCCGCCCCGGCCTGCACGCCCATCACCGACACGTGGTGGGCGACGACATCATGCAGCTCACGGGCGATGCGCACCCGGTCGAGGGCAACGGCCTGCGCGGCGCTCAGCTCGCGTTCCCGCTCGAGTTCGGCGGTGCGCTCCTCGAGGGCGGCGCGCTGGCGTGCGGCGATCCAGCTGCGCTCGCCGAAGTAGTACGCGCCGCCGAAGTAGAGCACGTTCAGCAGCACCTGCAGCATGAGGAACGCGACCAGCGGCGAGAATGCGCCGGCGACCACGTGCGCCTTCGCCGACTGCTCGATCGCCTCGCGGTACATCGAGATGACGAGCCAGATCGCCATCACGGCGATGATCCCGGTGCGCACCAGGAACGCGCCGCGCCGTGAGGACATCCATGCGCCGACCGTGTACATCGCGATGAACATGGCGATGTTGCCCGCATAGATCTCCGGCACGTGCAGCGACGTCGCCGTGATGAACGCGGCCCCGACCACGATCGCGACCGCCGCCGGCCACCGCCGACGCACGGACAGCGCCGCCGAGATCACGACCACGTACGGGATCGCCGTCCACAGCTCGCCCTGCTGGGCGCCATAGACCTTCGCGATCGACGACAGGGCCGCGCTGATCAGCCCGCCGACGAGCATCGCGGCGGCGAGCACGAGATCCTGCCGGAGGTCGCGCGGCGTCGGAGTGCGGGTGAACGGCATCCCTCCACCGTAGGGCGGGCGGATCCGCACCCGCATCCCCCGCACGACGGACTCCCGGGAGCCGCCGATCCGGCGCCGCGCTCCGTGCGCCGCCGATCCGGCGCGCCGCCCCCCGGATCCGCCCATCCGGCGCCGCCGTCCCGGGATCCGCCCGGCTGGCGTCCCAGGATCCGCCGATCCGGCGCGCCGTCCCGGGATCCGCCCAACTTCGGAGCTGGTGGCCGACACGCCGTGGATCATGGCTCGGATCACGGCATGTCGTGCCCTGGCTCCGAAGTTAGGGCAGAGGTCGGGGCCGAGGCCGGCGGCCGGGCGGGGGCCGGGGCCGGCGGCCGGGCGGGCAATGGCAGCGGCGGATCCCGGATCCCAGTGGGTTCGGTGCGTCACCGCCCCCGGATCCGCCCAACTTCGGAGCTGGTGGCCGACACGCCGTGGGTCACGGCTCGGATCACGGCGTGTCGCGCCCTGGCTCCGAAGTTAGGGCCGGGGTGAGTCGGGAGGTGGGGGTCGGGGTCGGCGGCCCGGTGGCAAGGGCCGGGGTGGAGCCGAGATCCGCCCGGCTTCGGAGTTGGCGTCCCGGATCCGCCCAACTTCGGAGCTGGCGGCCGACACGCCGGGGATCACGGCTCAGATCACGGCGTGTCGTGCCCTGTCTCCGAAGTTGGGGTCGGCGGGCCGGCGGACAGGCGGGCCGGCGGACAGGCGGGCCGGCGGACAGGCGGACAGGCGGACCAGCCGAACCGGGCCGGGCACCACCACCTCCTGAACTTGCTATTGACAAGCATGCTTGTTTTTAACAAGCTAAGCACAGCGGATCCGACGGCGGATCCCTCGACAGAGGAGTCATCGTGACCAACGTCTTCATCAGCCTGCCCGTCACCGACCTCGAGCGCACCAAGGCCTTCTACACGGCGCTCGGCTGCGAGATCAATCCGGAGATGTCCGACGAGAACGGCGTCTGCGTGGTCTGGGATCACAACATCTACTTCATGATGATCACGCGCGAGTTCTTCGCGACGTTCACCGAGAAGCCGATCGCGGATCCGAAGATCACGCTGCAGACGTCGGCGTCCTTCGCGCTCGACTCGCGCGAGGAGGTCGATGCCGCGATCACCAAGGGCCTGGCGGCCGGCGGCACCGAGCCGCAGCCCGCGCAGGACTACGGCTTCATGTACTCGCGTGACCTCGACGATCCCGACGGCAACTCGCTCGGCTTCCTCTACATGGTGCCGGGTGGCGCCGAGCAGGAGGACGCCGCGCAGACGGTGCAGGCCTGATGCGGAGCTGGCGCTGACATGGCCGCGCGCAGCTACGGCCAGTACTGCGGTGTGACGACGGCCATCGAACTGATCGGGGAGCGCTGGGCGCTGCTCATCGTGCGTGATCTGCTCGTCGGTCCACGACGCTATTCCGACCTCAAGCAGGGGCTGGCGCGCATCCCGACCAACATCCTCTCCACCCGGCTCAAGGAGCTGCAGGCGGGCGGCGTGGTGCGCCGGGCGCCGATGCGCGGCCGCGGCCTCGTGTACGAGCTGACCGAGTACGGCCGGGCGCTCGAGCCGATCGTGCTGGCGCTCGGGCGCTGGGGCTTCCAGGCGATGGGGGATCCGGGGGAGGGCGATCTCGTCACCCCCGATTCGCTCACGATGGCGCTGCGCACGGCATTCCAGCCCGATGCGGCCCGCGACCTCGACATCGAGCTGCACGTCGGCGAGGTCGCGCTGCGCGTCACCGTGCGGGCGGGAACGCTCGGCGTCGTCCAGCTCGCGCCGGCGGCCCCGCCGATCGGCGGGCGGCTTCCCGAGGCGGATCCGGAGGCCGTGCTGGTGGCCGAGCCGGGGATCCGCCATCTCATCGGCGGGCGGGTCACGCCGGGCGAGGCGCTGGCGCAGGGCCTCGTGCACGTCACGCGCGGTGATGTGCGGATCCTGGACACCTTCGCCGACGCCTTCCGCATCGACCCCCTCCCGGCGTAGCGTCGCGGAGGAGCGGAACAGCGCCCACCTCTGACCGCGAGACTCCACCTGGATCGCGAGACTGCAGCACAATCCTGCAGTCTCGTGACTCAGGTGCAGTCTCGCGGGAAGGGCGGGTAATCCGGGAACGAGCGAGGAGCAGCACCATGACCGGACGCATCATCATCGACCTGTTCACCACCGTCGACGGCGTCGCCCAGGCGCCGGGCGGCCCCGAGGAGGACACCAGCGGCGGCTTCCGTTTCGGGGGCTGGCAGGCGACGCTGCCGAGCGAGGCCGTCATGCGCAGCGTGACCCAGGGCATGGAGACCCTCGATGCGCTGCTGCTCGGACGGCGCACCTACGACATCTTCGCGGGGTACTGGCCGCACCACACCACGGGCCCGGAGGGCTTCATCGGGCAGCTCTTCGACCGGGTGCCGAAGTACGTCGCGTCGCGCGACACGGGGATCCGGCTCGACTGGCAGGGCTCGTCGCGCGTCGGCGACGATCTGGCATCCGAGATCGCGGATCTGCGTGAGCGGCACCAAGACGTGCACGTGATCGGCAGTGTCGACTTCGTGCAGACCCTGCTCGCCGAGCAGCTGTATGACGAGCTGCAACTGTGGGTGTATCCGATCGTTCTCGGCCAGGGCAAGAAGGTGTTTCCCGACGGTGCTACGCCGCACAACCTCCGGCTCGTGCACGGCGAGATGGGTGACGGCGGCACCGTGCTGCTGCGCTACGCGCCGCTGCCGGGGGAGCCCACCACAGGGACGATGTGAGTGCGGGCGAAGCGGGGCTTGCTGGTAGGCGGAGCGGGACTCGCTGGGTTGCTCCCGTCGCAGAATCTGCTGCTGCGCGGGTGGCGGAACGACCGTTTTCGCGACGGGAGCGGGGGTGTTGCGGTTCCCGTCGCAGAATCTGCGACTGCGGGTGTGACTGAGCAGCAGTTTTCGCGACGGGAGCGGGGATGTTGTCGGCTCCCGTCGCAGAATCTGCTGCTGTGCGGGTGGCGGAACGACCGTTTTCGCGACGGGAGCGGAGGCGTCCGCAATGGTGCCGAGCGCTGCCGCCGCGCCGACCGCTGATTGCGCGAGCGTTCCCCAGGGGGGTCGGGGTTCGGGTTCAGTCCGCCAGCAGCCGCTCCAGCACGAGCGCGACGCCGTCCTCGGCGTTCGACGCGGTGACCTCGTCCGCGGCGGCGAGGGCCTCGGGCTCGGCGTTGGCCATCGCCACGCCGCGCCCGGCCCAGCGCAGCATCTCGACGTCGTTCAGGGCGTCGCCGAGCGCGAGCGTCTCGGCCTGGTCGATGCCGAGCTCGGCGCACAGCGCGGACAGGCCGGTGGCCTTGGTGACGCCCTCGGCCATGATCTCGACGAACGGCGCGCCGGACAGCGTCGCCTCGAAGCCGGTCTGATCGAGCTCGCGCAGCACGGCGAAGATCTCGGAGGGTGTGCGGGTGCGATGCCGGATCACGAGCTTCAGGCTCGGTGCGGCCAGCACGTCGGCCAACGGCACGCCGCCCATCGAATCGGGGTCGCGCTTGTGGTCGCTCAGGTGCGCGACCGAAGCGTAGCCGTCCTGCGCGACGAACACCTCGCCGGCGTCACGCACGCTCGCGAACAGCAGATCCGGGATCCGCTCGCCCAGCTCCCGGGCGATCCGCTGCTGCACCGGCGCCGCGATCTCCGCCGCGAAGAGCTGCTCGTGCGTGGACAGGTGGATCGCGTACGCGCCGTTGCCGCACAGCGCCCAGCCGTCGAACCCCGCCTGCTCGGCGATCGCGCGCAGGCCGATCGGCTGCCGCGCGGTCACCGGTACGACGATGATTCCGGCGGCGCGGGCCGCGTCGAGCGCGGCGCGCACCCGGGGCGTGACGGATCCCGCGGGATCCAGCAGGGTGCCGTCGAGATCGGTCGCGACCAGGCGGATCCGCGCGCCCTCACTCGATGCCCCCAGAGGATCGCTCATCACGCGAAGATCATCGGCATGTCGTCATCGTCGTCGGCACCCGCGAGCTTCAGCTCGACGACCACCGGCACGTGGTCGCTGGGCTGCTCGCCCTTGCGCTCCTCGCGGTGGATCGAGGCGCCCTGCACGGCGTCGCCGAGGGCGGCGGATCCGAGGACGAAGTCGATCCGGACGCCCTCGTTGCGGGGGAACTTGAGGCGCTGGTAGTCCCAGTACGTGAATCCGGTCGGCAGCAGCGGACGCACGACGTCGTGCACGCCGGCCGACTCGAGCGCGAAGAACGCCTCGCGCTCGGCGGGGGAGACGTGCGTGGAGCGGCCCACGACGATGTCGGGATCGCCGTTGTCGTCGTCGAACGGGATGATGTTGAAATCGCCGACCAGAGCGAGCGGCAGACCGGGATGGGCGGTGAGCTCGGCGGCGGTGGCGGTGCGCAGCGCCTCGAGCCAGTCCAGCTTGTACTCGAGATGCGGATCGTCGAGCGAACGGCCGTTGGGCACATACAGGCTCCACACCCGCACGCCGTCGATGATCGCGCCGAGCGCGCGCGCCTCGAGCGGAGCGTCGGTGCCGATGTGGGCCGGCGCGGTGGCCGTGGCCTTCGCGAACCCGGGCATGCCGTCGAACGCGGTGCGCACGTCGGTCATCGGCAGCCGACTGGCGATCGCGACGCCGTTCCACTGGTTCAGGCCGTGCGCCTCGACGTGGTAGCCGGCCTCCTCGAACGGGCCGTACGGGAACTGCTCCGGCTTGCACTTGATCTCCTGCATGGCCAGGACGTCGATGTCCTCCCGCACGGCGAACTCGACGGTGCGGGCGACGCGGGTGCGGATGGAGTTGACGTTCCAGGTGGCCAGGCGCATGGATCCAGCCTACGGGCGGCGACGGACATTCCCCGCCGAGGGACCGGACCTCTGCTGCGCTCCCCGGTCCCGCCCGGCCCCGCGCTCGGGAAGCGAGGATCCGCGCTCGGGAAGCGCGAGGATCCTCGGTCGTGTCCGCATGCGGCCCGTATGGATCCGCTCCGGTGCGCCGCCGTGGGCGCACCGTGGATCCATGGTCATCGAACAGCGGTTCACGCCCTCCCCGCACGGCCACCCGGCCGGCACGCCCCGCCGCGCCCGCCTGTCCTGGGGATACCTGTCGCGCTCGGTCAGCCGATACGGCGTGGTGTCGAGCGAGCTCGTCATCTATTCGCCGGACGCCCCGGAGCGCGACCGGCGCTGGGCCGAGGCCTCCCGCACCTACGGCGTGGCCGCCGCCGGCGTCGCTCTGCTCGCCTGGATCGGCTTCGCGGCGGCCGGCGTCCCGCCGCTGGCAGCGATCCTCGTGATCGCCGCGGGCGCGGTCGTCGTGGGCCTGCTGCTGGCCCGCCGCACCCGAGCGGTGCGCCGGGGCGCGGCCCGCGTCTCCGCCTGCGGCTCCGCGCTACTGGGCTACGGCCCGGACCATGACGCCCAGCGCCGGCTCGACGCACTCGCCGAGGTGATGCAGCACGCGAGCGAGGCCTATCGCGCGGGCGAGCTGGATCCGCTGGGTTTCGAGCGGGTGTGGCGTGCGACCTTCGCACACGCGGCCGCATGACCTCCGCACCAGCCCCTGAGTGACCGGCCGGATCCCCGTTCAGACTGCGCAAACGGCGGCATCCAGAACGTGGATGCCGCCGATTGCGCACTTCCCCTCGTGTCAGGCTCGCGCGGCCTGCTCCGCCTTCTTCTCCCGGCGCAGGCCGTGCAACAGCGGCTCGGTGTAGCCGCTGGGCTGGGACGCACCCTCGAGGATGAGCCGGCGGGCCGCGGTGTACGCGATGCCGGGCTCGGATCCGTCCGCGAACGCGAGCGACTCGTAGTTCTCGTCGCCGGCGTTCTGCGCGTCCACGACCACGGCGAGGCGGCGCAGGCTGTCATCCACCTGGTCGACGGTGATCACGCCGTGCTGCAGCCAGTTGGCGAGCAGCTGGCTGGAGATGCGCAGCGTGGCGCGGTCCTCCATGAGCCCGACGTCGTGGATGTCCGGCACCTTCGAGACGCCGATGCCCTGGTCGATCCAACGCACCACGTAGCCGAGGATCGACTGCACGTTGTTGTCGACCTCCTCCGCGACGACCTCCGCGGTGAGCTCGCCCTCGCCGGCGAGCGGCGGCACGAGCAGTGCGTTCAGCGCATCCTCGCCGACGGCCGGAAGCGACGTGCGCGCGGCGAACGCGTCGACCTGGTGGTAGTGCAGCGCGTGCAGCGTGCCCGCGGTGGGCGACGGCACCCACGCGGTGGACGCGCCGGACTGCGGGTGGCCGATCTTCTTCACGAGCATCTCGTGCATGCTGTCGGGCTCGGCCCACATGCCCTTGCCGATCTGCGCGCGACCGTCGAGGCCCGAGGCGATGCCGATGGCCACGTTGCGGTCCTCGTAGGCCTTCATGAACGGCTGCGCCTTGATGCCCGCCTTCGGCAGGAACGGGCCGGCATGCAGGGAGGTGTGGATCTCGTCGCCGGTGCGGTCGAGGAACCCGGTGTTGATGAACACCACGCGATCGCTCGCGGCGGCGATGGCGGCGGCGAGGTTCGCGGAGGTGCGGCGCTCCTCGTCCATGATGCCGACCTTCATCGTGCGCGCGGGCAGGCCGAGCAGCTGCTCGACGCGGGTGAAGATCTCCGCCGCGAAGGCGACCTCCTCGGGACCGTGCATCTTCGGCTTCACGATGTACATGGATCCGGTGCGCGAGTTGCGGCCGCCGCCTTCGCCCTCCAGCTCGGGCAGGGAGCCCAGCGCGGTCATGATGGCGTCGAGGATCCCCTCGAACACCTCATCGCCGTTGCGGTCGAGCACGGCGGGCGTGCGCATGAGATGACCCACGTTGCGCACGAACAGCACAGCGCGACCCGGCAGGGTGATCTCGCCGCCGCCGGCGGTGCGGTAGGTGCGGTCGTCGGCGAGGCGACGGGTGAACGTCGTGCCGCCCTTGGTCACCGACTCGGTGAGGGTGCCGTCCATGAAGCCGCGCCAGTTGCGGTAGCCGAGGGCCTTGTCCTCGCCGTCGACGGCGGCGACGGAGTCCTCGAGGTCGAGGATCGCCGTGATCGCCGACTCGAGGATGATGTCCTGCACGCCGGCGGCGTCGGTGCGACCGATGGCGCCGTTGTGGTCGATCAGGATCTCCGCGTGCAGGCCGTTCTGCACCAGAAGCACGGTGGCGGGCGCGTCGGCCTCGCCGGTGTAGCCGACGAAACGCGACGGGTCGGCCAGGCGGCGCTCTCCGGCCGCGGTCGCCACGACCAGGCCCTCGGCGTCGACGCGGTAACCGGTGGCGTCCGTGTGCGAGCCCTCGGCCAGCGGAGCGATCGAGTCGAGGAACTCGCGACCGAATGCGACCACCGCCGCGGCGCGCTTCAGGTTGAACTCCTTGCCGGGCGCGAGCTCGCCGGTGCGCTCGATGGCGTCGGTGCCGTAGAGCGCGTCGTAGAGGGATCCCCAGCGCGCATTTGCGGCGTTCAGGGCGAAACGCGCGTTCAGCAGCGGGACGACGAGCTGCGGGCCCGCCATGGTGGCGATCTCCGGGTCGACGTTCTCGGTGGTGACCGACACGTTCTCGGGAACCGGCTGCAGGTAGCCGATCTCCTCGAGGAACGCGCGGTACGCGGCCGGCTCGGGCTGGCCGGGGTGCGCGCGGTGGTAATCGTCGATCTTCTGCTGCAGCTCGTCGCGCTTCGCGAGCAGCGCCGCGTTGCGAGGGCCGAGGTCGTGGATGATCTCGCTCGCCCCCGCCCAGAACGCGTCGGCGTCACGACCGGCATCGGCAAGCGACGCTTCAGCGAACTCGACGATCGGCGCGGCGACCGACAGGTCTGCGCGGGTGAGGTACGAGGTCATAGTTCCATTCCTTCTGTGCGGGCGCCGAGGCGCTTCAGGGTTTCCAGGGCGATCTCGGCGTCGAGCGCGGGGGGACCCCCGGCGATGCCGAGGCCGCCGACATGGAGGTCGCCGAAGAAGATCGGCACCCCTCCGTCGATCGTGGTCAGGATGCCGCCCGTGCCGAGCGGGAGCGTGGCCGCGAGGGTGCTGGGGATCTGTCCGGTGCGGCGGCGGGTCGAGGCGCTGCTCTTCGCCTTGCGCTGCGAGGTCTCGGCGCTGTGCGGCGTGGAGCCGTCGGCCATGCCGTAGGCGATGAGGGTCATCGACGGATCCGTCACGGCCGCGACCGTGGGCAGACCCCGCTCGGCGCCGATCTCGAGGGCGAGCGCCACCGCGCGCGCCGCGGTCTCGTACGTGATCGCGACGGTCTGTCGGTGCGTGGCGGACATCGGCGTCTCCTCGGCGTGATTTATCTCGATGTCGAGATTACTTACGATCGGAGATTATCACAATGTGAAGTCAAAGTTCCACATATTGAAAGTGAACACTTCGTCGCGGGTCCGCCTCGGCGACGCTCAGCGCTCGGTCGGGTCGGCCGTTCCGACCAGGATCCCGCGGGCCAGCACGTGGAAATGGCGGTTGAAGCCGAGGTATGCGGGCGTCTCGTCGCCGCGCAGGTCGATCTCGGCGATGTCGAGTGCGTCCACGGTGATCACATAGCGGTGCACCCCGGTGCCGGCGGGCGGGGCGGCGCCGATGTAGCGCGGCAGCCGGGCCTCGTTGGGCAGGGTGATGGCCTGTGCGGGGAGGGATCCGGGTTCGCCGTCGCCGGCCCCCGCGGGCAGCGACCGCACGTCGGCGGGGATGTTCGCGACGGCCCAGTGCCAGAACCCGGATCCGGTCGGCGCATCCGGGTCGTACACGCTGAGCGCGAAGCTCTTCGTTCCGACGGGCGGCTCGCCCCACACGAGCCCGGGGGAGCGGTCGTCGCCGCCGCGGGACTCGGACCACGCCCAGACCGGCAGCGGGCCATCCGCGGCGAAGTCGGGGCTGGACAGCTCCAGCGGGGGCACCGGCTTGAGGCGGGCGAGGGCGGCATAGGTGTCGACGTCGAGCATGGGAACCTCCAGTCGGGCGCCGCAGGCGTCGGTCGCCGTCGACGCGGGTGCCCTCATCCTTTCACCGCTCACGGCCCGCGACCAGGGCCGTCGCGGGCCCGGACGCCCTGCATCGCGCGCGGAGGCGCGACCGTAGACTGATCCCGTGACGCTCAGCACCCCTGAACTCGAAGCAGACCGGCAGGCCCTCATCGCCCTGATCAAGGACGAGGCGGTGTTCCACGGCGACTTCACCCTGTCCAGCGGCAAGAAGGCGACGTACTACGTCGACATGCGCAAACTGACGCTCGACCACCGTGCCGCCCCCGCGATCGGCCGCATCGTGCTCGACCTGCTCCAGGGGCTGGACGGCATCGAGGCCGTCGGCGGTCTGACGCTCGGCGCCGACCCCATCGCCAACGCGGTCATGCACGAGTCGGTGCACGCGGGGCGCCCCGTCGACGCCTTCGTGGTGCGCAAGGAGCCGAAGGACCACGGCCGCGGCCGCCAGATCGAGGGCGCCGACGTCACCGGCAAGCGCGTCGTCGTGGTCGAGGACACCTCCACCACCGGTGGCTCCCCGCTCAAGGCCGTCGAGGTGCTGCGCAAGGCCGGCGCCGAGCCGGTCGCGGTGATCTCGATCGTCGACCGCAAGACCGGCGCCCAGGCCGCGGTCGAGGCGGAGGGCCTGCAGTGGCTCGCCGCGATCGACCTCGACGACCTCGGGCTGCTGCCGCAGTGACCTTCCGCACGACCTCGACGGCGGATCCGCGCGACGTCTGCACGACGCCGCGACGCCTGCACGATCCGATCCCGGATCCCATCGTGCATCCGTCGCAGGATCGTGCATCCGTCCCCGATTTCAGGAGCATCGCATGACCGGATCCGAAGACCGCCGGATCGCCCTGGCCGTCGACGTCGGCGGCACCAAGCTCGAGGCGGCGCTCGTGCGCGCGGACGGATCCGTCGTGGACGGCACGCGCAGCCGCCGCCCGACCGGACCGGACGCCACGTTCGCCTCGCTGCGTCAGGCGATCGACGAGGTCGTCTCGTTCGCGCTGGCGGGGGCGGATCCGCAGGACGAGCTCGTCGGCGCCGGTGTCGGCAGCGCCGGGCCGATCGACCGCGAGAGCGGTGAGATCATCCCCGTGAACATGCCGCAGGCGCGCGGATTCGACCTGCGCGGTGCGGTGCGGGAGGCGGCGACGGCGGCCGTCGGGGCGCCCGTCGAGACCGTGTTCGCGCACGACGGCGGCTGCCTCGCGCTCGCCGAGGCGTGGCGCGGGGCGACCCAAGGCGCGGCCACCTCGCTGTCGATCGTGGTGTCGACCGGCGTTGGCGGCGGTTTCGTCGTGGCCGGGCGCTATCTGCCCGGCGCCTCCGGCAACGCCGGGCACCTCGGCCAGGTGCACGCGACGCCGGAGCTCACCGTCGAGCAGGTCGCCTCGGGCCCGGCGAGCGTCGCGTGGGCGCGCACGCAGGGCTGGACGGGCGAGCAGGGCGAGGACCTCGCGCGCGATGCCGCCGCCGGCGATGCCGTCGCACGGGCCGCGATCGAGCGCTCCGCCCGCGCGGTCGGAGCCGCGCTCGCCGACGCCTCGACCCTCGTGGATCTGGAGGTGGTCGCGATCGGCGGCGGCTTCTCGCGCGTCTCCGCCGACTACATCGAGCTCGTGCAGGCCGCGCTCACGGCGACGGCCGCTCACGACTACTCCCGCCGCACGCGCGTGGTGCGCTCCGGTCTCGGCGATGAGGGCCCGCTGATCGGCGCCGCGGCGCTCGTGCTGCGATAGCCCTGGTCCGGCCGATGGGCGCGCACGCCGAGACGGGCCGCGCGGGCCGCGCGGTCCTGCGCGTGCTCGGCCTGCAGTCGGGCACCTCGCACGACGGCATCGACGCCGCCGTCGTCGAGTTCCGCGTCGAGGCGGTCGGCGCCGACGGCGTGGCCCTGCGCGGAACCCTGCTGCACGCGTCGGAGACGCCGTACGAGGCGGCCCTGCGCGCCCGCCTGGTCGCCGCGCTGCCGCCGGCCGCGACGACGCTCGCCGAGGTGTGCGAGCTCGACACCCTCATCGGACAGGCGTTCGCCGACGCCGCTCTCGTCGCAGCGGACGCCGTCGGCGGCGTGGACGCGGTGTGCTCGCACGGGCAGACGGTGTTCCACTGGATCGACGAGTCCGGTGCCGCCCGCGGCACGCTGCAGCTGGGGCAGGCCGCGTGGATCGCCGAGCGGGTGGGCGTCCCGGTGGTGTCCGACGTGCGGATCCGCGACATCGCGGCAGGGGGCCAGGGCGCGCCGCTGGTGTCGTTCCTCGATGAGCTGCTGCTGCGCTCGGCGCGGGCGGAGCGGGGCGGATCCGTCGCCGCACTCAACCTCGGCGGCATCGCGAACGCGACCGTGATCGGGCCCGGCACAGCCGGGTCCGACACAGCCGGATCCGGCTCGGTCCGGGTGCTCGGCTACGACATCGGTCCGGCCAACGCGCTCATCGACGCGGTGGTGACCGAGCGCAGCCTCGACGAGCGGGGCTTCGACGCCGACGGCCGGATCGCCGCGTCCGGGCGGGTCGACGAGGAGCTGCTGGCAGCGCTGCTGCGGGATCCGTATTACGCGCAGCCGGCGCCGAAGAGCACCGGCAAGGAGCACTTCCACGGCGCCTACGTGCGCGCGCACGTCGCCGCGCTCGGCCGGCCGATCGCCGACGCCGACCTCGTGCGCACGCTCACCGCGCTCACGGTGCGCACGATCGCGCAGGACATCGCCGCGCACGACGTGCGCCTGCTCGCCGTCTCCGGCGGCGGCGCGCGTAACCCCGTGCTCCTCGCCGGGCTGCGCGAGGAGCTGCCGCAGACGGAGATCGTGCTCGCGGACACGTTCGGAGCCCCGTCCGACGCCAAGGAGGCGATCCTGTTCGCGCTGATCGGCTGGTGCACCCTGCACGGCGTGCCGGCGGTGCTGCCGGGCGCGACGGGGGCGGCGGATCCGCGGATCCTCGGCACGATCACCCCTGGATCCGGCCCTCTTCGCCTGCCGGATCCCGTCGCTCGGATCGCATCGCTGACGCTGGACTGATCTCCCGGACCCGCTGCACTCGCTCGTCGCTCAACGACCGGGGGCAGTCAGCGTTTCTCGTCGTCGTCCCAGGGGCCCTGCCACCACGGACCTCGGCCGTCGCCGCGGCCGCGGCGGGACCGCACGATCTGCACGATCCAGATCACGAGCGTCGCGAGGGCGATGAGGAAGATCACCGCCAGCAGCAGCTGGTTGTCGGACGCGGTCATCACGGGCGCTTCCCGGCGGCGGCGTCGGCGACGATCTTCGCGATCCGGGCAGCCCGGGTCTCGGCGCGCTTGGCCATCGCGATCTGCGTGAGCCCGACCTTCTTCGCCGACGGCGGGAAGGCGTCCCAGCCCGCGCGTCCCACGGGCGAGGCGTCGAGCGCGGCGGTGAGATCGTCGGGCTCGATGCCGGCCTCGGGGCCGTCCAGCACGGTCCACGCCCCGTTGGCCTTGGCGATCTCGATCGCGCGGATGCCGGCCGCCTCGAGCAGACCGCGCTCCTCGAGCAGCGCGACTCTGGCCTTGTTCGTCGCCGCCCAGCCGCTCGATGCGCGGCGCGGGGCGAACCAGAGCCCGCCGATCCGCTCGTCGAAACTGCGCACGGGGCCGTCGATCCAGCCGAAGCACAGCGCCTGCAGGATCGCCTCCTCGTAGCCGACGTGCACGTCGTCGTTGCCGGGGCGCGGTCGCACCAGCCAGGCTCCCGACGCGGTCGCGTGGTTGTCGGCGAGCCAGGCCCGCCAGGTCGCCGCGTCGGCGGCGGTGATCCGTTCGCCTTCGTCGAGTGCGCCCATGGGTCAGTCCTTCGTCTTCGTCGCCTTCTGCGGGATCGTGCGGATCGTCTCGGTGATGCGCGGGAGCAGATCGGCGACGGACTGCACGACCTCGTCGGGGCGGAAGGGGTACTTCTCGATCTCCGCGGTGTCGCTGATGCCGGTGAGCACGAGAATCGTGTGCAGGCCGGCTTCGATGCCCGCGACGACGTCGGTGTCCATGCGATCGCCGATCATCCCGGTGCGCTTGGAGTGCGCGCCGATCTTGTTGAGCGCCGAGCGGAACATCATCGGGTTGGGCTTTCCGACGACGTACGGATCCTTGCCGGTCGCCTTCGTGATGAGCGCCGCGATCGCGCCGGTGGCCGGCAGCGGCCCGTCCGCGCTCGGGCCCGTGGCGTCGGGATTGGTGACGATGAACCGCGCGCCGTCGTTGATCAGGCGGATCGCCTTGGTGATCGCCTCGAACGAGTAGTTGCGCGTCTCGCCGACCACGACGAAGTCGGGGTTCGTCTCGGTCATGATGAAGCCCGCCTCGTGCAGCGCGGTGAGGATCCCGGCTTCGCCGATGACGAAGGCGGATCCGCCCGGCAGCTGCTGCCTGAGGAAGTCGGCGGTCGCGAGCGCGGAGGTCCAGATCCGCTCCTCCGGCACGTTCAGTCCGCTCGTGCGCAGACGCGCGGAGAGGTCGCGTGCGGTGAAGATCGAGTTGTTCGTCAGCACGAGGTAGGGGATGCCGGCGCTCTCCCAGTTGGCGAGCAGCTCGGACGCTCCGGGGATGGCGTCGTTCTCATGCACGAGCACGCCGTCCATGTCGGTGAGCCAGCATTCGATGTCGTCACGTTGTGCCATGCGCTCAGCCTAGGGTGCCCGGGTTACCGGCGGATGACGGGGCTGCTTCGTGCCGGATGGGGTCGGATCCGCGCCGGCGGAGACAGGGTCGGATCCGCGCCGGCGAACACGGGGTCGTCGTCAGGCCGAGAGCCAGACCGCGTCGGCGCCGTCCGATGGGAGCGGCACGTCGGAGCCGTCGATCCGCAGTCCGTCGCCGGTCACGACGACCTCGCCACCGATCACCAGCCCCGCCGATTCCAGGGAACGCAGCAGCTCGGGGTCGCGGTCGTCGACCCGCAGCACGCGGCCGGCATGCCCCGTCGCGGCGTCGGCGAGCAGCACGAACGGCTCGCGATCGATGTGGCCGTGCGCATCCGGGATCGCGTCGCCGTGCGGGTCGAACCGCGGCCTTCCGAGGCGTGCGTCGATGCCCTCGAGCAGGCGGTCGCTGATCGTGTGCTCGAGCACCTCGGCCTCGTCGTGCACCTCGTCCCAGGCGTAGCCGAACTCCCGCACGAGCCAGGTCTCGATGAGCCGGTGCCGGCGCAGCATGGCGAGTGCGCGTGCCTCGCCGTCGTCGGTCAGCCGCACGGCGCCGTAGGGCACGTGCGAGACGAGGCCCGCCGCGGCGAGCTTCTTCACCATCTCGGTCACGCTGGACGGCGCGATGCCGAGTTTCGCCGCGAGCTGCGACGGGGTGATCGGTGCCGGCTGCCACTCGGTGTGCGAGTAGACGGTCTTCAGGTAGTCGTCGGCCGCGGGGGATGCCACGGATCCAGCCTAACCGGGGCTCCGGCCATGGCGGTGGACCGCCGGCTCGGGGGCGGATGCCGGGCGGGATGGAGTGCGTCAGTGACCGAGCGAGGCGACGATCGCGAACGCGGCCTGACCGGCGAAGAACATGATCGCGAAGCCGGCGATCGCGCCCAGGAGCGAGAGACGACCATCGAAGCCCTCGACTCCGCGCATGCCGATCGCACGGGCGCGGAAGGAGAGGATCAGGGTGAGCGCGCCCAGCACGAGCTGCACCCACGGCCCGCCCATCGGCAGCAACTTCGGCACGGCGAGGAGCAGGATCCCGAGCGCGCCCGTGACGATCGACGCCCACGTGCAGATCCGCACGCCCCGCTTGGCCGCGGCGGTCTCCTCGGCCCGCTTCGCAGCGATCTGCGCGGCGGAGGGACGACGGGAACGGGCCATCCCTCGAGCCTACCGGCGGTCGCTGTGCCGCCGGCCCGGGAGGGATCCACCTTCCGATGGATCCGCCGTCCTTCGGCCTTCGACACCCGCCGGGCCGTGCCGACCGCGAGACCGAACCCTCGTCCCGAGACCGACGATGAGAACGGCGGTCTCGGGACTGCGGTTCGGTCTCGCCGCGGAGGTCAGGATCCGGTGACGAGCAGCGCGATCAGGGCGAGGTTCAGGCCGACGAGCAAGACCGCCGCGAGGATGCCGAGCACGGTGGTGATGCGGCGGTTGGCGTGTGCGCCGAGCGTGCGGCGCTGCGAGGTCAGCGCGACGAGCGGGATGAGCGCGAACGGGATCCCGAAGGAGAGCGCCACCTGGCTGAGCACGAGCGCGAGCGTGGGGTCGACGCCGAGTCCGAGGATCAGCAGCGCCGGGATGAGCGTGACCAACCGGCGCAGCATCATCGGCACGCGCACGCGCAGCAGGCCGTGCATGATCTCGGCGCCGGCATAGGCGCCGACCGCGGTCGAGGCGAGGCCGGAGGCGAGCAGGCCGACCGCGAAGAGCGTGCCGATGAGCGGCCCGAGCTGCGCGGTGAGCGCGGCATGCGCGCCCTCGAGGGTGTCGGTCCCGGCGACTCCGGGCAGCGTCGCGGCGGCGAGCAGCAGCATGCCCAAGTTCACCGCGCCGGCGATGACCATGGCGAGCGAGACGTCCCAGCGGGTCGCGCGCAGCAGCCGGGCGACGCCGCCCGACGCCGGCGCGCCGGTCGGGGCGGTGGTTGCGTCGGCGGATCCGCTCGCCGCCCCGAACCGGTCGCGGGTCAGCGCGGAGTGGGCGTAGATCGCATGCGGCATGACGGTCGCGCCGAGGATGGAGGCGGCCATGAGCACGGATCCGGCATCGGCGAACCGGGGGAGCAGTCCCGCGGCCGCGGCGGCGGGATCCGGCGGGGCGACGAGGAGGCCGGCGAGGAAGCCGAAGGCGACGATGAGCAGCAGGCCGATCACGACGAACTCGAACGGGCGCGCACCGCGGCGGCCCTGCACCACGAGCAGCGCCATCGAGACGATGCCGGTGATCACCCCGCCGAGCAGCAGCGGGATCCCGAACAGCAGCTGCAGTGCGATCGCGCCGCCGACGACCTCGGCGAGGTCGGTGGCCATCGCCACGAGCTCGGCCTGCAGCCAGTACGCGCGGCGGGCTGCGCGGTGTGTCAGGCGCTGGCCGAGGATCTCGGGCAGGCTCCGCCCGGTGACCACGCCGAGCTTCGCCGAGAGGTACTGCACGAGCCACGCGACGAGGTTCGCCGCGATCACGACCCACACCAGCAGATAGCCGTAGCGGGCGCCCGCCGTCATGTTGCTGGCGACGTTGCCCGGATCCACATACGCCACGCCCGCGACCAGTGCCGGCCCGAGCAGTGCCATGCCGCGCGGACCCGGAGTCAGCGCCCCCGCGCCCGCACGCTCGCCGAGCGCCGGCGACATGGCGAAAGGCGTTTTAGGCACACCGAAAATCTATCGCATATTTAGGCTGCCCGAAAAGCGAATCCGGGATGTTCCGCGATCGTCGAGCGAGGCACCGGCGGGGCCGACGAGCGGACCGAACTACGCTGGCGGGATGCAGGATCCGACCCCCGACCAGCCCGCCGACCCGGCGGACGCCGCCCCGCCGACGCACGGCGTGGGCCCGTGGCCGGGTGGGTCGGACGCCTGGCCGGCGGATCCGCACTACGACCCCGAACTGCTCGCGCACGGCGACACGCGCAACGTCGTCGACCGGTACCGGTACTGGCACATGGAGGCGATCGTCGCCGACCTCGACACCCGCCGGCATCCGTTCCACGTCGCGATCGAGAACTGGCAGCACGACATGAACATCGGCTCGATCGTGCGCAGCGCCAACGCGTTCCTCGCCGAGACCGTGCACATCATCGGCCGGCGGCGCTGGAACCGCCGGGGCGCGATGGTCACCGACCGCTACCAGCATGTCGTGCACCACGACACGGTCGAGGAGTTCGCCGCATGGGCCGCGGCGGAGGGGATCCCGGTCGTCGCGGTCGACAACACCGACGGTGCGAAGCCCGTCGATCGCGCAGAGCTGCCCGCGCGCTGCGTGCTGCTGTTCGGCGCCGAAGGCCCGGGGCTGTCGGATGCGGCGCTCGCCGCAGCCTCCGCGCACGTCGAGATCACGCAGTACGGATCCACCCGCTCGATCAACGCCGGGGCCGCCGCCGCCGTGATCATGTACGAGTGGTGCCGGCGGCACGCGGATCCGGTCCGCTGACCGCTCGCCGCCGTGTGCGCGGCTGTCACCGGCTGTCACCGCGCCGGGCTGCCGCGAACATGCCGATCAGCGTCCACGCTTGCGGTTCACTCGGTCCCGGTTCTCATCCTCGCGAGTGAGGACGCACGGCCGGGCCGCATGCCAGCATGGGGAGCGTGCGAAGCGCGACGAAGGTGAGCGGCGCCCGACGGGGCGGCTCGGGGGCGCTGATCGTGGCCCTCGCCGCGCTCGTGGTGCTGCTGCCGATCAGCCTGTCGGCGCTGGCCTGGTCGAGCAGGGCGCCGGGCGTCGTCGTGGCACTGCTCGCGGTCGGCTTCGCCGCACTGCACGGCGCGTCTCTGCTGGCGGTGCGGCGCCCGGTCGTCGCGTTCGCGATCGCCAGCACGGTGATGCTCGCGCTCGTCGCGTTCCCCGCGGCGCGCGACGTCTCCGGCGCCATGTACCCGTCGACGCTCGCCTACCTGCTGTGCCTCGCACAGGTCGCCGTGCAGCGCCGGTTCCGCGTCTCGGTGGCGGCACTCGCCGTCGGCGTGGCCGGGGCCGGGCTCATCGCGGTCGCCGAGCAGGCGTTCGGCACGCCCGGCGGCGGCATCGATCCGGTCATGCTGCGGCTCGGCGCGTTCGCCGGACTCGCGGCCGCCGTCACCGCAGCGTGGGCGTGCGGGCTGCTGGTCCGCTCGGCGGCGGTGCAGGCGGAGGAGCGCACCCGGATGCGCGTGGGGCAGGCGATCGTCGAGGAGCGGATGCGGATCAGCGGCGAGCTGCACGACGTCGTCGCGCACGCGATGACGGTGATGATCGCGCAGTCGGAGGTCGCCCGGGCCGTGATGCGAGAGGACCCCGCCACCGGCGAGCGGGCGCTCGGCGTGGTCGTCTCCACGGGACGCGAGGCGCTGCGCGGGATGCGGTCGATCGTGGCGGAGGAGGGATCCGCGCCCAACGAGCCGATTCCGACGCCCGACGCGCTGCCCGCGCTCGTCGAATCCGTGCGCAGCCCCGCATGCGAGGCTATGTTCGCCGAGGACGGCGAGCGTCGTCCGCTGTCTGCGGCGGCGATGCTCGCGCTGCACCGCGCCGTGCGGGAGGGGCTCACCAACGCCGTGCGGCACGCGGGCCCGCCGGTGCGGATCGCGGTGACCGTGACCTGGACCGCAGAGCGCGTCATCGCCGAGATCTCCGACGACGGCGGCTCCGGGACTGGCGATTCCGGGCTCGGCGCAGGGACGGGGCTGGTGGGGCTGGCCGAGCGGATCCGGCTCGCCGGTGGCGGGTTCCGGGCGGGACCGGACGGATCCGGCGGATGGATGCTGCGGGCGGAGCTGCCGGTGCGGGGGGACGCGGCGTGACCGGGCTGCGCGTGCTCGTCGTCGACGACCAGGAGCTGTTCCGGGAGGCGATCGCGGTGATGCTCGTGCGTGATCCGCGGATTGCGGAGGTCGCCACGGCGGTCGACGCGCATGAGGGCATCGCGCACGTGCACGCCCGCGCGGTCGACGTCGTGCTGATGGACATCCGGATGCCCGGCATGGACGGGATCACGGCGACGCGAGAGATCCTGCGGCTGAAGCCTGCGACGCGGATCCTCATCCTCACGACCTTCGATCTCGATGCCTATGTACTGGACGCGATCCGGGCGGGGGCCAGCGGCTTCCTCACCAAGGACGCGAGCCCGCAGGAACTCGGCGACGCGATCGCCGCGGTGGCGGCCGGAGACGCCGCGATGTCGGCCAGGGCGACGACCGCGCTGCTCGGGTTCGTGCGCGAGGGTGGGCCGACGGCGGATCCCGACGCGGCGCTGAAACCGCTCAGCCGGCGCGAGCGCGAGGTGGCGCACGCGCTGGCCACCGGATCCTCGAACGACGAGATCGCGCGGACCCTGTTCCTCTCCGAGAACACCGTGAAGACGCACGTCAAGGCGATCCTCGCAAAGCTCGGGCTCGCCGACCGCGTGCACGTCGTGATCTGGGCGTACGAGAACGGCGTGCGCCAGCCCGGGCGCTGACCCCGGTCTCACGGGCCGCCGATGGGCGGGAGCTTCGGCGCCGTGGCCCTGGGCCGGGGCCCGACCCCGAGCCCGGAGCCGCTTTCCGGCGCGGGACCCGTGGATCCGCCGGCCTTCGATTCACCCGCCCGGGTGAGGCCGAACCGCTCCGACGGGCGAAGCCGCGGGTTCTGGCGGATCCGTAGCGTGCCGCGCATGACGTACAGAACTCGCTGCATATTGCTCCTGGTCGCCGCCGTGCTCGGCGTCGCCGTGGCCGTACTCGGCGCGGTCACGCTGCTGTTCCCGCACGTGCTGCCGCACTCGAGGACGCCCGGTCTCGCGGAGTGCCTGATCGGGTCGAAGCCGGCCGCCGGCCTCGACCTCGCGGCGGGGCTCGCCGCCACCGCGGTCGCCGTGCTCGGGCTGCGCCGCCGTGCGATGTCGTCGGCCGGTTCGACGACGCTGCGGGTCGCCGCCGTCGCGGTCGTGCTGCTCGTCGCCGCGTGTACGCCCGGTGGGGTGATCCCCGCATCCGGCTACACCTTCGTGCTGGTCGTCGCGGCCGGCATCGTGACTCTGCTGGTGCTGTTCGTGCTGCGCCATCGTGTGGCCGGGACAGTCGCGACCATTGTCGGGGCCGGCGCGTTCGTGCTCCTCTGGCTGATGTCCCCGGTCTCCGAATGGGTACCGCAGGTGCTCGCCTCGCTCGTTGCGGAGACGCCGTTGCTGCTCCTCTCGCTCGCCCATCTGGCTACGGCGGGCGCGCTCGCCGCGTGGGTGCTCGGAGATCCGACGGCGCGCGGAGGACTCGCGCGGGGCGTGCTCCGGCATCGCACCGCTCTGACGGTCGCGGCGGCACTCTGTGCTCTGCCCTACGCCATCGCGCGAGCGAGCTGGCTCACGCCGTGGAAGCTGCTGGGCGGTGAGCTGGCGTCGGAGGCGCCGCTGGTGCTGCTCACCGGTCTGTTTCTCGGCGCCGCGATGGTCGCCGCAGGCGTGCTGACGCTGGTGCTGCGCCTGCCGTGGAGCGAACGTTTTCCGCGGTGGATGGCCGGGATCGGCGGCCGTGCGGTGCCCGTGGGGCTGGTTGTCATCCCGGCGTCATTCGTGGCGGTGCTGTTCACGGCGGGCGGCTGGGAGATGGTGTTCTGGCGGATCGGCAGCGCGCCGATGGACATCACTACGGTCGAGCTGGTGCTGGTGCTGCCGTTCTGGCTGTGGGGTCCGCTGCTCGCGCTCGCGACCTGGGGCTATGCCATGCATCGCGCGGACCGCGCCGTGCGGGACGCGGAGCGGCCGAATGCCACACGCCTGTCCGGGACGATCGGGGATCCCGGTCTGTCCGCCGCAGTCAAGGCGCGGGTGGAGCGGGAGCTCGAGCTGATCGAGGAGCGCGAGCCGCGGCGGCGCTGAGCAGGATCCGGCCCAGAGTCACAGCGGCGCTGAGCCGGATCATGCCCGATAGGCGTCGCGGAGCGAAGACGCGCGCAGCGGGACTGGGACGGAACGCGGTCTCCCGCAGGGGTGCCGCGTTTCGTCTCGCCCGCGGTTCGCTCAACGGGCTCGGCGTGGGCGTTCTCCGAGCGTCAGTCAGTCGCGGTCGATGCCGAAGGTGTGCTTCATCAGGGCGTTGACGTCGCGGTCGAGCACATCGATCCGCTGGTGGATCGTGCGAACTTCGGCGCGCAGCACGCGGACGAACATCGTGGAGACGATCGTGACCATGCCGAACAGAGCGGCCGCGAACACGCCGATCAGCGTCCACACCTGCGGTTCGCTCATGGTCAGCACCCCTTCAGTGTCGCCCGGATCGATCCAGAATGCCAGCGCGCTCGGATCCGCGGATCGGCGTCCGCCGAATCCGTGCAGAACCCCTCCGGCCGGTCACCTGTGCAGGACGCGTCAGGCCCCGACGGTCAGCCAGCGGCCGGTGCGCACACGGAAGCCGAGCGTGGCCAGGCGCGCGCAGAGGTAGATGCCGAAGAAGGCGACGGCGAGCCAGATGAGGCCCGCGACGCCGGAGACGCCGGTTGCGGTGATGATCGCGAGGGCGGGGAGGAACGGCACGAGGTTGAGCCCGCCGGCGATCGCGAGGTAGCGCGCGTCGCCGGCGCCCATGAGCACACCGTCGAGCACGAACACGATTCCGGCGATCGGCTGCGCGATCGCGAGCACGATCAGCGCCGGCTGGATGAGGCTTGCGAGGGCGGCGTCGCCGGTGAATGCGAGGCCGATGACGGCCGAGAGCGCGGCGATGAGGGCTCCGACGATGACCCCGAACCAGGCGCCCCAGGCCACGGTGCGGGCGAGCACGTGCTCGGCTCCGGCCGGATCCGCGGCTCCCAGGCTTTTGCCGATCAGCGCCTGCGCGGCGATCGCGAGGGCGTCGAGGGCGAAGGCTGCGGCGGAGAAGATCGTGAACACGACCTGCCAGCCGGCGAGCTCGCGGGTGCCGATGCCGGTGGCGACGCCGACGGTGGTGAGCAGGGCGATGCGCAGGCTGACGGTGCGCAGGAACAGCCACCAGCCGGAGCGGGCGGATCCGCGGATGCCCGACAGTTCGGGTGTGATCGAGGCCGAGTGGCGGCGGGCGAGGCGGCCGATCACGAGCACGTAGGCGCCGACCATGCCCCACTGGGCGACGACGGTGCCGAAGGCGGATCCGGCGATGCCCCAGCCGAATCCGTAGATGAACAGCCAGTTGAGCAGGGCATTGGCGGCGAACCCGATGCCGGCGATCCACAGCGGCGTGACGGTGTCCTGCATGCCGCGCAGCAGGCCGGTCGCGGCGTAGACGACGAGCATCGCGGGCAGGCCCCACATCGAGGGGGCGAGGTAGGCGGCGGCCTGGGCCGAGACCTCGGGGCTCGCGCCGAACCAGCCGATCAGGAGCGGGGTGAGCAGGGATCCGGCGACGGCGAGCACCGCGCCCAGGCCGAGCGCCAGCCACATGCCGTCGATGCCGACCGACACCGCATTGCCGTGCTCGCCGGCGCCGAATCGTCGCGCGACGGCCGGGGTGGTCGAGTAGGCGAGGAAGATCATCAGGCCGACGATGGTCTGCAGGATCGCGGATGCGATGCCGAGCCCGGCCAGGGGAGTGGTGCCGAGGTGCCCGACGAGTGCCGCGTCGACCATCAGGAACGCCGGCTCCGCCACGAGCGCGCCGAGCGCGGGGACGGCGAGCCGCACGATCTCGCGGTTCAGGGTGGCGGTGGACACCCGCCAAGCCTAGGGGCGGGTGCGGACACGTGCGGGCGGCGCTCTTTCCGGTCGTTGAGCGAGGACGAGCGGAGCGGTTCTGAACCCGACGCTGGCGAGCATTGACGCTGATCTCAGCCGCATGATAGGTATGTCGAAGCAGATCGATAAGATCTACGGATCTTTGGGCGATCCGTTTGGGTCGGAACTTGGGCCGACAAGCCACGTCATCGCTTCTGACAATCCTGGGAGTGTCACCTGTGAGTAGTTCTGTGTTGCATCGATTCAAGACGAAGCGCCTTGCGCTCTGGGCCACGGTCCTTGCGGCCGCTGCTCTCGTGTTCGCGGCACTTGGAGCGCCACAGGCCGCGCAGGCCTCGCACTTCCGTGCCGATCAGATCACGTGGCACACCGGTGCGAACCCCGGCGATGTCGACTTTGAGTTGACGGTGTCGGTGCGAGCCAGTTACTTCAGCATCACGGCTGTCGGGGATACGTTCCAGGAGGGGGCGGTCGATCTCGGTGACGGCGCGTCCGAGATGCCACAGTTCACTGTCACCGCACTCGACAGTGCGAACGACGTGGCCACCGCCGACGCGAGCTTCACACACACCTACACGGGGACGGGTCCCTTCTCGGTGCAATACGACAACTGCTGTCGGCTGAGCGCACCTTCGCACATCAACAATCCCGACGGCGAAGTCATCCTCGTGAGCACGATCGATCTCAGCGCTGCGACGGGGAGCCCGGTGAGCCTGATCTCGCCGATCATCGACTGCGCGCCGTCTGCTGTGTGCTCTTTCAGCATCCCGGCAATCAAAGCCGACCCCGCGTCGACCCTCACCTACCGCATGGCGACAGCGGACGAGTCTGGAATCGTCAATCAACCCGGAGCCCCCTATGCGACGAACGCTGCCTCGATCAGCAGCACGGGTACGTACACCTGGGATTCCACGGGCGCGACGCTGAATCCTGGTCTTGCGTCGGATCCGACCGCACCGACGTTCTACTCCACGCAGATCGTGATCGAGGAGGTCCTGAACGGCGTCACGATCGCGAGCACGCCGGTTGACTTCTTCATCCGACTCACGGGCGGAACGGGCAACGCGGCCCCCGCCTTCGATGGGGGCACGCCGGCGGACGGAACGTCGAGCAACATTCCCATGGGCCAGGTCTTCTCGTTTCCTGTCTCCGCGACCGACCCGGACACCGGCGACACGGTTTCTCTGAGCATCCTCGGCTTGCCGCAGGGCGCTACCTTCACGCCCACCGCGGGCAATCCCGCGACCGGGACCTTCTCCTGGACACCGGGCACCGTTGGACAGCAGGTGATCCTGGTGCTGCAAGCACAGGATCAACACGGACTGCAAGCGGTGCAACGTTCGGTCACGCTCACGGTGAAGGACGTCGGCAACCTGGCACCGCAATTCGACGGAGGCACCCCGGCGGATGGCGCGACATTCGACGTTCCTGCGGGGGAGGCCTTCTCCTTCCCGGTCTCCGCCACCGACCCGAACTCGGGCGACATCGTCACGCTTTCGGTGGACGGAATGCCACAGGCCGCGACGTTCGTCCCCACCCCCGGGAACCCGGCGACGGGCACGTTCTCGTGGACGCCGGGTACCGCGGGACAGCAGATCGTGCTGGTGCTGCACGCGCAGGATCAGCACGCGCTCGGCGCTGCACCGCGCACGATCACACTGAATGTGACACCGGCGCCCTCCCCATCCCCGTCCCCGTCCCCGTCCACTCCGAGCCATACGCCGACGCACCCTCATGAGTCCACGGGTGGTCTCGCAACCACGGGTGGAGCGGACATGACTCCGATCGTCGGCATCGCCGTGGTCCTGCTCGTCCTCGGTGGCGCGGCTGCATTGGTCGGGGCTCGCCACCGCCGTCGGCCGACGCACTGATCGCCTGATCAGAGGGTCCTGCGGCATCTCGCCGCAGGACCCTCTGTGGTCGTTGCGCCATGCCGTCGAGCGAGGTGGGCGCGGCGTTGCGGCTGCAGTGCCCACGGCGAGCCGCGCCCGTCCGCGACCAGCGAACGGCGCAGGACGGATCCGCGCTCCCCGCGTCGGGGCCGCCGCATAGGCTGGGCGTCATGACCGACGTTCTCCCTTCCGGGCTCGCCATCGGCGACTTCGACCCCGCGATCCGCCCCCAGGACGACCTCTACCGGCACGTGAACCACACGTTCCTCGAGACCACCGAGATCCCCGCCGACAAGGCGCGCTGGGGATCCTTCCACCTCCTGGCAGACCAGGCCGAGAAGGACGTGCGCGCGATCATCGAGGAGTCGCAGACGGCCGAGCAGGGCACCGAGGCCCGCAAGATCGGCGACCTGTTCGCGAGCTTCAT
This sequence comes from Actinomycetota bacterium, assembly GCA_018268455.1. GTDB lineage: Bacteria > Actinomycetota > Actinomycetes > Actinomycetales > Microbacteriaceae > Microbacterium. The sequence goes on along the minus strand of JAFDWM010000292.1, from coordinate 17,321 downwards.
GGACACCGAGCGCATCGAGGCGCTCGGCACCGGCCCGCTGGCCGAGCCGCTGGCGGCCGTCGACGCGATCGGCACCGTCGACGAGTTCCTGGCGACCGCCGGATCCTTCGACCGCCAGGGCATCGCTGCACTCATCGGCGTGTTCGTCGAGCCGGATCCGGGAAACCCCGAGCGCTACGTGCCGTTCGCCGTGCAGGCGGGTCTGTCCCTCCCCGACGAGAGCTACTACCGCCTCGACAACTTCGCCGAGACCCGCACCGCTTACCGCGCGCACCTGGAGCGGATCCTCACGCTCGCGGGCGTCGCCGACGCCGCAGGCCAGGCCGAGCGCGCGTTCGGCCTCGAGTACGAGATCGCCGGCCACCACTGGGACAACGTCGCCAGCCGCGACGCCGTGAAGACCTACAACCTGAAGACCTGGGACGAGTTCCAGCAGCTCGCGGGCGTCGACCTGACCTCCTGGCGTGACGCCGTCGCGGGACCGGCCGGATCCGCGGCCTTCGCCGAGATCGTCGCCTACCAGCCGAGCTTCTTCACGGGCCTCGGATCCCTGCTCACGGCCGAGCGCCTCGACGACTGGAAGGCATGGCTGCGCGCCAAGGTCGTGCACGGCCTGGCCGCCTACCTCACCGACGACATCGTGCAGGAGAACTTCTCCTTCTACGGCACCGAGCTCACCGGCGTGCCCACGATCCGCGAGCGCTGGAAGCGCGGTGTCTCGCTCGTCGAGGGCTCCCTCGGCGACGCCGTCGGCAAGGTGTACGTCGAACGGCACTACCCGGCATCGGCGAAGGCCGCCATGGACGAGTTGATCGGCAACCTGCTCGAGGCGTACCGGCAGTCGATCACGACGCTGGAGTGGATGAGTCCGGCCACGCGCGAGAAGGCGCTGGCCAAGCTCGACACCTTCACGCCCAAGATCGGCCACCCGAAGACCTGGCGCGACTACTCCGCCGTCGCCATCGAGGCGGGCGACCTGCTCGGCAACGCCGGCCGCGCCGCCGTGTTCGAGCACGACCGCCAGCTCGGCAAGGTCGGCAAGCCGATCGACCGTGACGAGTGGTTCATGCCGCCGCAGATGGTCAACGCCTACTACAACCCGCTGATGAACTAAATCGTTTTCCCGGCGGCCATCCTGCAGTACCCGTTCTTCGACGCCGCGCGTGATGCCGCGGCGAACTACGGCGGGATCGGATCCGTCATCGGCCACGAGATCGGCCACGGCTTCGACGACCAGGGCAGCCGCTACGACGGTGACGGCAAGCTGCAGGACTGGTGGACCGACGACGACCGCGCCGCGTTCGAGCAGCGCACGGCCTCGCTCATCGCGCAGTACGACGCGCTCGTGCCCGAGGGGCTCGCCCCGGAGAACCACGTCAACGGCGCCCTCACGATCGGCGAGAACATCGGCGACCTCGGTGGCCTCGGCATCGCGCTGAAGGCGTACGAGATCGCGCTCGGCGGCGCCGAGGCCCCGGTCATCGACGGCTACACCGGCGTGCAGCGCCTGCTGCTGAGCTGGGGCCAGGTGTGGCAGCAGAAGAGCCGCGAGGCCGAGACGATCCGCCTGCTCACGATCGACCCGCACTCGCCGAACGAGTTCCGCTGCAACCAGATCCTGCGCAACATCGACGCGTTCTACGAGGCGTTCGACGTGACCGCGACGGACAAGCTGTGGCTGGCCCCCGAGGAGCGCGTCACGATCTGGTGAGCGCCTGACGCGGATCCGTCGTCGAACGCCCGTCCCGAGCGGGGCGGGCGTTCGCGTGTGCGGGGACCGTGCCCGCGAGGAGCGCACCGGAAGCTGCCGAGTGCACCGGTTGTCCGCGCGGATAAGCGGTGCACCGGGCAGGATCCGGTGGCGTGGAGATGGATCTCGCGGGTCCGGGAACCAAGAGCTGCGACGTTCGCCATCTCCCGGGAAGCCGGGCCATCGCATTCCAGCCCCGGCTAGGCTCGCCCCATGATCCCCGCAGACTGGACCCCGCATCGCCGCGAGGACGGCGAGCTCCTGGGCTGGATCCGCCCCGAGGGCGCCGACTGGCTCGCCGTCGACGTGCTCGGGCGCGAGCTCACCGGCGAGATCGACTGGCTGGACGCCGAGGCTGCGCTCGAGGAGCACGGGATCCGATGGCTCGCGGATCCGTGGGTCCTGGAGGGTGAGACCGACGGGCCGTTGCGGGTGCAGATCGTGGAGGTCGTCCCCGAGGGCGAGGGCCGGATCACGGTCAAGATCGACGACTTCGGCGACATGCAGCGTCCGCCGACCCAGCGCTACACCGTGGCCTGGCCGCTTCCCGCACGGCTGCGCCCGCACGGTCCCGGCGACCCGGACGGCCGCACCATCACGCGCTGAGCGTCAGCGCACGCCCTTCATCAGTGCGAGCACGGGGCGCGTCGAGATCGCCAGGCCGATGCCGACGATGATCGCGATCCCGCCGAGGATCGAGAAGTACGGCACCTCGTTGTGCGGGTCGTAGAACTGCACCAGCCAGCCCGAGATCGCGGTGCCGAGCGACACCGACAGGAAGAACAGCGCCACCATCTGCGTGTGGAACGCCGTCGGCGCGAGCTTGGTCGCCGCCGACAGGCCGATCGGGGAGAGCAGCAGCTCGGCGATCGTGAAGACGAGCAGGATCCCGATGATCGCGAGCAGCGGCGTCGAGTTCGCCGGGCCGTTCGCGAACGGGAGGAACAGCAGGAACGCCGCACCCATGACGATCGCACCCAGCGCGAACTTCACCGGTGTCGACGGCTGGCGGGTGCCGAGCTTCGTCCAGATCGCGGCGAAGACGCCCGACAGCACGATGATGAAGATCGGGTTGATCGACTGCACCCATGACACCGGCATCTCCCAGCCGAACAGGCTGCGGTTCAGCCGCTCGTCGGAGTACACCGTCAACACCGTGAACTGCTGCTGGTACAGCGACCAGAACGCCACGCTCGTGATGAACAGCGGCAGGAATCCCCACACCCGGGAGCGCTCGGTCGCGTCGATGCGACGGCTCGTGAGGATCACCGCGAAGTAGGCGATCGCGGCGACGGTGGCCGCGATGATCACGATGGTCGACAGGTTGTCCGCGCGGATGACGCCGGTCAGCACGAGCGCGACGACGATCAGGATCCCGACGATCGCGATGACCACGGCCGTCGCGTACCGGTTGCGCGGCAGGGGGTTGGCCACTCGGCTCGCCGCGGCGGGAAGCGCGCGGCGCCCGAACGAGTACTGCACGAGGCCCGCCGCCATGCCGACCGCGGCCAGCCCGAAGCCGAAGTGGAAGCCCAGTGTCGACTGCAGCAGACCCGTGAGGATCGGTCCGAAGAAGCCGCCGAGGTTGATGCCCAGGTAGAACAGCGAGAAGCCGGCGTCGCGCCGCGGGTCCTCGGCGGTGTAGAGCGTGCCGACGACGGAGGTGGCGTTCGCCTTGAGCCCGCCGGATCCGACGGCGACGAGCACCAGGCCGACGCCGACGCCGACGACGCCCGGAAGCAGCGCCAGGGCGAGGTGCCCCGCCATGATCACGATGGCGCTGAAGAACAGCGTGCGCTCGGATCCGAGGATCCGGTCCGCCACCCACGCACCGAGGATCGTGGCCAGGTAGACGGACCCGCCATAGGCGCCGACGATCCCGCCGGCGATGCCCTTGTCGAGCCCGAGCCCGCCGTCGGTGACGGAGTAGTACAGGTAGATGAGCAGGATCCCCTGCATGCCGTAGAAGCTGAACCGCTCCCACATCTCCACCCCGAACAGGTGGGCGAGCGCCCACGGCTGCCCGAAGAACCGGGTGTCGTGCTCGCGGTGCTTCGAGGTGTCCTGCGCAGTGCTCATCCCTCGACGGTATCCCTCCTGGTTGCGCCTGTCATATCCGGAGTGCGCGATGCGAGCGCAGCGGAGCGGGCCCCGACGGGGGTGCGAGGGCGCCGATCGCGGTGTAGGGCGGCCGATGTGGTACCACTTGAATCGAGAAGCGGTACCATTGCGCATGGCGATGAATCTGAGGCTGCGTCCCGAAGCGGCGGCGGCGCTGAAGGCTGAGTCCGAGCGGACCGGGCTCAGTCAGCAGGAGATCCTGCGCCGCGCGGTGGACGAACCCCTCGGACTTGCCGGCTCCTCGAGGCCGGCATCTCTTCCCGACTGGGTGGATCCGCCGAGTCGGCCGTATCGGCCCGTCACTCCGACGCTCACCCTGCCCGCCGGGATGACCACCATGGATCTGCTCGATCGCGAGGACCGCGTGTGAGTGCGCTGCTGTATCTCGACACCAGCGCCGCGATCAAGCGCGCGTTCCGCGAGGACGAGTCGTTGGTGCTGCGAGACGCGTTCACCGAGGCCATCGAGAGAGGCGATCGTTTCGTCACCTCCGCCCTTACGGTCGTCGAGCTCGCCCGCGGCGCCCGTCGCCGCATCGAAGACGAGTCGCTGGCCTCGCTCAAGGGTGCCGAACTCGCGGCACTCGGCGACCTCGCCATCGCTCCCCTCGCCCCTCCGATCGTGGAGAGTGCTCGCATCATCGGCCCGCCGGTGCTTCGCTCGCTCGACGCGATTCACCTCGCGACCGCGGCGGCCATCGGCGCGCAGGAACTGTGGACCTATGACGATCGTCTCGCCGACGCGGCAGAGGGGATGGGGATCCCGTCGCGCATGCCGGGCCGCGATAGGTCCTGATCCGGTCCGCTCCACCCGAGGATCGGGCGGATGCGGCCGTAGGATTGCCGCCCCGATGAAGCGCGCGTCGCCACGCCGATAGGATTGAGTCGCGCCTCTTCGTGCGCATTTCCCGCTTCATCGCGACCATTGGAGCCACCGTGGCCGAACAGTCCCGTCTTGACAAGGTCATCGCCCTCGCCCGCCACCGCGGGTTCGTGTTCCAAGCGGGTGAGATCTATGGCGGATCCCGCTCGGCCTGGGACTACGGCCCCCTCGGCACCGAGCTCAAGGAGAACATCCGGCGGCAGTGGTGGCAGACGTTCGTGCGCGGCCGCGGCGACATGGTCGGCCTCGACTCCTCGGTCATCCTGCCCAAGCGCGTGTGGGAGGCGTCCGGGCACGTCGCGACCTTCACGGATCCGCTCGTCGAGTGCCTGCAGTGCCACAAGCGCTTCCGCGCCGACAACCTCGTCGAGGACTTCGAGGCGCGCAAGGGTCGCCCGGCCGAGAACGGCCTCGCTGACGTGCCCTGCCCGAACTGCGGCACCAAGGGCCAGTACACCGAGCCGAAGGCGTTCTCGGGCCTCGTGAAGACGTACCTCGGCGTCGTCGACGATGAGTCGGGCCTGCACTTCCTGCGCCCGGAGACCGCGCAGGGCATCTTCGTGAACTTCTCGAACGTGCTCACCGCTTCGCGCAAGAAGCCGCCGTTCGGCATCGGCCAGGTCGGCAAGGCGTTCCGCAACGAGATCACCCCCGGCAACTTCATCTTCCGCACGCGCGAGTTCGAGCAGATGGAGATCGAGTACTTCGTGCCGCCCGCCGAGGCGCAGGAGTGGTTCGAGCACTGGGTGCAGGAGTGCTGGAACTGGTTCATCGATCTCGGGATCGACCCGGAGAACATGCGTCAGTTCGACGTGCCGAAGGAAGACCGTGCGCACTACTCCGCCGGCACCATCGACGTCGAGTACCGCTTCGGCTTCGCGGGCAAGGAGTGGGGCGAGCTGATGGGCGTCGCCAACCGCACCGACTACGACCTGTCCAGCCACAGCGAGGCGTCCGGATCCTCGCTCACCTACTTCGATCAGGCCTCGGGCGAGAAGTACATCCCGTACGTGATCGAGCCCTCGTTCGGGCTCACCCGCTCGATGATGGCGTTCCTCGTCGACGCCTATGTCGAGGAGGAGGTGCCCAACGCCAAGGGCGGATCCGACGTGCGCACGGTGCTGAAGCTCGACCCGCGCCTGGCCCCGGTGAAGGTCGCGGTGCTGCCGCTCAGCCGCAACGAGCGCCTCTCGCCGCTGGCCCGCGAGGTCGCCGACAAGCTGCGCGGCCACTGGGCCATCGACTTCGACGACGCCGGTGCGATCGGGCGCCGCTACCGCCGCCAGGACGAGATCGGCACCCCGTTCTGCGTCACGATCGACTTCGACTCCCTCGAGGACGACGCGGTGACGGTGCGCGACCGCGACACCATGGCACAGGAGCGCGTGCCCCTCGCCGAGCTCGACGCCTACCTCTCGGAGCGCCTGCGCGGCGCCTGACCGGGCATGACGAAGGGCCGCGATTCACCCGGGTGAATCGCGGCCCTTTCGCCGTCTCGGCGGCGTCGCGTCGCATCGGACCGCCCCATCCGGCCGCCATCTACGCTCATTCTCCGCCGTCCGCGCTCACTGTCCGAATGTGGCGGTGACTCCGGTCAGCACGATCGCGAGCTGGCGTTCGAAGGCGTCGTCATCGGGGGCGCGGAGACGGCCCGCCTCGCGAACCAGCGGGGCGTCGTCGCCCAGCGCCGCATCTCGTGCGGCGAGGGAGTAGCGCTCGGGATCGGCTTGTGCCGACTGGTGGCGCTCCTGCTCCTCGATCACGAAGCCGACGACGAAGGCGGTGATGAGTTCGGTGGCGGTGATCAGGTCTGCGATGCTCACCCCGGTCGCCGTCCAGCGCTGCATCCAGGGCTCCTGCATGCGGAGCACGTCGGGATCGGTGAGTCGTGTTCCGCTGAAGGTGCGCGCGCCGTCCCGGTGCAGGAGATACTCCTGCCGCAACACGGTCGCGTAATGCGCGAGGGCGCCGGTCCAGTCACCAGAGGCATCGAGGGCCAGTCCTCGCTGCACACGCCGCTGGATCTCGGTGCCCATCTCGTCGAGCAGTTCCTGCTTGCCGCGCACATGCCAGTAGAGCGCCGGTGCCTTGACATCGAGACGCTGGGCGACCGCGCGCACGGTGACCGCGTCTGCTCCGCCCTCGTCGAGAACGTCGAGGGCGGCAGTGACGATGCGCTCTCGCGTGATCCCCTTGGCCATGCTTGACACTTTAACAAAGTTAAGGGATCCTGAAACCCCATTGAACTTAGTTAAGGAGCGTGCCATGCGCGCAGCAGTCCTCACGTCGCCGGACGCCCTGCCGGTGTGCGTCGACTTCCCGGAGCCCGCGCCGGTCGGCGACCGGCCGCTGCTCGGTCTGATCGCGGCCGGGATGCACCAGGTGGTGCGGGGGATCGCTTCCGGCCGCCACTACGGCAGCTCGGGGTCGTACCCGGTCGGGCTCGGTGTCGACGCCGTTGCGGAGCGCCCGGACGGAACGCCGGTGTACACCGGATTCGCCCGTGCTCCCTGGGGAACCATGGCCGAGCGGCTCGCCACGCCGTTCGAGATCCCGCTGCCGGCGGAGGCCGACCCGCTGCACATCGCCGCCGGCATGAACCCGGCGATGTCGGGCTTCATGCCGCTCGCGGCGCATCTCGAGCGGAACGGTGCACTGGGGACGGTCGCCGTGCTCGGCGCCACCGGCATCGCGGGACGCGCGGCGGTGCAGGCCGCTCGTGCCCTGGGGGCGGAGCGAGTGATCGCCGCAGGGCGTGATCGCGCGACGCTCGAGGAGTTGGCGGAAGCCGGTGCCGAGCCGGTCAGGCTCACCGGCGATGCAGGATCCGGCGAGGCCGACCCGCTGAGGACGGCGTTCGATCGCGGCCTGCCCTCGCTGGTGCTCGACTACGTCTGGGGGTCGGCCGCCGAGAGCGCGTTCTCCGCGCTCGAGCGGCGCGGTCTGCAGGACGACGACGCGGCCATCTCCTACGTGCAGATCGGCTCCATGGCGGGTGCGGACGCCGTGGTCCCCGCGAGCCTGCTGCGCAGCCGGCGGATCACGCTCAGCGGAAGCGGCGCCGGATCCCTGTCGACGGAGCAGCTCATGGCGCAGCTGCCGCGTCTGATGAGTCATCTCGCCGACGGCACGATCGACGTCAGGTACACCGCGTATGCGCTGGAGAGCATCGCCGACGCGTGGGTGCACACGGGGCGGAGCCGGGCCGTCGTCACGCGCTGATCGCAACGGGTCGGCCTGCCGCCTCCCGGCCTTCGTCGAGTCCTGACCCAGAACGCCGACGCCCCTCCTGACCGACGTCGGTCAGGAGGGGCGTCTGCGTTCCGCGGCGGCGTCGCTCAGAAGTCTTCGCCCTCGGCCTGCGAGGGGTGCTTCTCGAACCAGACGGGGCGGCCGATGTGCAGCAGCGCGTCGGAGTCGAACAGTTCGGGGTCGCGTTCCATGGAGATTCTCCTTGTAGAAAAGGGGGGGCTTGGATCCAGTCTCGAAGACATTCGGGCCCGCTTACCGCCGATCCGGCCTGAAAGAACTGCGGATCCTTCACCTTGTGCAAGGAATGCGACGCGCCGGATGGTCGCCGGGAGCCGGCCTCGCGCTGTGGCGGGGTCAGCGGGCGAGCGGTGCCTCCGCATCCAGCCGGGAGAGCTTGCCCGGATTCGCGACGGAGAAGACCCGGGTGATCCGGCCGTCCTCGACGGTGAAGCTCACCGCGGCCATCAGGTGCCCCGCGACCTCGATGCGCGCGCCGAGCATGCCGTTCACGCGCATCGTGGTCACCGCATACGTCGTGTCGAGCTTCGCGATCGTGCCCTGCAGGAACGCCACGACCCGCTCCGCGCCGAGCAGCGGTCGCCGTGCGGCGCTGCGCACCAGGCCGCCGCTGTCGGTCACCGACACGACGTCGGGGGCGAGCACGTCCATGAGCGACTGCACATCTCCCGTGTCGAGCGCGGCGACGAACCGGCGCACGACGCGGTCGTGCTCGGAGGCTTCCACCTCCACCCGCGGGCGCCGCGCGGCCACGTGGTCCCGCGCGCGATGCGCGATCTGCCGCACGGCCGCGGACGTCTTCCCGACCGCCTCGGCGATCTCGTCGAACGGCACATCGAACACCTCGCGCAGCACGAACACCGCACGCTCGGTCGGGCCCAGCGTCTCGAGCACGGTCATCATCGCGACCGACACGCTCTCCGCGAGCACCACATCGTCGGCCACATCCGGGGTGGTCAGCAGCGGCTCCGGCAGCCACGGCCCGACGTACTCCTCGCGTCGGCGCGAGGCGGCGCGCAGCACGTTCAGCGACTGCCGGGTGACGATCCGCACGAGATACGCACGCGGATCCTGCACCCCGCCCTGATCGACCGCGTCCCACCGCAGCCACGACTCCTGCAGGACGTCCTCCGCGTCGGCGGCGGATCCGAGGATCTCGTAGGCGACCGTGAACAGCAGGCCGCGATGGGTCGTGAACGGATCCTCGGCACCCGCTCCGGTCTGGCCGGTCATGCCTGCGACGCTACGCCCGCCGGCGCCGCGGTGGCCAGCGGCGCGAGGCCGCATGCGTCCGCGAAGCCGTCGGCGTGGATCCCGAGGGCGATGTTCGAGCGGGCGGTCGCGTTGAGGTAGCCGACCTTCGCGGCCAGCTCGATGAGCGCCGGGGCGCCGATCTCGGCGAGCAGCCGATCGGAGAGCTCGTCGGTGACGACGGGCGGGGTCTGACTCATCGCCTCGGCGTACTCCATCACGAGGCGCTCGCGGGGAGTGAACCGCGTGGACTCGCGCCAGATCGGAACCTCGCGCGCCTTGGCCTCGTCGAGACCGCGGTCGTGGGCGAGGAAGTAGTGCATGTCGAGACAGAAGCTGCAGCCGACCGTCGACGCCGCCGCCATGGTGGCGAGCGTGGAGAGGTTCTGGTCGAGCTCCGGCCACTTCTCGGTCTTCCCGCCGAACTTCATCATGTCCATCATCACCGGCCGGTGCTGCCACAGCACCCCGATCGAGTCGGGCACGATGCCGAGCTTGCGCCGTGCCACGCTCTTCACGATGGCGGCGAAGACTCCGGTCACGGGGACGGCGGGGATCCTGCTCGCGTTCGTCATGATCTGCTCCTTCTGCGGCACGCTTCTCGTGCCTTCGAACATGCAGACACCTCCCGGCGCAGAGATGTGACACCGGATCCGATTCGCGCCCGTGGGACGATGGATCCGTGGAAACGACGACCTTCGCCGCGACCGACGGCTTCCCGCACACGGCGCTCGTCGGCGTCACCGGCCCGGAGCAGACCTTCGCCGTGCAGGGGGATCCGCGGGCCGTCCTGCCGCTCGCCTCGGTGACCAAGCCGCTCACCGCGTGGGGCGTCTTCGTCGCGATCGAGCGCGGGCTGGTGGATCTGGACGAGCCGGCCGGACCCGCGGGAGCGACCGTGCTGAACCTGCTGGATCACACCAGCGGACTGCCGATGGAGGGGTCAGAGCCGCAGAAGGCGCCGGGCCAGCGCCGCATCTACTCGAACGCCGGATTCGACGCGCTCGCCGCGCACGTCGCCGACGCCGTCGGCATGGACTTCGCGGACTGGATGCTGCGCGAGGTCACCCTGCCGCTCGGCATGGAGCGCACCGACGTGACCGGGCGCCCGTCTGCCGGGGCATCCGCCTCGATCGAGGACCTGCTGATCTTCGGTCGCGAAGTGCTGCGTCCCACGCTCATCCCCGCCGCGCTGCGCGACCTCGCGCTCACCGTCTCGCACCCCGGGCTGCGCGGGGTCGTCCCCGGCTACGGCGCCTACCCCGACAATCAGTGGGGCCTCGGCTTCGAGCTCAAGGACTCCAAGTCGCCGCACTGGATGAGCGACACCCTGCCGCCGGAGACCGCCGGCCACTTCGGTGCGCTCGGCAGCTTCCTGTTCGTCGACCGCTCGCAGGATCTCGCCGCCGCGTTCCTGTCCGGCATCCCGTTCGGAGAGGACCACAAGCGCATCTGGCCTGCACTCACCGAGGAGATCGTGGCCCGCTACGGGCGCTGATCCCCGGGTGAGGATCCGGATCCGTCATCGTGTTGCGGGCGGCGGCCCTCGTCCGAGGCGGGCGGGGTAGCCTCGGATCCGGGTCGGATCCGGCCCGATCTTCCCGTCACCCGTCCGTCACCCGAAGGAGATCCGCCATGGCTGAGGTCGAGAGCTTCACCCTGGACCACACCGCCGTCAAGGCGCCGTACGTGCGCCTCATCGGCGTCGAGCAGGGCCCGCGCGGCGACGAGATCTCCAACTTCGATGTGCGCTTCGTGCAGCCGAACGAGGGCGAGATCCCGACCGCCGCCCTGCACACGATCGAGCACACCCTCGCCTCGCTGCTGCGCGACCGCGTCGACGGCGTCATCGACATCTCGCCGTTCGGCTGCCGCACCGGCTTCCACCTGATCACCTGGGGACGCCCCGAGGTGCCGGCGCTCGTCGAGGCGATCACCGACAGCCTGCGCTTCATCGCCGAGAAGGCCGAGTGGAGTGACGTGCCCGGCGTCAGCGCGATCGAGTGCGGCAACTACCGCGACCACAGCCTGCACGGCGCTCGCGAGTGGGCGGCTCGGATCCTGGAGCAGGGCATCAGCCGCGACGCGTTCACCCGCGTCCTGGTCTGAGCCGGCGCCGCACGCATCGAGCGGGCTTCCCCGCAGCCCCCGCGTCTGGGGAGCCGGCGTCCGGGGGCCCGCCTCTGGGCCCGCGTCCGGGGCCCACTTGCGTTCCCGTCGCAAAAAGTGTCGCTCTGAACGGATCAGAGCGACACTTTTCGCGACGGGAACGGAGGTGGTGGGCCGTCAGGCCCGGGCTATGCGCGGGATCAGCCCCGGGCGATGCGCAGGGTGCGCACCTCGAACGGGCGCAGCGACAGCGACTCGCCGGTGCGCGGATCCTCCAGCTCGTCCTCGATGAGCGACACCTCGCGGATCCCCCTGTGTTCGAAGCCGACCGACAGCGATCCGGTCGCGCGGCGGCCGAGCGCCTCGTACACGCGCACGATCACGTCGCCGGAGCGGTCGTCGGCGAGCTTCACGCTCGACACGACGATGCCCTCGCCGGTCACTGCCACCAGCGGCTCGACCTCGTTCGCCCCGCGCACCACCGTCGCCGGAGCGTTCAGTGCGATGCCCTCGGCCGTCGCGATCGCGGCGTCGGCGCCGATCACCAGACCCACCTGGATCTCGTGCCGGCCGTGGTCGGTGTCGGGGTCGGGGAAGCGCGGGGCGCGCAGCAGCGACAGGCGCACGGTCGTGGTGACGTCGTCGCCGTCCACGTCGCGGGACGTGTCGAAGCCGTAGATCGAGTCGTTCACGAGTGCGGCGCCGAAGCCGCCGTCCTCCTGCACCAGCACGAAGCGGTGCATGGACGTCTCGAACTTCGCGGCCTCCCAGCTCGTGTTCACGTGAGTGACCCGGCGCTGGAAGCCGAACTGCGTCTCCGCCGACGTCTCGCGGGCGAACACGTCCAGCGGGAACGCCAGCTTGAGCAGCTTCTCGGTCTCGTGCCAGTCGATCTCGTTGCGCAGCAGCACCGTGCGGGATCCCGGACGCAGCGTGATCGTCTGCCGCAGCGAGGACTCCGAGAACGGCCGTTCGATCACGATCGTCGCCACGCCGTCCTCGACCGACGCCGAGATCGACGACACCGCGGTCAGATCCTCCACGCGGTTGCGGTAGTACTTGTCGATGTCCCACGCGTCCCACATGTTGGGGAAGTCCTGGTGCAGCTGGAACAGGTTCGCGGGCGTGCCCGCCGGGATCGTCTCGCGACCCGACGCCTTGTCGACCGCGGAGACGATGAGGCCCTCCGGCGAGATCACGACGGTGACGAGGTCGTTCTCCAGGCGGAAGCCGGAGGCGGTCTCGGCGAGGGAGACGGATCCGGCCGCCGGAGCGAAGGAGACGCTCGCGCCGAGCGCGCGCGCAGCGGATCCGACATCGACCGAGGACGGGGTGAAGACGAGTTCGAGGTCTCCCGAGCCGGCGAGGGCGGCGCGCGCCGCCTCCGACAGCGCGCGGGCCTCGTCGAGCACGCCGGAGAGCACCGAGAAAGCCTCGCGGTGCACCCACGCGATGGACGTGCCGGGCAGGATGTCGTGGAACTCGTGCAGCAGCACGGTCTGCCACAGCCGGTCCAGCTCATCGTGCGGGTACGCCGCACCGAGCCGCACGGCCGCGGTCGAGGTCCACAGCTCCGCCTCGATGAGCGCCTGCTCGGCCCAGCGGTGCAGCGCCTTCGTGGCGTGCTGGCTGGTGAGCGTGCCGCGGTGCAGATCGAGGTACAGCTCGCCGACCCAGACGGCCGGATCCGGCAGCTCCGCCTTGGCGGCGTCGAAGAACTCGTCGGGGTGGATCCACTCGACCTTCGCGCTGCCTTCGAGGTCCGTCAGGCGTGAGGCCTTGCCGGTCATCTCGCGAGTCGTGCCGCCGCCGCCGTCGCCCCAGCCGACCGGGGCGATCGAGCGGGTGGCGACCCGGTTCTCCTTGAACTGGCGGGAGGCCTTGGCCACCTCCATGCCGCTCAACTGGGAGTTGTAGGTGTCCATCGGCGGGAAGTGCGTGAAGATCCGCGATCCGTCGATGCCCTCCCAGTCGAAGCTGTGGTGCGGGAACACGTTGCGCTGGTTCCACGAGATCTTCTGCGTGAAGAACCACTCGAAGCCGGCCCGTCGCATGAGCTGCGGCAGGGCGGGGGAGTAGCCGAAGCTGTCGGGCAGCCACACGCCCTTCGAACGGATCCCGAACTCGCGCTCGAAGAAGCGCTGGCCGTGCGAGAACTGGCGCACGAGCGACTCGCCGGTCGGCATCACCGTGTCGGACTCGACCCACATGCCGCCCAGCGGCAGGAAGCGACCCTCGGCGACCGCGGTCTTGATCCGGGCGTAGACCTCGGGACGGTGCTCCTTCATCCAGGCGTACTGCTGCGCGCTGGACATGCCGTACCGGAACTTCGGCTGCTCCTCGAGCAGTGTAGTCATCGACGACGTCGTGCGCGCCACCTTGCGCACGGTCTCGCGCAGCGGCCACAGCCACGCCGAGTCGATGTGCGCGTGCCCGATCGCGGCGATGCGGTGCGCGCTCGCGTCGGCGGGCGCGGCCAGCACGTCGGCCAGCCGCGCACGGGCGACGGGCGCCGTGGCGACGATGCGCTGCAGGTCGAGCACGTCGAGCGCGTCGTCGAGGGCCTGCAGGATCCGCATCCGCCGCGGGCTGGTCTCATCCAGCTCCGCCTGCAGCTCGAGCAGCACCTCGAGGTCGAGGGAGAGCTCGAACACCTCGGTCTCGAACACCGCGAGGTCCATGTGCCGCACGCGGTAGAGCGGATCCGGCGAGGAGGTGAGGATGTCGCCCTCCTGCGTCGGCAGGAAGGGGTGGTAGTCCAGCAGCACCGGGTTGGCGGCGCCCTCGAGGAACAGTTCGACCGCCTCCTCACCCTCGGCCCGCTCGGTGATCGGCAGCCACTGGTTGCGCGGGTTGAGGCTCTTCACCGGGATCGGCTTGCCGTCGGCGCCGGCCCGGTAGGCCAGCGCCTCGCACTGGAAGCCGGTCATGTTGATGTCGAAGCCGAGGTCGACGAGCGCCTCGACGCGCTTGCCGGCCCACTCGGCCGGCACGGTGCCGCGGACGCGGAACCACGTGGTGCCCCAGGCCGGACCCCACTGCTGCCCGGCGGCGAACGGCGCGTACTCGAGCGCCAGGCCCTCTGCTGCCGGGATCGGCTCGCCCGGCAGCTGGTGCGCGGCGATCTCCAGCGGGATGCGGGCGGAATGGACGGCGGGGCGGACGCGCTCGGCGAGCACGCGGGTGACGCGGCCGACGGTCAGCGATGTCTCTTCGTGCACGGGTGCTCCTTCGCGGTGCGAGAATGTGGGAACGCCTGGGGTATCGAATCCCCCGGGGTCAACTAAAACGATCTAGTACGGTGAGTCTATGTCACAGGCGAAGCGCATCACCATCGGCGATATCGCCCGGCTCGCCGGAGTGTCGCCCGGGGCCGTGTCCTTCGCGCTGAACGGCCGCCCCGGCGTCAGCGAGCAGACCCGGCAGCGGATCCTCAGCATCGCCGAGCAGTATCAGTGGCAGCCGAGCTCTGCGGCCCGCGCGCTGGTCGGATCCCGCGCCGGCGTCGTCGGCTTCGCGGTGAACCGCCCGGCGCGCACCCTCGGCACGGAGGCGTTCTTCACCGACCTCATCGCCGGCGTGCAGTCGGCGCTGGCCCAGCACGGTGTCGCGCTGCAGCTGGTGGTGGTCTCCTCGATCGAGGAGGAGATGGCGACCTACCGGCGCTGGCGCAGCGCGAACCAGGTCGACGGTGTGATCGTGATCGACCCGCGCGACGACGACCCCCGTCTGATGCTCCTTCCCGAGCTCGCCCTGCCGGCGGTCGTGATCGGAAGCAGTGACAGCGCAGGGGATCCGCCCGCCATCTGGCTCGACGACGAGGCCGTCGCGCACGTGCTGTTCGACTACCTGGCGGCGCTCGGGCACCGTGAGATCGCATACGTGTCGGGGCCGGCGGAGTTCCAGCACACGCGCATCCGCGGTGACGTGCTGACCGCGCTCGCCGGCCGCGACGTGACGGGGGAGACCCTCGTCACCGACTTCTCTCCGGCCGCCGCCACGGCTGCCACCCGCACCCTGCTGAGCCGTGCCGTGCGCCCGAGCGCCATCGTCTACGACAACGACGTCATGGCGATCGCCGGGCTTCGCGTCGCGCAGGAGATGGGCGTGGCCGTGCCGCAGGCGCTGTCCGTCGCGTCCTTCGACGACTCCGTCGTCACCGGGCTCGTGCATCCGTCGATCACCTGCCTCACCCGTGACACCTTCGCGCTCGGCGAGCAGGCCGCGGCCTTCCTGCTCGACTCGATCGAGGCGCCGGATCCGCTGCCCTCCCGGCAGGGGCCGGCCCCGACGCTCACGATCCGGGAGAGCACGGCGACGCCGGCACGGTGAGCCCGAACACGACGTCCCGCGACGTCATGGCGACGCACAGCGACATCCTGGCGCCGCGGGCGTTGTTCTGAGGCCGTTGCGAGAGCGCGATCCCGAGGATTCGATAGAGTTCTGGAGGCCGACGAAGGGACTCGCATGACGCCGGACGCCGTGAAGAAGCACCAGGACTACAACCCGGGACCGCGGGTGGGGATCACGTTCTCCACGTTCGACCTGCTGCACGCCGGGCACATCATGATGCTCGCCGAGGCCAAGCGCCAGTGCGATTACCTCATCTGCGGGCTGCAGATGGATCCCACTCTGGACCGGCCGGAGAAGAACGCTCCCACGCAGACCGTGGTCGAGCGCTACATCCAGCTGCGTGGCTGCGAGTACGTCGACGAGATCGTGCCGTACTCCACGGAGCAGGACCTCGAGGACATCCTCCGCTCGTTCAAGCTCGACGTGCGCATCGTCGGCGACGAGTACGCGGACCGCGACTTCACCGGCCGCGCCTACTGCGAGGAGGCGGGGATCGAGCTGTACTTCAACAGCCGCGACCACCGGTTCTCCAGCTCGGGCCTGCGCAAGATCGTTGCGGCCAAGGAGGCCGAGCGCGAAGCGCGCGGCTGACCCGACATCCTGAGTCGTTCTGCAGGGAGCATCCGCCGTTCTGCAGGGAGCGAGCGCCGCGCGTTGCGCGCTCGGCCCGTGATTCCGCGGTTTCCGCGGGCTGTGGCGCCCGCTCGCCCTGCATACTGACGGGGGCTCCCTGCACAACCGCCGGCATCCGGACGTGTCCCGCACGCGATGGGCACCCCGGGCAGCCCGCGGGGGCAGCCGGCTCCCCCTGGCCTAGAGCCAGGGGGACGGATCCCAGTCGAAGCTGCGCGCCCAGTCCTCGAGCTCGGCGCGCAGCTCCGCCGCGATCTCGGGATGCTCGGACGACAGGTCCACGGCCTCCGCCGGATCCGCGTCGAGGTTCGCCAGCACCGCGCTGCCCGCCGTGAACGGACCGCCCAGGTGCTCGCGGCCCGAGACGGTGAGCTTCCAGGGGCCGCGGCGCGCGGCCAGCTGCGGGCCGTACTCCCAGAACAGGGTGCGCTCGTGCGGCAGCGGCTCCAGGGTGCGCAGTGCCGTCAGCACGCTCGTGCCGTCGGCATCCGAGGCGGCGGGTGCGCCCGCCGCCTCGAGCACGGTCGGCAGGATGTCCATCATCGCGCCCGGCTCGGACCACTCCGCGCCCTGCGGCAGGGTGCCGGGCCAGGAGATGATCGCGGGCACCCGGATCCCTCCGTCGAACAGCGAGCCCTTGTGGCCGCGCAGTCCGCCGGTGGATCCGCCCTGGTAGTCGATCTCCTCGCCGTCGAGCCAGTTGCGGCTCTCGGTGGAGGGTCCGTTGTCGGAGGAGAAGAACACGATCGTGTCGTCGGCGATGCCAGCCTCCTCGAGCGCGTCCAGGATCCGCCCCACACCGTCGTCCATGGCGGCGATCATCGCGGCCATGATGCGGCGATCGTCGGGCAGGTCCGGGAAGCGGTCGACGTACTCCCGCGGCGCGTGCATCGGGTAGTGCGGCGCGTTGAACGGCACGTAGCAGAGGAAGGGATCCGTCGCGTTCGCACGG
>JAFDWM010000291.1 GCA_018268455.1 Actinomycetota bacterium | reverse complement strand
CACCCCGGCTGCCGCACCCGCCTCGCGTCGCCTGAACGACCTCGGCGACCGGGACCGGGAGAGCGCCGATCTGCTCACAGCCGATCGGCTGCTCGACTCGAGCCGTCTCACCGCGCCGGAGCCCGAGGGGCTGTGGAGTCACCTGCTCTACACGATCTCCGGGCGCCGCATCAACATCGGCGACTCCCGCAAGGCGCGTGAGCGCAAGGAGCTCATCGCGCGCATCGCCGCCCCGCTCGCCGGCAACGCCCGCTTCGTCCCTGTGCTCAGTCGCAAGGGCGGGGTCGGCAAGACCACCGTGACCGCACTGCTCGGCATGGCGCTCGCGGACGCCCGTGAGGACCGCGTGATCGCGGTCGATGCGAACCCCGACCGTGGCACGCTCGCCGAGCGCATCGCGCGCACCAACGGCAAGACCGTACGCGATCTGGTGCGGATCCGCGAGCAGGTGCAGGGCTATCACGACATCTCGGCGGTGGTCTCCCGCGACGCGACCCGGCTCGATGTGCTCGCGTCGGACACCGACCCGCGCGTGTCTGAGGCGTTCAGCGACGAGGACTACGACCAGGTCGCGGCGGTCGCCGCGCACTACTACTCCCTGGTGCTCACCGACACCGGAACCGGCATCGTGCACTCCGTGATGGCGGCGACGCTGAATCGCGCCAACACGATCGTGATCGTCGCCGGGCTCAGCGTCGACGAGGCGCGTCTGGCCTCGGAGACCATCACCTGGCTCGAGCTCAACGGCTATGCGGACAGGGTCCGCGACGCCGTGGTGGTGCTCAACCAGTCGACGCCGGGGGCGCCGATGGTGCGCCTGGGTGAGCTGGAGGCGCATTTCCGCACCCGCGTGGGCAGTGTGCTGCGCATCCCGTACGACCCGCAGATCGCCGCCGGCAGTGCCATCACCTTCTCCGCGCTGCAGCCGGAGACCCGCCGTGCGGCGCGCGAGCTCGCGGCGACGGTGGTCGAGGGACTCCGAGCGCAGGTCGCCTGATGACCGCTCGCGAGATCCGACTGTTCGGCGATCCGGTGCTGCGCACCGTGTGCGCCGAGATCACCGCCATCGACGACGGCGTGCGCGCCCTTGTCGCCGACCTCGTCGACAGCGTCGAGCTGCCCGGTCGTGCCGGCGTCGCCGCCCCGCAGATCGGGGTGGCGCAGCGGGCGTTCAGCTACAACATCGACGGTGTGATCGGCTACGTGATCAACCCGGTGCTCGTGGAGGTACGAGGAGAGCCGGTGCCCACCGGCGAGGGCTGCCTGTCCGTGCCCGGCATCTGGCATGACGCACTCCGGCACCCGTGGGCGCGCGTCGAGGGGATCGACCTCGACGGCGAGCCGGTCGTGCTCGAGGGGGAGGGGCTCATGGCTCAGGCGCTGCAGCATGAGACAGACCACCTCGACGGCATGGTCTACCTGTCCCGGCTGGATCCGGAGACCCGCCGCACCGCCATGCGCGAGGTGCGTGAGAGCAACTGGTTCTGATCCGCGCCGGATCAAGGCGGAGCGAGCACGCCGACGGCGACGAGTCGCCACTCTGCTGATGACGAAGGCCCCGATCACTCGGGGCCTTCGTCATCGTCTCGCTCAGCCGAGCGGGACCGTGGTGGTCGCGGTGGTCTGCTCGTAGAGCTCGGTGACCTGCGGCGCGAAGTCCTTCATGATCACGTTGCGCTTGATCGACATCTTGGGCGTCAGATGCCCGCTCGCCTCGGTCCACTCGGTCGGCAGGATCGTGAACTTGCGGATCGACTCCGCACGCGAGACCCGCGCGTTCGCCGTGTCGATCGCACGCTGCACCTCGGCCCGCACGGCGTCGTTCTCCGCAGCCTCCGCGAGCGGCATGTCGGCCGGCAGTCCGTTGTTGGCGAGCCACGACGGCAGCATCTCGGGGTCGAGCGTGACCAGTGCGCCGATGAACGGCTTCTGATCGCCGACGACGACGACCTGGCCGACGATCGGATTGGCGCGGATGGGATCCTCGAGGGCTGCGGGGGAGACGTTCTTGCCGCCCGCGGTGACGATGATCTCCTTCTTGCGGCCGGTGATCGTGAGGAAGCCGTCCTCGTCGAACGAGCCCAGGTCGCCGGTGCGGAACCAGCCGTCGCGGAACGCCGCCTCGGTCGCCTCCGGGTTGTTCCAGTACTCCTTGAACACGTCGATGCCGCGCACCTCGATCTCGCCGTCGTCCGCGAGGCGGATGCCCACACCGGGCAGCACGGGGCCGACCGTGCCGATCTTCGACTTGCGGGCGGTGTTCACCGTCGCGGGCGCGGTGGTCTCGGTGAGGCCGTAGCCCTCGAGGATCACGATGCCGAGGCTGTGGAAGAAGTGTCCGAGGCGTGCGCCGAGCGGTGCGGATCCGGAGATCGCGTACTGCACGTTGCCGCCCATCGCCTCGCGCAGCTTCGCGTACACGAGCTTGTCGAACAGTGCGAACTTGATCTTCATCCCCAGCGGGATCTTCTCGCCCTCCTCGCGCCGCCGCGAGTGCTCGATCGCGGTGGCCGCGGCGGCACGGAAGATCTTGCCCTTGCCGCCGGCCTCCGCCTTCTGCTCGGCGGAGTTGTAGACCTTCTCGAACACGCGAGGGACCGCGAGCAGGAAGGTCGGCTTGAAGGATCCGAGGGCGGGGAGCAGCTGCTTGGTGTCGGGCTGGTGACCCGTGCGCACACCGGCGTGGATGTCGAGAATCGAGATGAACCGGGCGAAGACATGCGCCGTGGTGATGAAGAGCACGGTCGACGCGCCCGGGATCGAGACCACGTCGTCGAGGGACTTCGCCGCATTGCGGGAGAGCTCGACGAAGTTGCTGTGCGTGAGCACACAGCCCTTCGGGCGCCCGGTGGAACCCGAGGTGTAGATGAGCGTGGCGATGTCCTCGCCCTTGGCGATGCCGCGACGGCGCTCGATCTCGGCGTCGGGCACGTCGACGCCCTGCGCGGTCAGCTGGGCGATCGCGCCGAGGTGCATCTGCCAGGCGTCGCGGATCAGCGGGAGGTCGCCGCGCACCTCGTCGAAGCGCGCGAAGTGCTCTGGTGTCTCGACCAGCAGCGAGATGGCGCCCGAGTCCTCGAGGATCCACTGGATCTGCGCGGGGGAGCTGGTCTCGTAGATCGGCACCATGACCGCCCCCGCATAGAACAGCGCGAAGTCGACGAGCGTCCACTCGTAGGTGGTGCGGGCGAGGAAGCCGACCTTCTCGCCGGGCTGGATGCCGGCGGCGACGAAGCCCTTGGCGAGGGCGATCACCGCGGTGCGGAATTCACTCGCGGTGATGTCTCGCCATCCGGTGCCGTCCGGCACGGAGAACAGGGCGAGGTTCGGGGTCTTCTCGACGCGCTGCTCCAGGAGGACGGTGATGTTGTCCTGGGGGGCGGGCGTCACGATCACGGGGACTTCGAACTGGACCACGGCAACTCCTTCGGGGCCGGTACGGGCACATGCTTCCCAGGAGTCTAGGCCATGTCGCGCCTGGGATGGGCCCTTTGGTGGTGAGATCGAGTCGCATCGAATGTGAAACTGCGTCGCACGCCCATCGAGCCCTCTCGTGCCGCGTGAGCGCGGGGGATAGACTTTGCGGCGATGATCTACTGGTTCATGAAGTACGTCGCCATCGGCCCGCTGGTCAAGGCGGTCTTCCGGCCGTGGATCGTGGGGCGCCAGCACGTCCCCACGACGGGCGCGGCCATCATGGCCAGCAACCATCTGTCGTTCTCCGACTCGATCTTCCTGCCGCTCATGCTCGAGCGGCGGATGTCGTTCCTCGCGAAGAGCGACTACTTCACGGGGAGGGGCCTGAAGGGGTGGGCCACCCGCATGTTCATGAAGGGCACCGGTCAGCTCCCGATCGATCGCTCCGGGGGCAAGGCGTCGGAGGCGTCGTTGAACACCGGGCTGGGCGTGCTCGGTCGCGGTGATCTGCTCGGCATCTACCCGGAGGGCACCCGCAGCCCCGATGGCAAGCTGTATCGCGGTCGCACCGGGATCGCGCGGATGGCTCTGGAGGCGCGGGTGCCGGTGATCCCCGTCGTCATGGTCGACACCGACGTCGCGATGCCGACAGGACAGCGGATCCCGAACATCATGCGGGTCGGGATGGTGATCGGCGAGCCGCTCGACTTCTCCCGCTACGCCGGCATGGAGAACGACCGGTACATCCTGCGGTCGGTGACCGACGAGATCATGGTGGCGCTGCAGCGACTCGGCGAACAGCGCTACGAGGACGTCTACGCCTCCACCGTCAAGGAGCGGCTCGCCGCGAAGACCTCGTAGCGGATCCGCACGGCGACGCCTCCGGCCGCGATCTTCACAGTGGGATCGCGGGCTTCCTCCGCACCCTAGGATGGGGTGATGCCCCAGCCTTTCGACCTCGACTCGTGGCGCGCCCTGGAGATCAAGCAGCAGCCGCAGTGGCCGGACACCTCCCGTGTCGCTGACGTGTCCGCGCAGATCGCCGCACTTCCGCCGCTCGTCTTCGCCGGCGAGGTGGACAACCTGCGCGAGCGCCTCGCGCGCGCGGCGGCCGGCCGAGCCTTCCTGCTGCAGGGCGGCGACTGCGCCGAGACCTTCGCCGGGGCGACGGCCGATCAGATCCGCAACCGCATCAAGACGGTACTGCAGATGGCGGTCGTGCTCACGTACGGCGCCTCGATGCCGGTCGTGAAGATGGGCCGCATGGCCGGGCAGTTCGCGAAGCCCCGCTCCAGCGACACCGAGACGCGCGGCGACGTCACGCTGCCCGCGTACCGCGGCGACATCGTCAACGGCTACGACTTCACCGAGGGGTCCCGCGAGGCGAACCCCGCACGTCTGCTGCAGGGCTACCACACGGCCGCGTCCACGCTGAACCTCATCCGGGCGTTCACCCAGGGCGGTTTCGCCGACCTCCGCGAGGTGCACTCGTGGAACAAGGGCTTCGCGCAGAACCCGGCCAACCAGCGCTACGAGCGCATGGCCGCCGAGATCGATCGCGCGATCAAGTTCATGGAGGCGGCGGGCGCCGACTTCGACGAGCTCAAGCGCGTGGAGTTCTTCACCGGGCATGAGGGCCTGCTCATGGACTACGAGCGTCCGATGACCCGCATCGACTCCCGCACCCTCACGCCCTACAACACGTCGGCGCACTTCCTCTGGATCGGTGAGCGCACCCGCGATCTCGACGGCGCGCACGTCGACTACTTCGCGAAGATCCGCAACCCCATCGGCGTCAAGCTCGGCCCGACCACGTCGCCGGAGACGGCGCTCGCGCTCATCGACAAGCTCGACCCGAACCGCGAGCCGGGCCGGCTCACCTTCATCACCCGCATGGGTGCGGGCAAGATCCGCGACGCGCTGCCGCCGCTGCTGGAGGCCGTCAAGGACTCCGGTGCGCAGCCGCTGTGGGTCACGGATCCGATGCACGGCAACGGCATCACCACGCCGACGGGCTACAAGACCCGTCGCTTCGACGACGTCGTCGACGAGGTGCGTGGCTTCTTCGAGGCGCACCGCGCCGTCGGCACGTTCCCCGGGGGCATCCACGTGGAGCTCACGGGCGACGATGTCACGGAGTGCCTGGGCGGATCCGAGCAGATCGACGAGGCCGCTCTCGCGACCCGGTACGAGTCGCTCTGCGACCCGCGGCTGAACCACATGCAGTCGCTCGAGCTCGCCTTCCTGGTGGCAGAGGAGCTCGAGAAGCGCTGACGCAGTCGAAGGGTCCATGCCGTCGACGGCATGGACCCTTCGTAGTCCCGCAGCGTCTTCGCGGCTCACGCCTCCGCGAGAAGCTTCAGCCCGGTCTCCTCGTCGTAGACGCGGGTGAGCCGGTTCGCGCGCGCCGTCACCATGACCTCGCCGGTGAGGCCGATCAGGCACTCCTTCACGTGGCCTCCGAGCACCGAGAAGTCGGCGCGGGAGAAGGTGCCGTGCACATGCCACATCGGGCGGGAGTCGACCCAGGCCAGGTCTCCGTGCAGACCGGTGATCTCCAGCGGCTCCTCGAAGCGGGTGTAGCGGTACTCGCGCGCGACCGGGTCGTAGAAGCCGAGCGTGGTCGCCGCCGCGCCGCCGACGATGTCGACCCAGCCCCCGGCGAGGTCCTCTCGGCGGGCGAAATCCTCGAGTTCGGTCATCAGCTCCTCGCCCTTGGCGAGAACGAGCAGGTGCGTGGCAGAGGCCTCATCGAAGAAGTGCTGCATGCCCGGAGTCTAGCCAGCCCCTGGCGCAGCCGACCCCCGGGCGCCGGCTGTCAGCCCTGGAGCTGGATGGTGAGGGTCACCTTGGATCCCCGCGGCACGGCCTGGTCGGCGGCCGGGTTCTGAGCGGTGACCGTCGCCATCGCCGAGAAGCCCGGAAGATCGCCCCACGGCGCGTAACTCACCTGGAAGCCCGCATCGGTCAGCGTCTGCTTCGCCTTGTCGAGCGTCTGCCCGACCACTCCGGGCACGGGGACCGGCTCCGGCCCCTTCGAGACGTGCAGCGTGATGGTGTCGCCCGGACGCCAGTTTCCGCCGCCTTCACGATCGGAGATGCCGATCACGTGACCGTCCGCCACGCTGTCGCTGTACTCCATGACCGAGTCGGGGTTGACCTTGAGCTGCGCGGCCGTCAACGCGCTCGTCGCATCGTCGACGGTCTTGTTGCTCACGTCGGGGAGCGCACCGAGCGAGATGAAGAGCCGGAACTGGTCTCCCTCGAAGACCTCGCAGCCCTCCCCGCACTCGTAGCCGTCACCGCCGGCTCGGGGCGTGACCAGCGCGTTGATCACGACGCCCTTGTCGGCGCCCGAGAACAGCATCAGCGGGTCTGTCAGCGTCAGGTTGAACGGGCGGATGACCTCCTGGGCCTGTGCCTGGGTCATCGCGTCGAGCTTCGGCACCGCATGCTTGGCGGGCCCCGCCGAGATCAGCACCGTGACCTTGGCCTTCTTGTCCACCCGGGAGCCTGCCGTCGGGTCGGTGCGGATCGCCTGACCCGCAGGGATCTTCAGCGAGTTCTCGCTGCCCTGAATGGGCTCGAGGCCCTCCTTGGCGATCGCGGCCGATGCCGCATCCCAGGTCTTGCCCGCGACCTCGGGGATGGCGATCTTGGATCCGGGGCCGGATCCGAACCACCAGCCCGTCCCGCCGGCGACCGCCGCAAGCAGCAGCACGAGCGTGAGCAGGAAGGCCCCGCGCGATCGGCGCTGGGCGGCGCGGCGGCGCAGCAGCGTCGCATTGTCGAGGGGGGCATCGACGACCGCGGCAGGTGCGGTCGGGGTGCTCGTGCCCGGCAGCACGAGCGTCTGATCGCCGGTGTCGTGCAGCGGCAGGGCCATGGTCTTCGTCGCGGCGGGCGAGGGGGAGACGCCGAGCTCGCGCTCGATCACGCGCAGCCGCTCGAGCATCTCCTGCGCATCGGTCGGACGCTCGTCGGGGGTCTTCTCCGTGGCCCACAGCACGAGCTCGTCGAGCTGCTCTGGCACGCCCGGGTTGCGCACACTCGGCCGCGGGACGGAGTCGGTGGCGTGCTGGAACGCGATCTGCATGGGCTGCTCGCCTTTGTACGGCTGCTCGCCGGTGAGCATCTCGTAGAGCATGATGCCGAGCGCGTAGATGTCGCTGCGGGCATCGGCGGTGCCGCGCGTGACGAGCTCGGGTGCGAGGTAGGCGATGGTGCCCATCAGCTGCGCGCCGGAGGCCGTGTTCGCGGTCGTGGCACGGGCGAGGCCGAAGTCGCCGATCTTGATCCGGCCGTCCTCGGCCAGCAGCACGTTCTCCGGCTTCACGTCGCGGTGCACGATGCCGGCGCGGTGCGCTGCGGCCAAGCCGGAGAGCACGGCATCCATGATCGTGATCGTCTGCGGCACCGTGAGCCGACGCTGCTCCCGCATCAGCTCGCGCAGCGTGATCCCGGGCAGGTACTCCATCACCAGGTAGGCGAGTTCGCCGTCCTGACCCTGGTCGAAGACGTTGACCACGTGCGGATCCGCCAGCCGGGCGGCCGCACGCGCCTCCTGGATGAATCGGCTCTGGAAGACCGAGTCGTCGCTGAGGTGGCCGTGCATGACCTTGAGCGCGATGCGCCGTTCCAGGCGGAGGTCGGTCGCCACATACACCGTGGCCATGCCGCCGCGCGCGATGCGGGCGCGCACCCGGTAGCGACCGTCGACGAGCCGCCCGATGAGGGGGTCGGCTTGTTGGCTGGTCGTCACGGCAGAAGTCTAGGGAGAAGTCGCTGTGAGCTCGGGCAACGGCTCGCGCTCCCGGGGTATTCGGTGCGATCAGCGCTTCTCGGTGGTGCGATCCTTCAGCCGTACAGGGCGATCCAGTCCGTCGCCTGCGGCTCCCACAGCGCGTAGCGACCGGGGAATGCGGAGATCTGCACCTCCTGGGCGGCGACGCCGGCGTCGAGGTTCTCCCAGCCCGGCAGATCCAGCAGGCCGTTCGTGTGCGGGGTGCCCCGGAAGAACGCGCGGATCGCGTAGTCCGGATCCGCGATCTGCTCGGCTGAACCCCAGCCGGTGCTGGGACGCTGCTGGAACAGGCCCACCGAGTCGCGGTCTCCGCCCGGGTGGTTGACGAGACCGCTCTCGACCATCGCCGTGGCGAGGGCGATCGCGAGACCGTGATCGGACACGCCCAGCTCCCGTCCCACGGCGATGATGTGCCGTGCGTTCGCCGCCTGCTCGTCGGTCAGGACGACCTCGGGGGCGGTGTAGGTGTCGGGGGCGACAGATTCCGCCGGCGGCGGCGGGGGAGCGGTCAGTTGCAGGGTCTGCCCGGGGTAGATGATCGAATCCGGTGCGAGCGCGTTGAAGGCGAGCAGGGCGGCGACGCTCAGCCCGTGCTCCTGCGCGATCGCCCACATCGTGTCTCCTGCGACGACTTCATAGCCGGCCGGGTCGGCACCGCCCGGGGTCGCAGCCACGGGGGCTGCATCGGGGGCTGCATCGGCCGCCGCCGGAGCGGGACCGCCCAGTGAAAGCACCTGTCCTGGTCGGATGATGGAGCCGGCTCCCAGGCCGTTCGCGGCGTACAGTGCGGCGACGGTCGTGCCGTGCGCACGCGCGATGTCCCAGAGCGTGTCGCCGTCCTGCACGGTGTAGTCGCCGGTCGTCGGCAGCTCACTGCGCGGCGGCAGCGCGCCCGGAGCAAGGCCGGCGAAGGCGGATCCGCTCGGCAGCGTCGTGAGCGCGACCGCGGGGGTCATGGCCTGGGCGGGAGCGGCGGAAAGAGCCGTCGCCATCGTGCTGACGAGCACGGTCGGCACAGCCAGGCCGAGCACCCGGCGCGCATTCGGCGTGGTCTGCATGTCTTCCCCTCGGGCGTCAGCAAAGCGAGGCGCGACGTCGCGCATCGCCTTCCGACCGTGTCACGAAAGTGAACTCACGTCAACGAACGTGATTCAAGTGATAGATGTGATTGAGCTCGCGCCGGGCCACTCCCGGCGCGGTCGGCGGCATCGGGATGAGATCATGGCGTTGTGTCTGAAACCGAAATGGCGACCCCCGCAGTCGAGTGGCTGACCCTTCCCGACCTCGTCGAGATCCTCGGCGAACCGCTCGGTCGGGTGCACCGGCTCTTCGATGAGCAGCAGCTGGTGGGAACGCGTCGCAACGGCCCGCTCGCCGTTCCCGCCGCCTTCCTCAAGGACGGCGTGCCGCTCGCCTCCCTGCGCGGCACGATCATCGTGCTCAGAGATGCCGGATTCACCGATGACGAGCTGATCGACTGGCTGCTCGCGGAGGAGGAGTCGATGGGGCGCTCGCCGATCGCCGCGCTTCGCGACGGGCGCAAGAGCGAAGTGCGCCGCGTCGCGCGCGCTCTCGCCTGAGCCGATCGCCGTCCGTCACGCGGTGCGCTGCGTCGCGTCGCGCGCCAGCGCCCGCAGCAGCTCGAGCGCGTCTGCATCCAGCGGGGCGTCCTGCAGCGCAGCCTCTCCCGACGCCGCGTACTCCTCGATCAGCTGCTCCATGCGGGTCAGTGCCCCGGATTCCCGGATGATCGCCTGCAGGCTCGCGATCTGATCGGCGGTGAGCTGCGGATCCCCGAGCAGCTCGTCCACGAGGCGTCTGCCCTGCGGGGCCAGCGCCTGCCTGGTCCACGCGATCAGCAGCGTGCGCTTGCCCTCGCGGAGATCGTCGCCCGCGGGCTTGCCCGTGACGGACTCGTCGCCGAAGACGCCCAGCACGTCGTCCCGCAGCTGGAACGCCATCCCGAGCGGATGGCCGAAGCCGCGCAGTGCTGCCTGCTGCCGGGCATCGGCGCCGGCGATCGCGGCGCCGATGAGCAGTGGCTGCTCGACGCTGTACCGCGCGGCCTTCAGTGAGACGACCCGCAGCGCGCGCTGCGCATGGTCGTCGTCGTCGTTCACGATCCACGCCGACTCCTCGGTGATGTCGAGATACTGGCCGATCGTGACGTCGCGCCGCATCCGCGCATACTCCGAGCGCACGGCGTCCGCGTGCGGACTCGAGGAGATCCCGAGTTCGAGGAGGTCATCGCTCCAGGCGACGAGCAGATCGCCGAGCAGCACCGCCGACGCCCGGCCGAAGTCGACGGCGCTGCCGCTCCACCCGAGCCCGAGGTGCGAGGCCTCGAGGGCGCGATGTGCAGACGGGCGGCCGCGCCGGGTGTCCGAGTTGTCGATGAGATCGTCGTGCACGAGGGCCGCCGACTGGAACACCTCCAGGGCCGCGCAGGCCTCCCAGAGCGTCTCCGGCTCCGCCCTGCTCCCGGTGAGACCGGCCACGGACGCCCAGCCGGCGTGGCAGAACCGTGCGCGCAGCCGCTTCCCGCCGCGCAGCGTCGCCTCGGCCGCCGTGACGAATGCCGCGGCATCGGGCCCATAACCCGCGGTCTCCTCTCGCATCCGCGCGACGAGCGCGTCCAGGCGCGCCGAGACCTGATCGAGCACAGCAGGGGAGGAAGCCACGCGCTCAGCCTACCCAGCGCCGATTGCCCGGATCGGGCGACCGGCGACGCCCGATCCGGGCGGGCACGGCACACTGAGAGCAGAGCGAGGCACAACTCCCAGCGGAATACCTACCCCGAGGCATCGCGGCGCGCGTAGACTGGGCGCAAGACCACCCGAGGGGGACGAAATGCCACTCTCCGAACAGGAGCAGCGCCTGCTCGATGAGATGGAGCGCCATCTCATGCAGAACGACGCCGATGTCGTTTCCGCGCACGCGGACCGCGCGCTCAGCTATCGCAATCTCATCTACGGCGCCGTGCTCCTGCTCGCAGGGATCGGCGGCCTCATCGTCGGCGTCATCGTCGGCAACGTGGGAGGGATCATCATCGGCGTGATCGCGTTCGCCGCGATGCTCGCCGGCCTGATGCTCGCGCTCACTCCCGTGCACCGCGCGGGGGGACGGGACGCGGCGACCGATCCGAAGCAGAGCGAGCCGACGCCGTCCTTCATGGATCGCATGAACGATCGCTGGGACCGCCGGCACGGGGAGCACTGACCTCCCGCCGCATCCCCGGTCGCTCGGACAACCCAGGGCTCGGACGCTGACGCGTTCGAGCCCTTCTTCATGCCCGATCGTCCGTCGGATCCGTGTCCGACCCCCTCCGCCCTCCACTGTTCCCTCCACTTCGCTCCCCAGGCCGTGCAGCCGCATGATTCCGCGGTTCCACGGCCTTCGTCGTTCGTCCATGCGGCGGGGCCGAGACACGAATGTGTATCAAAATGGAGGAGAGTGGAGTAAAGTGGGGCAAACGGCGGCGAAAGGGGGAGAAACGCATGCTGCTCGGCACGCATACCCCCAAGCTCGACGACAAGGGCCGCGTCATCCTCCCCGCCAAGTTCCGCGAGGATCTGGCCGGCGGCATCGTCGTGACCCGCGGGCAGGACCGCTGCCTGTACGTGTTCGGCACCGCCGAGTTCGAGAGCGTGCACGAGCGGATCCGCCAGGCACCGCTCGCCAACAAGGAGGCGAGGGCCTTCCTGCGCATGTTCCTCTCCGGCGCCAGCGCCGAGATGCCCGACAGCCAGAACCGCATCACCATCCCCGCCCACCTGCGCGCTTACGCCGGGCTGGGCAAAGACCTCGTCGTCACGGGCGTCGGCGCTCGTGCCGAGATCTGGGACGCCGCCGCCTGGAACGCCTACGCGGAGAGCAACGAGGACGCCTTCGCCGAGCTGGAGGAGGAGGTGATCCCCGGCCTGTTCTGAACCGCTCCCTGGCTGTGACTCCCAGCCGCTCCCGCCCCGGCTCACCTTCCCCGGTGCCGGGTCGAGCGGATGGGGATCAGGGTCAGGGATCCGGATCCGACGAGAGACCAGAGGAATCATGGACATCCGACAGATCCACACCCCGGTGATGCTCGAGCGCTGCGTCGAGCTCCTCGCCCCCGCGCTGCAGCACGACGGCGCGATCCTCGTCGATGCCACGCTCGGCATGGGCGGGCATTCGGAGGCGTTCCTGCAGAGACTGCCGAACATCCGCCTGATCGGGCTCGACCGCGACACCGACGCTCTGCGGATCGCGGGGGAGCGGCTCGCCCGCTTCGGCGACCGCGTGACGCTCGTGCACACCGTGTACGACGCGATCGGAGAGCATGCCCTGGGGGCATCCGGCATCCTCTTCGACCTCGGTGTCTCCTCGCTGCAGCTGGACGAGGCGGAGCGCGGCTTCGCGTACGCCAAGGACGCGCCGCTCGACATGCGGATGGACCAGAGCGACGGCGCCACCGCCGCTGAGGTGCTCGCCACGTACAGCGAGGGCCGGCTGCGTGCGATCTTCGAGCGGTACGGCGAGGAGAAGCTCGCCGCGCGGTACGCCCGCGCGATCGTGCGGGCGCGGCAGGAGGAGCCGCTGGAGCGCTCCGGCCGGCTCGTCGAGGTGCTGCAGGAGGCCACGCCCGCGGCCGTGGCGCGCGCAGGCCATCCGGCGAAGCGGGTGTTCCAAGCACTGCGGATCGAGGTCAACCGCGAGCTCAACGTGCTCGCCGACGCGATCCCGGCCGCGATGGGCGCACTCGCCCTGCACGGGCGCATCGTCGTGATGTCGTACCAGTCGCTCGAGGACCGGCTCGTCAAGCAGGCCTTCGCGGCGGCCTCCGCCTCGACGGCTCCGGCAGGGCTCCCTGTCGAGCTCCCCGAGCACGCCCCGCGATTCAGGACGCTCACCAAGGGCGCCGAACTCGCGGACGACGTCGAACGCGCGGCGAATCCGCGCGCCATCCCCGTGCGACTGCGCGCCGCGGAACGCGTGCGAGACGATCAGAGGAGCGCCGCGCGATGAGCATGGCCCAGAACACCCCGTCCCGCGCGGATCTGCTCGAACCGGAATTCGAGCAACCGCGTCGCTCCGAGCATCTGCACGCCGTCGACCGCCCTGCCCGCCGCCGCCCGAAGAAGGCGTACGCCATCACGGCGCTGGCGGGCGCACTGCTCATCGGCGCCGCGCAGATCGCGCTCACGATCGCCACCACGCAGGACTCCTACGTCGCCGACAAGCTCAGCCAGCAGAACCGGGAGCTCACCTGGCGTGCACAGGCCGCCGCGCAGGAGCTCGACGGCGTCAGCTCGCCGCAGGCGCTGGCATCCGCGGCGGCCAAGCTCGGTCTCGTCGTCGGCGGCAGCGCCAGCTACCTGCGCCTCAGCGATGGCGGCGTGATCGGCGCTGCCGGATCGGCTCCGTTCGTCTCGACAGTCAACCCCACCGGCGCCAACGGCGTCCCGAACGCGCTGGTCCACGACACGCCGCCCGCCACCGCCGCCGGTGCGGCGGGAACGGGCGTACAACCGAAGGCAGCAGACGCCGCAACGGCCGACACGAACGTGCCCCCCACCGCGGAGGGCCTGCCCACACCCACCATCCGCTGACCAGGCACCACAGCCCGACGCAGCACGAGACGAATGACAGACCGCGAGCCACGGACGGAGATCCGATGACCCCCCGAGCCAGCCGGACGTCGCGCCGGAGGACCGTCCTCGCCTTCGGCGTGATCCTGGCGGTCATGGTCGGATTCCTGGTGCGCCTCGTCGACATCCAGGTCGTCAGCGCCGCCGCGAACGTGAAGGAATCGATCAACACCGGGCTCGGATACTCCCGTGAGATCGACGGAGCCCGCGGCAGCATCGTCGACTCCAACGGCACGGTGCTCGCAGAGAGTCAGCTCGTGTACGACGTGATCATCGATCCGTCCGCGATGAAGGGGCTCGAGGAGGCGAAGACCAAGCCGAAGCTGCCGTGGGCGCAGGCATCCGACAAGATCGCCACGATCATCGGCGAGACCGGCGACACCGTGCGCAAGGAGGTTGCGGACGCGCTCAAGGCCGATCCTGCATCCCAGTACGCCGAGCTCAAGAAGGGCGTGAGCACCGAGCAGTTCCTCAAGCTGCGCGCGCTGGATCTCGCCTACCTGTGGCCGAAGGCGCGCAGCGTGCGCGTCTACCCGAACGGAGCGGTCGCGGGCAACGTCCTGGGCTTCATCGCCGGCAACGGTGACAAGGAGGGCATCGAAGAGGCGCAGAACCAGTGCCTGAGCGCCACGAAGGGCCAGGAGACCTACCTGCAGAGTCGCGACGGCCTGATCATCCCGGGCAGCCAGAGCGAGAAGGCCGCCGTCGACGGCGGCACGGTCAAGCTCACGATCAACACCGAGCTGCAGTGGTACCTGCAGCAGATGATCTCGGAGGAGGTCAAGACGCAGGGCGCCAAGGCCGGCACCGTCACGGTCGTGGAGGTCGGCACCGGCAAGATCCGCGCGGCCGCGGAGTTCCCCAGCGTCGACCCCAACGATCCGGGCGCCTCGAACCCCGAGGACCGCGGATCCCGGATCTTCTCCACGAGCTTCGAGCCGGGATCCACGTTCAAGGCGATCACGGCTGCCTCGGTGATGCAGTACGCGAACGCGAACGCCTCCACGGTGGTCACCGGGGCCTCCAGCCACGAGGTGTTCCCGAACGGAGCGGTCATCAACGACGCCTTCGATCACCCCGCCTACGACTACACGCTCGCGGGTGCTCTCATCGACTCCTCGAACGTGGCACTGTCGAAGTTCGGCGACCTGGTCACCGACCAGCAGCGCTACGACGAGCTGGTGAAGTTCGGTGTCGGCAGCAAGACCGCCATCGACTTCCCCGGCGAGGCCAGCGGCGTCATCCACCCGGTCAAGGACTGGGACTTCCAGTCGCACTACACGACCACGTTCGGCCAGTACTACACCGTCACCGCCCCGCAGGTGGCGAGCGCCTATCAGGCCATCGCGAACGGCGGCGTGAAGGTCCCGCTCTCGCTCGTCGAGTCCTGCACGAGCGCGGACGGCAAGGTCACCGCGGCGCCGGCGCCGAAGCCGGAGCGCATCTTCGACGCGACCAAGGATGCCGAGCTCAGCCGAATGATCGAGAACGTCGCGGTGCAGGGCAGCCTGTCCGACGTGATCCAGGTGCCGGGCTACCGCGTCGCGGCCAAGACCGGCACCGCGCAGAAGCCGGATCCGAACACCGGCGCGTACAAGGAGGGCATCTACTTCACCAGCATGGTGGGCTACGCGCCCGCCGATGATCCGAAGTACGTGGTCGTGGTCACCCTTGACGAGCCCACTAGGGTAACGTCGTCTGCGGCCACCGCACCGGCCTTCCAGAAGGCCATGACGCAGGTGATGAAGACCTATCGCGTGCAGCCGTCCACCACCCCGATGGAACCCCTGCTGCCGAAGTACCAGTGATGACCGCCGTCATCTGACCCGGGCGAGACCGCCTCGGAGGATCCACCCCATGATCGCTCTGTCCCTCGCGGAGATCGCCGAGATCGTCGGCGGAGAGCTGCGCCCTGCCGGCGCTCACGACGCCGGCACCGTCGTGTCCGGCGTCGTCGACACGGACTCCCGCCAGATGACACCCGGCGGCATCTTCGTCGCCAAGCCCGGCGAGCACACCGACGGGCATCGCTTCGTGGGTGCGGCGATCGAGAACGGCGCCGTGCTCGCCCTCGTCGAGCACCCGGTCGACGAGCCGGTCTCGCAGATCGTCGTGGCCGACGTGGTCGACGCGATCGCCGAGCTCGCCCGCGCCGTGGTGGCACGGGTGCGAGCAGCGGGGGAGCTGCGCATCGTCGGCGTGACCGGATCCAACGGCAAGACCACGACGAAGAACTTCCTCGCCCGCATCCTGCAGGACGAGGGTGACACGATCGCCCCCATCGCCTCCTACAACAACGAGGTGGGTGCGCCGCTGACCATGCTGCGCATCACGGATGCGACCCGCTTCCTGGTGTGCGAGTTCGGCGCGAGCGCGCCGGGCGAGATCGCGCGCCTCGCCGGGCTCGTGAACCCGGATGTGGTGATCGAGCTCATGGTCGGTCTCGCGCACGCCGGAGGATTCGGCGGCATCGAGGAGACCGCGCGCGCCAAGGCGGAGCTGATCGACGCGGCCGTCTCCGGCGGATCCGCCGTGCTGAACCTCGACGACGCACGCGTCGCGGCCATGTCCGATCGCGCCCTCGCGCACGGGCTCCGGGTCATCGGCTTCGGGCAGGGGGCCGCCGCCGATGTGCGCGCGAGCGACATCGAGGTCTCGGCGTCCGGCACGACCTGCGTCGTGCACGCAGAGGGCCAGGCCCTCGCGCTCCGACTTCAGGTGCTGGGTGCGCACCACGTGAACAACGCCCTCGCGGCGATCGCCGCGACCGGCGCCCTCGGCGTGTCCGCGGCGGACGCCATCGCACGACTGGAGACCGTGCAGATCGCCGAACGCTGGCGCATGCAGCCGATGGGCGGATCCGAGGTGCGCATCATCAACGACGCGTACAACGCGAGCCCGGACTCGATGGCGGCGGCGCTGCGCACCCTCGCGCAGATCGCGGGTCCGGGCGAGCGCACGGTGGCGGTGCTCGGCGCGATGAGCGAGCTCGGGGAGACCGCCGGCGAGGAGCACGACCGCATCGGCCTGCTCGCGGTGCGCCTGAACATCCAGCGCATCGTGGTCGTCGGCGCCGAGGCGCGGCGGCTGTTCCTCGCCGCGGTCGGAGAGGGATCCTGGGACGGCGAGGCCGTGCACCTGCCCGATGCCGACGCCGCGTTCGAGTACCTGCAGGGCGAACTGCGCGCCGGAGACCGCGTGCTGGTGAAGTCGTCCAATTCCGCGGGGCTCCGGTTCCTCGGCGATCGTCTGGGAGAATCGTTCTCGTGAGATCTCTGCTGACCGCCGCCGCGATTTCGCTCGCGTTCACGCTGCTGCTCACCCCGGTCTTCCTCCGGCTGTTCCGCAGATGGGGCTGGGGGCAGGTGATCCGCACCCCGGAGGACATCAGCAACCCGAGCCACCAGGCCAAACGCGGGACCCCCACGATGGGCGGCGTGATCTTCATCGTCGGCACGGTCGTCGGCTACGGCATCGGCACGTTCACCGGTGGCAGCTATCCGACCGTCTCCGGCCTGCTGGTGATCTGGCTGATGATCGGGTTCGGCGCCGTCGGCTTCATCGACGACTACATGAAGCTGCGCCAGCAGCGCAGCCTCGGCCTCTCCGGCTGGCGCAAGATCCTCGGCCAGGTGATCGTCATGGTGCCGTTCGGCATCGTCGCCCTCACCGTGCGCGGCGCCTCCGGCAACACGCTCGCGAGCGGCTTCATCTCGCTGTTCCGCGACATCCCCGTGCTCTGGCTGTTCGCGCTCGGGCCGATCATCGGCTGGCTGCTGTACCTGCTGTGGATCTCGGTGATCGGCATCGCCACCTCGAACAGCGTGAACCTCACCGACGGCCTCGACGGCCTGGCGGCGGGCTGCGCCGTGTTCGTCATCGGCGCCTACAGCCTCATCTCGTTCTGGCAGTTCAAGCAGTCCTGCGCCGCGGAGAGCCTCTCACCGGGTGCTCTCGCCGGATGCTACGACGTCGCGCACCCCTTCGACCTCGCGGTGATCTCGGCGTCCTTCGTCGGCGCCCTGATCGGCTTCCTGTGGTGGAACGCGCCCAAGGCGAAGGTGTTCATGGGCGATGTCGGATCCATGTCGATCGGCGGCGTGATCACCGCGCTCGCGATCCTCACCCGCACCGAGCTCCTGCTCGTCCTGCTGGCGGGTGTGTTCATCATCGCCTCCGGGTCGGTGATCGTGCAGCTCGCCTACTTCAAGCTCACCCGGGGCAAGCGGCTGTTCCTGCAGAGCCCGTTCCACCATCACCTCGAGATGCGCGGATGGCCGGAGGCGACCATCGTGTTCCGGATGTGGATCATCGCGGGGCTGCTCTCGGTGTCCGCATTCGGCCTGTTCTACGTCGAGTGGCTGAGGCAGACCAGCTCATGACCCGGGATCTGGATGCACTGACCAGCTGGAACGCCGACTGGCGCGGCCTGCGCGTCGCCGT
Organism: Actinomycetota bacterium; assembly: GCA_018268455.1. GTDB lineage: Bacteria > Actinomycetota > Actinomycetes > Actinomycetales > Microbacteriaceae > Microbacterium. The sequence continues at coordinate 71,481 of JAFDWM010000291.1, read as the reverse complement.
GCTCGGGCTGTCGGTGACGGGATTCTCCGTCGCGGACACGCTCGCCGAGCTCGGCGCCGAGGTGCTCGTGCTCTCCGAGAGCGCGACCGAGGAGTACCAGCGGCTGGTCCCGCTGATCGGCGCGCGGCTGTGGATCGGCGATCTCGGATCCGTACCGGAGGAGCTGCGTGATTTCGCCCCGGAGGTCGTGATCGCCTCTCCGGGCTTCGCTCCGGCCCACCCCGTCATCGTCTGGACCCGCGAGCAGGGCATCGCACTGTGGGGGGACGTCGAACTGGCCTGGCGGGTGCGCGACAAGGTGCTGCGCGCCGACGGGACGCCCGCGGAGTGGGTGTTCATCACCGGCACCAACGGGAAGACGACGACCACGCAGCTGACGGCGACGATGCTGGTCGCGGGCGGTCTGCGCGCAGCCCCCTGCGGCAACATCGGGGTGCCGGTGCTCGACGCCGTGCGCGACCCCGGCGGGTTCGACGTGCTCGTCATCGAGCTGTCCAGCCACCAGCTGTGGTATCTGGGGCTCACCGCTCCCGCGGCGCAGCCGGTGCCGTGGGCGGCCACCTGTCTGAACCTCGCGGACGACCACCTGGTCTGGCACGGCAGCGCCGCGGCTTACCGCGATGCGAAGGCGCTGGTCTACCGCAACACCCGCACCGTCTGCGTGTACAACCGTGCCGACGAGGCGACCCGCCGCATGGTCGAGGAGGCCGATGTCGTCGAGGGTGCCCGCGCGATCGGCTTCGGCCTCGACATCCCCGGGCCGAGCAATCTGGGCGTCGTCGAGGGGATCCTGGCCGATCGCGCCTTTCTCGATGACCGTCGCAACACGGCGCTCGAGCTCACGACGCTCGCCGATCTCGCCGCGCACGGGCTGGATGCCCCGCACATCGTGCAGAACATCCTCGCCGCGGCGGCGCTGGCGCGCTCGCTCGACGTCGAGCCGGCGGCGATCAAGGCGGCCGTCGACGGGTTCCACCTCGACGCGCACCGCATCGAGGTCGTCGCCCGCGGTGGCGGAATCACCTGGGTCGATGACTCCAAGGCCACGAACCCGCATGCCGCGCAGTCCTCGCTGCACGCGTTCCCCGGCGCGGTCTGGATCGTCGGCGGTGACCTCAAGGGCGTGGATCTGTCAGAGCTCGTCGCAGGTGCGGGGGCGACGGTGCGCGCCGCGCTCGTGATCGGCGCCGATCGCTCCCACCTGGTCGATGCGTTCGCCCGACACGCGCCTGCGGTGCCCGTGTTCGAGGTGGTCCCCGGCGACACTGAAGAGGTCATGACCCGCGTCGTGGAACTGGCAGCGGGAATCGCCCGGGACGGAGACACCGTGCTCCTCGCCCCCGCAGCGGCCTCCTTCGATCAGTTCACCGGCTACGCGGATCGCGGTCGCCGCTTCGCCGAAGCGGTGCGGCGGTGGATCGAGCAGGACACGTCGAGCGAGCAGGGGAGTGCCGGTGACGCAGGTGGCAGCACGCCCGAAGGGTCCGCCTGACGGCGAGCCCCGCGTCGACGGTCTGGCGGCCCGGGTGCGGCTCGGCCGCATCTTCCGTCCGGTTTCCACGGAATTCGTGCTGATCGCGTCCAGCGCGCTGCTGCTCACCGTCTTCGGACTGGTGATGGTGCTGTCCGCGTCGAGTGCGAATGCGGTCCAGCAGGGCATGGGCCCGTACTCGATCGTGCTGGTGCAGGCGCTCGTCGCTGCCGTCGGCGTTCCGCTCATGTTCGTGATGAGCCGATTCCCGGTGGGCTTCTGGAAGCGCATCGCCTGGCCGCTGCTCATCGTGGCGGTCGGCGCGCAGATGCTCGTGTTCACGCCGCTCGGGGTGGAGAACGACGGCAACACGAACTGGCTGCGCGTCGCCGGTCAGCTCGTCCAGCCGTCCGAGTTCATCAAGCTCAGCCTGGCGATCTTCGCGGGATTCATCCTGTGGCGCAAGCAGCATCTGCTCGGACGCTGGAAGCACGTGCTGATCCCGCTGTTCCCTGTCGCCCTGCTCGCGATCGGGTCCGTCTACGGCGGCGGCGACCTCGGCACCTCGATCGTGCTGTTCCTGCTGCTGCTCGGCACGATGTTCTTCTCCGGTGTGCGCCTGCGGATCCTGCTGGTCCCGGTGCTCCTGATCGCCGGTGCCGTGCTGCTGTTCGCCTTCACGAACGAGCGTCGGCGGATGCTGATCCTGAACATGTTCAGCACCCAGAGCGACTCCAGCTGCTACCTGGACGGCTGCTACCAGCAGGTGCACGCCATCTGGGGGATGGCGAACGGCGGCGTCTTCGGCGTCGGCCTCGGCAACTCGCGCGAGAAGTACGGCTGGCTGCCCGCGGCATCCAACGACTACATCTTCGCGATCGTCGGGGAGGAGCTCGGGCTGATCGGCTGCGCGCTCGTGCTCGCGCTGTTCGCGCTGTTCGCGATCGCCGTGTTCCGGATGATCCGTCGCACCGACGATCTGTTCATCCGTGTGACCGCGGGCGGCATCGTGGTGTGGATCCTGTCCCAGGCGCTGATCAACATCGGCGTCGTGCTGCGCGTCTTCCCGGTGCTGGGTGTGCCCCTGCCGTTCATGTCGCAGGGCGGCACGTCGCTGCTCTCGGTGCTGCTGGCATGCGGAGTGCTCCTGTCGTTCGCGCGCACGCTGCCGGTGCCCGCGCCCCGGACCGGGGCCGCCGGTGCACCACGGGCCGCGCAGGCCGGTCGGGTACGCTCCTGAAGTGACCACGTATCTTCTGGCCGGCGGCGGGACCGCGGGCCATGTGAACCCCCTGCTCGCCGTCGCCGACGGCCTTCGCGCCAGGGATCCGCAGGCGCAGGTGCTCGTACTGGGCACGCGCGAAGGGCTCGAGGCGCGTCTGGTGCCGCAGCGCGGCTACGAGCTCCTCACCGTGGAGAAGGTCCCGTTCCCCCGTCGTCCGAACGGCGCCGCACTCGCCTTCCCTGTGCGGTTCCCGCGCGCGGTGCGCCGTGTGCGCGGGTTCATCCGCAAGCACGGAGTGGATGTCGTGATCGGCTTCGGCGGCTACGCGGCCGCGCCCGCGTACGTCGCGGCGCGGCGGGAGCGGATCCCGTTCATCGTGCATGAGGCCAACGCACGTCCCGGCATGGCGAATGTGCTCGGCGCGCGCACGGCGGCGGCGGTCGGCGTGGCGTTCCCCGGCACGCCGCTGCGCGGCGGGGAGGTCGTCGGCATGCCGCTGCGCCGCGAGATCGTCGAACTCGACCGGGCCGCGATGCGTGCGGAGGCCGCCGCGGAGTTCGGTCTGGATCCCGCGCGTCCGGTGCTGCTGGTGTTCGGCGGGTCGCTCGGCGCGCAGCGGCTCAACGAGGCGCTCGAGGGATCCTGGCGGGACATCCTCGACGGGGGCTGGCAGATCCTGCATGCGACCGGGGACCGCTCCGAGATGGCCGATCCCGGCGCGGACGGCTACACGATGCGGCGCTACCTGGATCGGATGGATCTCGCGTTCGCGCTGGCGGATCTGATCCTGTCCCGCGCGGGTGCGGCGACCGTCAGCGAGATCAGCGCACTCGGCATCCCCGCGGTGTACGTGCCCTATGCGGTGGGCAACGGCGAACAGCGGCTCAATGCGTCTGCCGCGATCGATGCCGGTGCGGCGATCGTGATCGACGACGCGCGGCTCACGCCCGACCGGATCCGCACCGAGCTGGTGCCGCTGCTGCGCGACGAGCAGCGGCGAGCCACGATGCGACGCGCGGCCGAGCAGGTCGGATCCCGCACCGGCACCGAGGACGTGATCGCCCTCGCAGACCGTGTGCTGGCCCGCTGACCGCGAGCCGAGCCCCGACCCCCGCGGCCCCGACCTAGGATTGTTCCCGACATGATCAGACCCGACCTCTCCCTGCCGATCCCTGACGACATCACCGCGGCGCACTTCATCGGCATCGGCGGCTCCGGCATGTCGGGGCTGGCCCGCATGTTCCTCGACGCCGGTATCCGCGTGTCCGGCAGCGATCGCGCCGACAGCGCGAACCTGCAGGCCCTCGCCGCCCTCGGTGCCGAGGTGCACATCGGGCACGATGCCGCGCATCTGGGCGACGCCGACACCGTCGTGCACACCGGCGCCATCTGGCCGGAGAACCCCGAGTTCCTGCTCGCCAAGGAGCGCGGCCTGCACGTCATCCACCGCTCTCAGGCGCTGCATTGGCTGATCCGCGGCCACCGCCTCGTGTCCGTCGCGGGTGCGCACGGCAAGACCAGCTCGACGGGAATGATCGTCACCGCGCTGCGTGAGCTCGGCGCGGATCCGAACTTCGTCAACGGCGGCGTGATCGAGCAGCTCGGTGTGTCCAGCTCCTCCGGCTCCGACGACCTGTTCGTGATCGAGGCCGACGAGTCGGACGGCACCTTCCTGCTCTACGACACGTCGGTCGCCCTGATCACCAACGTCGATCCCGATCACCTCGACCACTTCGGATCCGAGGAGGCGTTCCACGAGGCGTTCATGACCTTCGCGAACAAGGCGGGCGAAGCCGTCGTCATCTCCAGCGACGACCCCGGGGCGCAGCGCGTACGGGCGGGGATCACCCACCCCCATGTGATCTCGTTCGGCTTCGCCGAGGACGCGGATCTGCGCCTCAGCGACGTCTCGACCGAGTCCGGCGTCGCGGCCACGCTCACCCTGCGCGGAGACACCGTGCGCATGCGGCTCGGCGTGCCCGGCGTGCACAATGCGGTCAACGCGGCCGGCGCCGTCGCCGTGCTCACCACGCTGGGCTACGGACTCGCGGACGCGGCGCGCGCGGTGCAGGGCTTCGCCGGCACGGTGCGCCGTCTCGAGCTGCACGGCGTCGAGCGCGGCGTGAGCGTGTACGACGACTACTCGCACCACCCCACCGAGGTGCGGGCAGCCCTCGAGGCGATGCGCACGATCGTCGGAGACGGTCGCATCATCGCGATCCAGCAGCCGCACACCTACTCCCGCACGCAGCACATGTACCGGGAGTTCGCCGAGGTGCTGGAACGGTTCGCCGATCACACGGTGATGCTCGACGTGTACGGCGCTCGCGAGGATCCGGTCCCCGGTGTCACCGGCGAACTCGTCAGCGGCGCCTTCGAAGACCCGCGGCACGTGCACTACGTCCCAGACTGGCAGCAGGCCGCCGACTACACCGCCGCCGTCGCGCGTGACGGCGATTACGTGATCACCCTCGGCTGCGGCAACGTGTACCAGATCATCCCGCAGGTGCTCGAGGCGCTGCGCGCCGACACCGAGGACTGATCGTGCGTCGGCCGTCCGCGATCCCGACCTCTCCGCCGCCGGCCCAGACCGAGCGTGCCGAGCAGTCGCGTCCCGCCGACGGACGCGTCGATGTGGACACTGAGACCGCGCCGATCGTCCTGACCGCACCGCTCGTCCCGGCCTCGCCGCTCACGGTGTCCGAGGCGGTGGCCGTCGTGCCGGATGAGGAGGGCGACGGATCCGATGCGGAACCAGACGGGCCGCTCACCGCGCGTGACCTGTGGCAGGCGGCACGGGCGCGCCGTCGCGCGCTGCGCACCGAGATCCGTCGCTTCACGCAGCGCTCCCGGCGCCGCCGGATCGGCTGGATCATCGCGATCGCAGCGAGCCTGCTCGTCATCGGCGGCAGCGTCGGCGCCGCATACAGCCCGCTCTTCGCCGTGCAGACCATCACCGTCGAGGGCACCGCCACGCTGAAGCCCGCAGACGTGGAGAAGGCGCTCTCGAGCCAGGTCGGACGCCCGCTCGCGCTCGTCGACGCCAGCGCCGTGAAGGCCGCGCTGGTCGGTTTCCCGCTCATCGAGACGTACCGGCTCGAGGCCCACCCGCCGCATGATCTCGTGGTGCGCATCGTCGAGCGCACCCCGGTCGGCGTGGTCGAGGAGCCGGGGCGATTCACGGTCGTCGACGTCGCCGGCGTCGCGCTCTCCACGACCGAGCAGCGGCCGGACGGGTATGCGCTCATCGATGCCGCGGGGGGCACCGGATCCTCGGCCTTCGCCGCGGTCGCCACCGCGCTGCGCAGCCTCCCGGCGGATCTGCGCGCCCAGGTCGTCACAGCATCCGCCACCACGCCCGATGACATCGTGCTGCAGCTGTCGGCCGGGGCGAAGGTCGTCTGGGGGAGTGCCGACGGTTCGGCCGAGAAGACCCTCGCTCTGCTGGCGCTCATGAAGGCGAACCCCGACGCCTCGTCGTACGACGTGTCCTCGCCCGGCGTCGGCGTGGTCGGCTGAGCGCGAATATCCGACACGATCGCGCTCAGGCGCGTGTCGCTTGGCTCCTGCGCGTCGTGCGCCGCTTACCGTCGATCAAAGAAAGCAATACCGGGAAATTCTTTAACCTTCTGCTTGAGGTTGAAGGTTCCCCGTCGGGGCTCGAAACACATCGGAGGACGGGATGAGCCAGAACCAGAACTACCTTGCCGTGATCAAGGTCGTCGGTGTCGGCGGTGGTGGCGTCAACGCCGTCAATCGCATGATCGATCTCGGCCTGCGCGGCGTCGAGTTCATCGCCATCAACACCGATGCGCAGGCGCTGCTCATGAGCGACGCCGACGTCAAACTCGATGTCGGCCGCGATCTCACCCGGGGCCTCGGCGCCGGCGCCGACCCCGAGGTCGGACGCCGTGCGGCGGAGGACCACGCCGAGGAGATCGAGCAGGCGCTCACCGGCGCCGACATGGTCTTCGTCACGGCGGGCGAGGGTGGCGGCACCGGCACCGGCGGAGCCCCGATCGTCGCGCGCATCGCGAAGTCGATCGGCGCCCTGACCATCGGCGTCGTGACCAAGCCGTTCTCCTTCGAGGGTCGCCGCCGTCAGTCGCAGGCCGACGCGGGCGTGGCGAAGCTGAAGGAGGAGGTCGACACCCTCATCGTGGTGCCGAACGACCGTCTGCTGGAGATCAGCGATCGCGGCATCTCGATGATCGAGGCCTTCGCGACCGCCGACCAGGTGCTCCTTGCCGGTGTGCAGGGCATCACCGATCTGATCACGACGCCGGGTCTGATCAACCTCGACTTCAACGACGTGAAGTCGGTCATGCAGGGAGCCGGATCCGCGCTCATGGGCATCGGATCCGCGCGCGGTGCCGACCGTGCGATCAAGGCTGCGGAACTCGCGGTCGAATCGCCCCTGCTCGAGGCCTCGATCGAGGGTGCGCACGGCGTGCTGCTGTCGATCCAGGGCGGATCGAACCTCGGCATCTTCGAGATCCACGACGCCGCGGATCTCGTCAAGGAGGCCGCGCACCCCGAGGCGAACATCATCTTCGGAACGGTCATCGACGACACGCTCGGCGACGAGGTGCGCGTCACGGTGATCGCGGCAGGATTCGACAGCGGCGAGCCCACGCTGCGTCTGGACCCCCAGATCTTCTCCCGCACGACGGCCGCACCGGCGGTCGCGGAGAAGGGCGCCGACGAGTCCGGCGCTGTGGACGCGGCCGAGGAGAAGACTGAGAACGAGCCGCGCCGCACGGCGCCGGTCGCGACGTCGTCGATCCCGCCGGTGCACACCAGCATCGAGCCGGCCTTCGATGAGAGCGATCTCGACATCCCCGAGTTCCTCAAGTGACCGACGTCGCCGAGCGGCTGTCCGCGATCGATGCAGCGATCGCGGACGCCGCACGGCGCGCGGGGCGAGACCCCGCCGGCATCACGCGCATCGTCGTGACCAAGTTCCACCCGGCGTCTCTCGTGCGCGAGCTGTACGAGCTCGGCGTGCGCGAGGTGGGCGAGAACCGTCAGCAGGAGCTGTCGGCGAAGACCGCGGAACTGGCCGATCTCGACGACCTGCGCTGGCACTTCATCGGACAGGCGCAGACGAACAAGGCCGGAGCCATCCGCCGCGCGGCCCATGCCGTGCACTCGGTCGACCGGGCGCGCATCGCCGACTCGCTCGATCGGGCCACGTTCGATGACTCCGTCCTCGACGTGCTGCTGCAGATCAATCTCACCGACGACCCCGGCCGGGGCGGCGTCGCACCCGGCGACCTCGAGTCCCTCGCCGAGCACGTGCTCACCCTCCCGACGCTGCGGTTGCGTGGTGTCATGGCCGTGGCGCCGCTGGATGAGGACCCCGCCGCCGCCTTCGCCCGCGTGCACGGATACGCCGAGCGGGTGCGCGCGATCGCCCCGGACGCCGGCTGGATCTCCGCGGGCATGACCGGGGACTTCGCCGAGGCGATCGCGGCCGGCGCGACACACCTTCGCATCGGCTCCGCAATCACGGGGCCGCGCCCTGCCCAGGGCTAGCCTCAAGAAGAGAACCACCCCTACACGTTCGGAGGACACGATGGGGAACCCGCTGAAGAAGACCATGGTGTACCTCGGCCTCGCCGATGAGGAAGAGGCCTACGAGCAGGAGGCTCAGGAGGCGCCCGTCGCCCGCCAGGAGCACGTGCGCCACGAGTCCTCTCGCCGCGACGAGGTGCGCCGCGAGCGCGAGGAGGCGAAGCCCGCCCCTGTGACGCCGCTGCGCCGCCCGACCGCTGTCCGTCAGCCGGCTGCGGGTGCCGTGAACGAGATCCTCACCGTGCACCCCAAGCAGTACCGGGACGCACAGGTCATCGCCGAGAGCTTCCGTGACGGGATCCCCGTGATCATCAACCTCTCGCAGATGAGCGACGCCGACGCGCGCCGTCTCATCGACTTCGCGAGCGGACTCTCGCTCGGCCTGTACGGCCGCATCGAGCGTGTGACCAGCAAGGTGTTCCTGCTGTCGCCCGAGAGCATCGCGGTGTCCGGCCACGGTGGCATCTCCGGGGGCGACGAGCCCGCGCTCGCTCACTCCTGACACGTGGTGGTCGCGCCAGCGGTCGCCGTGATCGCTGCGATCGTCAACACGCTGTTGCTGCTGTACCTGCTCACGCTCTTCGCACGCCTGATCCTGGAATGGATCCCGATCTTCAACCGCTCCTGGCGTCCTCGTGGAGCGGGTCTGATCGCGGCGGAGATCGTCTACACCCTCACGGATCCGCCGATCAAGTTCTTCCGCCGCCTCATTCCTCCGGTGAGGATCGGACCCGTCGCACTGGACCTCGGGTTCACGCTGACGTTCGTGGTCGTGCTGATCCTGATGTCGGTCACGCGCGCCTTCTTGTGAACCCCTGTTCCGGGGCGACTTCGCAGGCTCGGGAGAGACGGCTATGCTTTTGTGAGGTGCACGCCGGATGGCACGCGCCCGTTCCACCCGGCCACCGAGAACTCATCGAAAGAGGAGCCACCAATGGCACTGACCCCGGATGACGTCGTCACCAAGCAGTTTCAGCACGTCCGCTTCAAGGACGGCTTCGACCCCGACGAGGTCGACGACTTCCTCGACGAGGTCGTGCTCGAGTGGCGCAAGGCGCTCGACGAGAACGCCGAGCTGAAGGCGAAGCTCGCCGCCTACGAGTCCGGCGAGAAGGCCGCTCCCGTCGCCGAGGTTCCTGCCGCGCCGGCTCCGGTCGCGGCCGCCGCCCCCGTCGCGGAAGGCGCTCCTGCCAACGCCACGGCCGGCATCATCGAGCTGGCGCAGCGCCTGCACGACGAGCACGTCGCGGAAGGCAAGGCGCAGCGCGACCAGCTCGTGGCCGACGCCAAGGCGCAGGCCTCGAAGATCCTCGCCGACGTCGAGCAGAAGCAGCGCGAGGAGACCGCACGTCTCGAGCGCGAGCGCAATGTGCTCGAGGGCAAGATCGCCGAGCTGCACGACTTCGAGCGCAACTACCGCTCGCAGCTGCGCGGCTACATCGAGGGTCAGCTCCGCGACCTCGATGAGAAGGGCGTCTCGGGCTCGGATTCCGGCCAGTAAGGAGTTCCGTTGGCCCGGCGTCAACCGCTTCACGGTTCGGCGGCCGGCGCGATCATTGCGATCCTCGCAGTGCTCGTGCTGGCCGCCGACCAGTTTGCGAAGTACCTCACCATCACGAACCTCCCCTTGCAGCAGCCCGTCGTGGTGCTCGGGGAGTTCCTGCAGCTGTTCTACATCCGCAACTCCGGCGCCGCGTTCTCGATCGGCGCGGGTGCGACGTGGATCTTCACCATCGCCCTCTCGCTGGTCGCCGTGGCGATCGTCTGGAAGGCCTTCGCCGTGCGCTCGCGGCTGTGGGCGGTGGTGCTGGGCGCGCTGCTCGGCGGCGTGCTCGGCAACCTCACCGACCGGCTGTTCCGTGAGCCGGGATTCGGGGTCGGCCACGTGGTCGACATGATCAGCATGCCGTGGATGATCCCTGCGATCTTCAACGTCGCCGACATGTTCATCGTGACCGGCATGATCTCGATCGCGCTCCTGATCATCGTCGGGCTCCGCCTTGACGGCACGCGCGAGCGCGACCACAAGGCCGCCGAGGAGGCGCAGTCCGAGATGGACTCCGAGGAGCCCACCGACGACGCGGCCTCCGCGGGTTCCTCGCACACCGAGGAGGGAGCCGCCTCCGCCGGAGCGGCACCGGCTGCAGACCGGCCGGTCGAACGTCCCGGATCCGAGGACTGATGGTGGAGTCCCGCTCCCTGCCGGTTCCGGACGGGCTGGACGGTGTCCGCGTGGACGCCGCGTTGGCGAAGATGCTCGGCTTCTCCCGAACGTTCGCGGCAGAGGTCGCCGAGGCCGGAGGGGTGGCGCTGGACGGCGCGATCCTGGGCAAGTCGGACAAGCTGCGCGCCGGCGGCTGGCTGGACGTGGAGTGGGCGCCCAAGCAGGAGCCGCGCATCGAGCCGATCGCCGTCGCAGACCTGGGCATCGTGTACGACGACGACGACATCGTCGTCGTGGACAAGCCGACCGGTGTCGCCGCGCATCCCTCCGTCGGCTGGGAGGGCCCGACCGTGGTCGGCGCCCTCGCGGCCGCCGGCTTCCGCGTCGCCACGAGCGGGGCGCCGGAGCGTCAGGGCATCGTGCATCGGCTGGACGTCGGAACGAGCGGTCTCATGGTGGTCGCCAAGACCGAGGCGGCGTACTCGGTGCTCAAGCGCGCGTTCAAGGAGCGCACGGTCGAGAAGATCTATCACGCCGTCGTGCAGGGGCACCCTGATCCGTTCGCCGGTACGATCGACGCCCCGATCGGCCGCCACCCGAACCACTCCTGGAAGTTCGCGGTCGTGCCGGACGGCAAGCCGTCGGTGACCCACTACGAGACGCTGGAGGCGTTCCCCGGGGCCTCGCTGCTGGAGATCCACCTCGAGACGGGTCGCACGCACCAGATCCGGGTGCATATGGCAGCGCACCGGCATCCGTGCGTCGGGGATCCGCTGTACGGCGCGGATCCGACGCTCTCCGCGCGCCTCGGCCTCAGTCGGCAGTGGCTGCATGCGCACCGTCTCGGCTTCGCCCACCCCGTGACGGGGGAGTGGGTGCAGACCGAGTCGCCGTATCCCGCCGACTTCCAGCACGCGCTCGACGTGCTCCGTGGCGACGCCTGAGGCCCGTCAGCCCATCCCGGCCATCGTGCGTCCGGTCTCGACGTAGGTCTTGAGCGAGCTGAGCACGAGCGAGGTGCCGCCATCCACCTGCTGGGCGGTGGCGGTCCCGTCGGGTAGGCCGGAGTGCGTGACGGTCACTCGCGTGAGCCCTCCGGGCATCGCCTCGAGCACCCACTCGTAGTGCGACTCCGCGTCGGCGGCCGTCTCCTCGCTCCATGTCGCCCGGAAGGTGTGCGCCAGCCGGCGTGGCGGATCGATGGCGGTCACGGTTCCGGCGATGCGCGATGCGCCTTCCGCACTGACCCACTCGATGGCGGCCCCGACGGTGAGATCCGACCGGAGGATGCCCCCGAAGAACCACCGTCGGGTCTGCTCCGGGTCGACCAGCGCCTCCCAGACGCGGTCGGGATCCGCCTCGATGACGATCGTGGCGACGAGGGTGCGGCTGTTCTCGGACATGGTGTCTCCTTGCGCAGTGCGGTGCTGATCGGCGCGCTCGGATTCCACGTGATCCCGCAGCCGGGCGAGCGCGAGCCCGGCTTGCAGGGAGTAGTCGTCGAGCCAGCGTCTCGCGAGAGCCGTGATCGGGACGGGGTTGAGCTGGACGATCCGGATCCGGCCCGACTTGCGGCTGGTGACGAGCTCTGCCTCCTCCAGCACACGCAGATGCTTGAGGACGGCGTGCCGGCCGAGGAGCGGCAGGACCGTCTCGAGTTCGCCGACACTCTGCCCGTCGCGGACGCGCAGGGCGTCCAGGAGTGCGCGACGCCCGGGATCCGCGAGAGCGCGGATCGTTCGGCCGGTCTCATCCGCCTCGTCCATGCCTCGAAGATAGGTGACTAAATGGTCACCTGTCAAGGGTGAGACGAGCGACCGTCCATGACCTCGGCTCAGATCGCGAGTTCGCCGGCGGCTGCGACCACGCCGTCGAGTGTGCCCTCCAGGAACCGCACGACCTCTGCCGGGGCGACCTCCCGTTCGATGACCAGGCTCACAAGCGTCTCCTCGGTGAACGCGACCCAGGCCCGCAGCGCCACGCGCAGCGCGGACGTGTCGGGGGTTCCGAGTTCGGTGAAGGCCTCCACGAGCCGCTCGGCGTTGGTCTCGCGCGACTCGTCCACGACCCGCCGCACGGCGGGGTCTCCGCTTGCGACGCCGCGGACCAGGGAGTGGAAGGTGCCCTTGTGGTCTCGCACGAACTCCGCGATGCGCAGCAGGGTGTCGCGGATCCGCTCCCGCGGGGGCAGCTCCGGGTGCGGCTCCGAGGCGCGCAGCAGGCTGTCCCGGGCGGTCGTGACCACGGCGAGGTGCATGCCCTGACGCGTGTCGAAGTAGTGGAACAGCAGCGGGCGCGACACGCCGGCGTGTCGCGCCAGCACGTCCATGGTCAGCTCATCGAGGGAGTGCTCGGCGAGGAGGTTCACGCCGGTCGCGACGAGCTGCGCACGGCGCTCCTCGGGGCTCAGGCGGGGGCGTCGCGCGTCGGGCATGCCCCGAGCCTAGCGGTGCATGCCCGGGCCTATCGGCGAGCGGGATCCGCCCTCGCGTGTGTATTGACTCGACGTCAATAAGCAATATACTCGACCGGGGAGCGCCGCCACCGCAGTCGGCGCACCGGAGGAGGATCCATGAAGTTCCTGAAGTCCGACCGTGTCCGCAAGCTCGGCTCCTCGCATGCCGGGCGCATCGCGCTCGTCGCGATCCCGGCGGGCCTTGTCGCCGCGGGTCTGATGGGCGGCGTCGCCCAGGGCGCCGTTCCGGTCTCGTTCGCCGTGTCGGGGAGCCAGTTCCAGATCAGCGCCTCACAGCTCGAGGGCACCGGGTTCTCGCAGTACGGCGGCGTCACGAAGGACACCGAGGGCACCGAGCACCAGGTCGCCATCGCCAACATCAAGAGCGCGACGCTGGCCGATCTCTGCCAGTCGGTGGTCACCGACACGCCGCTCGGGAAGATGGGCGTGCTCATCAAGGCCGGTGGCAACGGCACTCCCGCGTCGGCGAGCGACCTGCAGCTGGGGATGACGGGCCTCATGGGCGACGCGACGTTCGGGCGGATCCGGATCGGTGTGGACGCGTCGACCGTCAACACCGACGCCAAGGGCAGCGCCGGCGACTTCGCGCAGGACGCCGACACCGTCTCGATCAAGAACCTGAAGCAGACCGCCTGGAGCACCCAGGCGTCGGTGTTCACCCTCACGGGCATGACCATGGAGCTCACGGATGGGTCGCAGGGATGCTTCTGAAGGGCCGCGACGCTGTGACGGATGAGATCCGGGAGAACGCCGTGCCGCGTCGCGAGCGACGAGGCGGCACCGAGGAGGCGATGAGTCCGATTCGCGCCGAGGCCGGACCGCCCGACGGGATCGCCGTGAGCGACGGGGCCGGACCGCCCGACGGGATCGCCGTGAGCGACGGGGCCGGGGCGGCGACGGACATGGCGTCGGATGCACCCGAGACGGTGCGCCCGCACGCGTTCCGCGCCTGGCGACGTCGGCGTCCGTTCATCGGGGGTCTGCTCGTCGCGCTGGGCGGCGTGGAGCTGTTCTTCTCCGGACAGCTCGACATCGGCAGGCTGCATGTGCAGCTGGGCATCGAGGGACTGCAGGCCACGATCATCCCCGTTGCGCTCGTGCTGCTCGGGGCGCTCGCCGTGCTCATGCCGGCGCACCACGTGTTCTACGGGATCCTCGCGCTCGTCGTCGCGATCTATTCGCTGATCGGGGTGAACCTCGGCGGCTTCATCGTCGGGATGCTCATCGCGGGCACCGGCGCGGTGCTGGTCGTGGCGTGGATGGGACCGCCGGCCGCGGGTTCCGAAAGCGAGGCGACCACCGGCGAGGAGGCCGCATGACGGCGTCCCGGCGCCGCGGGGCGACGCCACTCGCGGCGTTCGTCGCGCTGGCACTCGTGACGCCGCTCACCCTCGGCGCCGCCGCCGCGCCGAGCATCCGCTCGGCGGGGTTCTGCATCCCGCTGATCTGGTGCCCGTCGGCGACGCCGGCGCCGACGCCCAGCCCGTCGCCGGGCGGCTCGGCTCCGGGAACGCCCTCGACGCCCAGTCTGCCCTCGGAGCCGGCAGTGCCGGCCGTCCCGCCCGCGACGGATCCGGCGACGCCGGCGCCCCCGGTCGAGGCCACGCGCGACGATGCGGCGCCGGTGTTCACGGGGACACCGGCCTCAATGGGGTCGCAGGGCCTGTCCTTCGCCGGACTTCGCGGCATCTCCGTCGTCGAGGTGCCCACCGTCGATGGCGGCACGACCCGCGCGCTGAAGATCTCCGCCGACTCCATCACCATCTCCGGCTTCTCGCTCACGGTGCGCCCGCCGGACAAGGCAGGACTCGTGACGAGCGCCGACACGATGACGCTGAGCGGGCACGTGAGCGTGTACCTCGGATCCGTCACCGCGACGACGCAGGACGGCCGCGCGCTCACGCTCGGCACCGACACTCCACCGCCGTTGGACGACGTGAAGCCGGGGCTGCTGCGGGTCACGATGGGGCTCGTCGGCTCGATCGCCGATTCGATCTCGTACACCAACACGGATCAGCGCATGGTCGAACCCTGATGTCGGCGCATCGGGTCCGTCAGGCCTTCGGCGGACGGCCGCCGCGGAAGTGCGCAGGATCGTCCTCCGCCACGGCGAGGGCGATCTTGCGCACATGCGCGTCGTCGACGTCGCCCATTGCGGCGAGGTCGTAGAAGCCGACTTCGGTGAGCTCGCCGTCGGCGGGGTAGGGCTCGCCCGAGACCCAGGTGCAGCGGAACACCAGATCGAGGTAGTCGACCTCGTCGCCGTTCGCATAGGTCACGCGGGGGAGCTGCTGCACGAGCGCGAGCCGCTGGACCTTCACGACGACGCCGGCCTCCTCCAGGCATTCGCGCACCGCCGTGTCGGCGGGCTCCTCGCCGGGATCGACGATGCCGGAGACGGCCTGCCAGGCACCGTTGTCCGCCCTCTTGCCGAGCAGCACCTTCTCATCACGGAACACGATCGCCGTCACTCCGACGAGATTCAGCGGCGCGTGGCCGATGTGCTCGCGCAGCGCGAGCACGAAGTCGGGGGTGGTCATGGGATCAGGGTAGTCGGGTGGTTCCCGGTGCGGTGGTGGTGGGTCGCTCCGGTCATATGCGCGTTCACCCCCCCCGGCCACGCCGTCACCCCCGCGCGCGGACGTCGGTGCGAGGGGGTGAAGACGATGCGAGGGGGTGTAGGCGGCAAGTCCACGCTTCGGCGCGCGTGGGGATCTTGTCATGGCGCCCGGAGGGGGCCGTGCGTCCCTGGGCGGATCGTCAACGCGGACTGAGCGTCGGAGGTCGAAAGTAGACTCGACGCATGGCATCAGACTCCTTCGTCCACCTCCACGTGCACAGCGAGTACTCGATGCTGGACGGGGCCGCGCGCATCCAGCCGCTCGTGCAGGAGGCGGTCGCACAGGGCATGCCGGCCGTCGCCGTGACCGATCACGGCAACACCTTCGCGGCGTTCGAGTTCTACAAGGCCGCCACCGCGGCCGGGGTCAAGCCCATCATCGGCATCGAGGCGTACGTCACGCCCGGCACGCACCGCAGCGACAAGTCCCGCGTGCAGTGGGGGTCTCCCGAGCAGCGCAGCGATGACGTCTCCGGATCCGGTGCGTACACGCACATGACGCTGCTCAGCGAGACCACCGAGGGCATGCACAACCTGTTCCGGTTGTCGTCGCGCGCGAGCCTCGAGGGCTACTACTTCAAGCCGCGCATGGACCGCGAGATCCTGCAGAAGTACTCCAAGGGGCTCATCGCCACGACGGGCTGCCCGTCCGGCGAGATCCAGACCCGGCTGCGTCTCGGCCAGTACGACGCCGCGCGCGCGGCGGCGGCCGAGTTCCAGGATCTGTTCGGCAAGGAGAACTACTTCGCCGAGATCATGGACCACGGCCTGGAGATCGAGCGGCGCGTCACGGGCGACCTGCTGAAGATCGCCAAAGACCTCGGGATCCCGCTCGTCGGCACGAACGACCTGCACTACACGCACCAGCACGACGCGAAGAGCCACGAGGCCCTGCTCTGCGTGCAGTCCGGTTCGACCCTGGCCGATCCGAACCGCTTCAAGTTCGACGGCGACGGGTATTACGTCAAGTCCGCGGCCGAGATGCGTCAGGTGTTCCGCGACCATCCCGAGGCGTGCGACAACACGCTGCTCATCGCCGAGCGCTGCGACGTCTCCTTCAACACCAGCGCCAACTTCATGCCGCGTTTCCCGGTCCCGCAGGGCGAGACCGAGGAGAGCTGGTTCATCAAAGAGGTCGAGAAGGGCCTGCATCTGCGCTACCCGGGCGGAATCTCCGACGCGGTGCGCAAGCAGGCCGACTACGAGGTCGAGGTCATCTCGTCCATGGGGTTCCCCGGCTACTTCCTCGTCGTCGCCGACTTCATCAACTGGGCCAAGGACAACGGCGTGCGCGTCGGCCCCGGTCGTGGCTCCGGCGCGGGCTCCATGGCCGCCTACGCGATGAAGATCACGGATCTGGATCCGCTCGAGCACGGCCTCATCTTCGAGCGCTTCCTCAACCCCGACCGCGTCTCGATGCCCGACTTCGACGTCGACTTCGACGACCGTCGTCGCGGCGAGGTGATCCAGTACGTCACCGAGAAGTACGGCGACGAGCGCGTCGCGCAGATCGTCACCTACGGCACGATCAAGGCCAAGCAGGCACTCAAGGACGCGGGCCGCGTGCTCGGCTTCCCGTTCAGCATGGGGGAGAAGCTCACCAAGGCCATGCCCCCTGCGGTGATGGGCAAGGACATGCCCCTGGACGGCATGTTCGACCCCGAGCACCCGCGGTACAAGGAGGCCAGCGAGTTCCGGGTCGTGATCGAGTCGGATCCCGAGGCGAAGACCGTCTTCGACACGGCTCTGGGCCTGGAGAACCTGAAGCGCCAGTGGGGCGTGCACGCGGCCGGTGTGATCATGTCGTCGCACCCGCTGATCGACATCATCCCGATCATGAAGCGCGAGCAGGACGGTCAGATCGTCACGCAGTTCGACTATCCGTCCTGCGAGTCGCTCGGCCTGATCAAGATGGACTTCCTCGGCCTGCGCAACCTCACGATCATCTCCGACGCGCTCGCCAACATCCGGATGAACCGCGGCGAGGAGCTCGTGCTCGAGGACCTCACCCTCGACGACCGGCCGTCCTACGACCTGCTCACCCGCGGCGACTCGCTGGGGGTGTTCCAGCTCGACGGCGGCCCGATGCGCGCGCTCATGCGCCTGATGAAGCCGGACAACTTCGGTGACATCTCGGCCCTCATCGCGCTGTACCGTCCGGGCCCGATGGGCGCCAACTCGCACACGAACTACGCCCTGCGCAAGAACGGGCTGCAGGAGATCACCCCGATCCACCCGGAATTCGCCGATTCGCTCAAGGACATCCTTGAGGAGAGCTACGGCCTCATCATCTACCAGGAGCAGGTGATGGCGATCGCACAGCGGGTGGCCGGATTCTCGCTCGGCCAGGCCGACATCCTGCGGCGTGCGATGGGCAAGAAGAAGAAGTCCGAGCTCGACAAGCAGTTCGAGGGGTTCCAGGGCGGCATGCACGCCAACGGCTACTCCGACGGCGCCGTGAACGCCCTCTGGGAGATCCTGCTGCCGTTCTCCGACTACGCCTTCAACAAGGCGCACTCCGCCGCATACGGCGTCATCTCATATTGGACCGCGTACCTGAAGGCGCACTACCCGGCCGAGTACATGGCGGCGCTGCTGACGAGCGTCGGCGACTCCAAGGACAAGATGGCGCTGTACCTCAACGAGTGCCGGCGCATGGGCATCAAGGTGCTGCCGCCGGATGTGCGCGAGTCGATCAACTACTTCGCGGCCGTCGGCGAGGACATCCGCTTCGGCCTCGGCGCGGTGCGCAACGTCGGATCCAACGTCGTCGAGGGCATCGTGCAGGCGCGCGCGAAGGAGAACTTCGAGTCCTTCCACGACTTCCTGAAGAAGGTGCCCCTGCACGTCGCGAACAAGCGCACCGTCGAATCGCTCATCAAGGCAGGCGCGTTCGACTCGATGGGCGACACCCGTCGCGCGCTCGTCGAGATCCACGAGGACGCGGTCGAGGCCTCCGTCGACCAGAAGCGCAACGAGGCGCAGGGTGCGATCGGCTTCGACTTCGACAGCCTGTATGACGACCTCGAGGAGGCGGCACCCCCGAAGGTGCCGAACCGCCCGGAGTGGACGAAGAAGGACAAGCTGGCGTTCGAGCGGGAGATGCTCGGCCTCTACGTGTCCGACCACCCGCTCGCCGGCCTCGAGGTGCCGCTGGCCAAGCACGCATCCATCGCGATCAACAATCTGATCGAGTCCGAGGATCTCCAGGACGGCGACCAGGTCACCGTGGCGGGGCTGGTGACCAGCGTGCAGCATCGCGTCGCCAAGGCCAGCGGAAACCCCTACGGCATGATCACGGTCGAGGACTTCCACGGCGAGATCACGATCATGTTCATGGGCAAGACGTATCTGGAGTTCCAGAGCATGCTGCAGCAGGACGCGATCCTCGCGGTACGGGGGCGGGTGTCCCGTCGCGACGACGGCATGAACCTGCACGCGCAATCGGCCTTCACACCCGATGTCGGCTCATTCGACGCGGCGGGTCCGCTGTCACTGCTGGTACCCGAGCAGCGCGCCACCGAGCGCGTGATCGAGGATCTCGCCGAGGTGCTGCGCCGCCATGCCGGCGAGACCGAGGTGATGCTGAAGATGCATCGCGGAGGCAGGGCGAAGGTGTTCGAGGTGCCGATGCCCGTCACCGTCTCGGCCGACCTCTTCGGCGATCTGAAGTCGCTCCTCGGCCCGCAGTGCCTGGGCTGAGCTGCGCTCGGCTCGGGCGCGGCACCTGAGCGGTGCCTCGCCACTGGCATCGCAGCGCGCGGCCGCGGCGCGACCTGCGCTCAGGGCGCGCGG
Organism: Actinomycetota bacterium; assembly: GCA_018268455.1. Classification (GTDB taxonomy): domain Bacteria; phylum Actinomycetota; class Actinomycetes; order Actinomycetales; family Microbacteriaceae; genus Microbacterium. The sequence continues at coordinate 52,153 of JAFDWM010000291.1, read as the reverse complement.
AGCACCGCCCGGTAGGATCTGGTCCCGTCCCACGGTCGATCCCCAGAGCGACCGCACGACGAAAGGAATCACTGATGACCGGCGAGGCCCCCTCCGTGGAGATCGCACAGGACGACCAGAACCCCGCGTCGAACACCGTCGAGGTGGACGACACCTGGAACAGCGGATCCGCATCCGACGAGATACCGCTGCCGGCGATCGCTCCGCAGCACGGATACCTCGGATTCACGATCCGTGAGCTGATCATCATCGGGGCCTGGCTGGTGGCTTTCGCCTTCTCGTTCGTGCCCGCCGGCGGCAGCGTGCTCGACGGCGCCGCAACGGTCTGGACTCAGAACGGCGAGTGGCTGCTCGCGATCGGAGTGCCCACGGCGGCCGTCTTCCTGGTCGTGTTGCGTCGGCTCTCGCCCGAGGGGATCCGCCGCGTCGGCTCTCTCGGTATCGACCAGTTCGCCTCTGTGGCGTTCAGCGTCGCCCTCGTCACCTGGGTCGTGCAGCTCTGGGCGCAGCTCGAACTGGTCGACGCCACGCGTCGTTCCCCGCTGGCGACCTGGCCGCTGTGGGTGCTGATCCTGCTGTTCGCCGTGCTGGTCGGTGTGACCGTCTTCGCTCCGCTCTTTCCTGCATTGCGCGAGGACTTCGAAGGACGCAGGGAGACGCTCGCGCATCGCAATGCGGATCCGGTGCGCCCGGTGCTCAGCCGCACCCGACCCGTGCGCGCCCGCGGCAGCGTGTCCGACCCGCTGAACGAGGACGACGTGGATCCGGGGCTGCAGCACGGGGACGAGGTCGGTGCGGCCGAGCACGTCTCCGAGGGGAGCGCCGGTGCCACCGTGCCCGGTGCCGCCGGCTACGTGCCGGAGCAGCACCGCGAGTCGTTCCTCGTCGCGGAGGAGGACGTCGATGCCACCAGGCCGAACGCGCAGTCGCAGCGCGCCGACGTCCCGGCCGCGGAGGCTGCGACGGAGGCGATCCTCGATCCCGTCGCGCCGGCCGGACGCCGGGCGCACAAGACCGGCGTTGCGCAGCCGGAGCCGGTGACCACGGAGCAGTCCGAGCCCGGGGCGACGGAACCGGCTGCGGCGGAACAGTCCGCGCCGGAGCCCGAAGACCCGCCGCACTCGGACACGATGACCCAGGTGCTCGGCTCGCTCCTCGAGCCCGCAACCGAGGACACCGCCACGAACATCGTCGACGTCGTCGCGGAGAACCGCGACGACGAGGACCGCGACGCCGACAAGGCCCGCAGGAGCTTCCCCGCGGCTCCGCCCGCACAGGGTCAGCCTTTCTGGGCCCTTGCACCCCAGACCCGCCCCGTGCACGACGCACGTGGTGAGGAGATCTTCACGATCGGACCTGACGCCTGGATCCTCGTACTCGAGGACCGCGGCGGCGCGTACGTGGTGCGCCACGACGACGGGCGCGTGGGATACCTGCACGACACCGACGACATGACACGAGGCTGAGGACGCATGCAGACGATCGACCTGAGGGGCCGCACCCTCTCCACCGCCGAGATGCTCGCCGCCGTGCCGCGGGCCGCGGCTGCGCGCGCCGAGGCGCTCGCCACCGCCACCGCGATCGTCGAGGACGTGCGCGTCCGCGGCGAGGAGGCCCTGCGCGAGCAGGCCGAGCGCTTCGACCGGGTCAGCGGACACGCGATCCGCGTGCCTCGCGAGCACCTCGATGAGGCGCTCGCCGGAGTCGATCCGCACGTGCGCGAGGCGCTGGAGGCCGCGATCGAGCGGGTGCGTCAGGGGTCCGCCGCGCAGGTGCCCGCGCCGCAGGTCACCGAGATCGGCCCTGGCGCGCGCATCGTGCAGCGCTGGCAGCCGGTCGGCCGCGTCGGCGTCTACATCCCCGGCGGGAAGGCGCCGCTCGCATCGAGTGTCGTGATGAACGTGGTCCCCGCGCAGGTCGCCGGCGTCGGCAGCATCGCCCTGGCCTCCCCGCCGCAGTCGGCCGAGGACGGCCGCATCCACCCGACCATCCTCGCCGCGGCGGCTCTGCTCGGCGTGGACGAGGTGTACGCGATCGGCGGAGCCGGGGCGATCGGCGCGCTCGCGCACGGCGTCGCTGCGATCGGACTCGACCCGGTCGATGTGATCTCCGGCCCGGGCAACAACTATGTCGCCTCCGCCAAGCGTGCCGTCGCCGGCGTCGTCGGCACCGACTCCGAGGCGGGCGCGACCGAGATCCTCATCGTCGCCGACGCGGTAGCCGATCCTCGCCTCATCGCGGCGGACCTGATCAGCCAGGCCGAGCACGATGAGCAGGCCTCCGCCGTGCTCGTCACGGACTCGGCCGCCCTCGCGGACCGCGTCGCCGACGAGGTGGCCGCAGCGGCCGCCGTCACGCGGCACAGCGTGCGCGTGCAGGCGGCGCTGGAAGGCCCGCAGTCCGCGATCGTGCTGGTCGACGATCGCGCCGCCGCCGTGGCGTTCAGCAATGCCTACGCTCCCGAGCACCTCGAACTGCATCTCGTCGACGCGGAGGAGGCGGCCGCCGTCTTCACGAGCGCCGGCGCCGTGTTCGTCGGTGACCAGACGCCGGTGAGCCTGGGCGACTACATGGCGGGCAGCAACCACGTGCTCCCGACCGGGGGACAGGCGCGCTACGCCTCCGGCCTCGGTGCGTACACCTTCCTCCGTCCGCAGCAGGTCATCTCGTATGACCGTGATGCGCTGGCGCGTGCGCGCAAGGGCGTCGTCGCCCTCGCCGACGCCGAGATCCTCCCCGCACACGGCGAAGCCGTCGAGGCCCGGTTCACAGGCGCGGCCGAGCCCGCCACGGTGGCCCAGGCGTAGGCTCTCAGGAATGCACTGCCCGTTCTGCCGCCACCCGGACTCCCGCGTCATCGACTCGCGCACGAGCGATGACGGGCTCTCGATCCGTCGTCGTCGGCAGTGCCCGGAATGCGGAGGGCGCTTCTCCACGACCGAGACCGCGAGCCTCAACGTGATCAAGCGCTCCGGGGTGATGGAGCCGTTCAGCCGGGAGAAGGTGATCAGCGGCGTGCGCAAGGCGTGCCAGGGACGCCCGGTGACCGAGGCGGATCTCGCCCTGCTCGCCCAGAGGGTGGAGGAGGCGGTGCGGCAGACGGGTGTCTCGCAGCTCGACACCAACGAGATCGGCCTCGCGATCCTCGGCCCGCTGCGCGAGCTCGACGAGGTCGCCTACCTGCGGTTCGCGAGCGTCTATCAGGCCTTCGACTCGCTGGAGGACTTCGAATCCTCCATCGCCGAGCTGCGCGCGGATCACCTCCGCAGCCGCGAGCCGGCTGCGCCCTGAGCCGGGTCAGCAGGGATCCTGGCTGCCGACCGGTAGCCTGGCAGGGATGTATTCTCTGCTCTTCCGCCTCGTCCTCGCGCGCTTCGACCCGGAGTTCGCGCACCACGCCGGCATGGTCGTGGTCCGCGTCCTCGGCGTGGCCCCGTTCTCCTGGATCGCGCGTGCGCTGACCCGGCCCTCGCCCGGGGACGAGGTGACAGCGCTCGGCCTCACCTTCCCGACCCCGTTCGGCATCGCCGCCGGGTTCGACAAGAACGCGGTCGGCGTGCGCGGGCTGTCCGCGCTGGGCCTCGGGCATGTCGAGGTCGGGACCATCACCGCGCTCCCGCAGCCGGGCAACCCCCGGCCGCGCCTGTTCCGGCTGATCCCGGATCGCGCGGTCGTGAACCGCATGGGATTCAACAACGCCGGGGCCGAAGCGGCCGAGAAGCGGCTCTGGAAGCTGCGCAGGCGTCGTCCGAGTGCGGTGATCGGCGTGAACATCGGCAAGAGCCGTGTCGTCGCCGTCGAGGACGCCACGGCGGACTACGTCGCCTCGGCCGTGCGCCTGGCACCGCTGGCCGACTACCTCGCCATCAACGTCTCGTCGCCGAACACGCCCGGGCTGCGTGGCCTGCAGGCCGTGGAGACGCTCGCGCCGCTGCTGCGCGCGGTCAAGGCGGCGGCCGGATCCACGCCCCTGCTGGTGAAGATCGCCCCCGACCTGCCGGACGACGAGGTCACCGCGATCGCGCGGCTCGCGGTGGAGGAGCAGCTGGACGGCCTCATCGCCACGAACACCACGATCGCCCGCGACGGGCTCGTCACGGATCCGGCCAAGGTCGCCGCGGCGGGCGACGGCGGGCTCTCCGGTGCTCCGCTCAAGCAGCGCTCGCTCGAGGTGCTGCGCCTCGTGCGCGCCGCCGTGCCGGCCGACTTCTGCGTCATCTCCGTCGGCGGTGTGGAGACGGGCGCCGAGGTGCGCGAGCGCCTGGCCGCCGGTGCCACGCTCGTGCAGGGCTACACGGCGTTCCTGTACCGCGGACCGCTGTGGGCGCGGCAGATCCGCGCCGGCCTGCGACGCGGCTGAGCGCCCGGCGGACGAAGACCGGCAGAGACAAGAGGATCCCGGGTGCGATGCGCACCCGGGATCCTCTGCTGTGAGCCGTGAGGCCGGTCAGGCGGGATACTGCCCGCGCTTGACCTGCGGCTTCGGCAGTCGCATGAACCGCATCTGCAGCGATCGCATCGCTGCGTACCAGGCGAGACCGCGCTCGCGCTTGTCCTTGCCGTACTTCTCTGCGATCCGGCGATTCACGCGGATGCCGAGCAGCACCATGTCGATGATCGCGATCGCGATGAAGCCCCACAGGCCGATGAAGGCCCAGTACGCCACCATCGTGTTCGGGATCAGCGACACGACGATCACGACCACCATCAGCGCCATGATCCACTCGCTGACGTGCCAGCCGGCGTCGACGTAGTCGCGCACCCAGCGGCGCTGCGGGCCGCGGTCACGCGCCGGGAGGTACTTCTCCTCGCCGTTGGCCATGCCGACGCGCTGGCGGTCCTGGCGCTCGCGCAGCTCCGCGCGGGCCTGGGCCTTCGCCTCCTTGGTGTCGGGCACCAGCGGGCGGCGGCGGGCCGCCTCCTGCTCCGCGCGCGTCGGCGTGCGGCGTCCCTTGCCGGACGCCGCCTCCGCGGATTCGTCGTTGGACGCGGGGGTGGGAGTGCTGGGCACGAAGGCTCCTGATGGATCGGAGAAGAAGAACGGGGCTTCTCTAAGATTACCTGCATGACCTCTCCCTCCTCCTCGGTCACCGCCGCCGGTGACGTCGAAGCCGCTGTCAACGCAGCTGTCGCGACCGGGATCCCGTCCGCGCTCTCCGATCTCGGCGACCTCGTCCGCATCCCCGGCATCGCCTGGCCGGCGTTCGATCAGACCCAGCTTGTGCGCAGCGCCGCGGCGATCTCCGAGCTCGTCGAGGCCACGGGCGTCTTCGACAGTGTCCGGGTGCTGCGCTCCGCGATCCCCGGCACCGACGAGGTCGGTCAGCCGGCGGTGCTCGCGCGGCGCGCGGCGCGCAACGGCAAGCCGACGATCCTGCTCTACGCGCACCACGACGTGCAGCCTCCGGGGGCGGACGAGCTGTGGGAGACCCCGCCGTTCGAGCCCACGGTGCGCGCCGGGCGGCTGTACGGGCGCGGCGCGGCAGACGACAAGGCCGGCGTGATGGCCCACATCGCCTCGATCCGCGCCGTGGCCGAGGTGATCGGCGACGATCTCGACCTGGGCATCGCGCTGTTCATCGAGGGGGAGGAGGAGTACGGATCCCGCTCCTTCGCCCAGTTCCTCTCCGACAACGAGGACGCGTTGCGTGCCGACGCCATCGTCGTGGCGGACTCCGGCAACTGGGACGCCGAGACCCCGGGTCTCACGGTGTCGCTGCGCGGAGCCGCGCGGTTCACCCTCACCGTGCGCACCCTGGATCACGCGTCGCACTCCGGCATGTTCGGCGGAGCGGTCCCCGACTCGATGCTCGCCACCATCCGCCTGCTGAACACGCTGTGGGACGAGAACGGATCCGTCGCCGTCGAGGGACTGGCGGTCCGTGACGCGGAGACCCCCGAGTACACCGAGCAGACGCTGCGCGACGAGGCGGGGCTGCTGCCCGGCGTCTCGCCGATCGGCGACGGCACGATCCTCAGCCGCATCTGGAACAAGCCCTCGATCACCGTGATCGGCATCGACGCGACCTCGGTCGAGGCGGCGTCCAACACGCTCGCGCCGCAGACCACGGTCGTCATCAGCAGCCGGGTCGCTCCCGGGCAGAGCGCCGAGGATGCGTACGCCGCACTGCAGGCGCACCTGCGCGCGCACGCGCCGTTCGGCGCCGAGCTGACGTTCTCCGACGTCGATCTCGGCAACCCGTTCCTCGTCGACACGAGCGGCTGGGCGGTTGGCCTCGCGCGCGCTGCGATGACCGACGGCTACGGCAAGGCTCCGGTGGATCTCGGCGTGGGCGGATCCATCCCGTTCATCGCCGATCTGGTCGAGCGCTTCCCCGGCGCCGAGATCCTCGTCACCGGCGTCGAGGATCCGCACGCCCGCGCGCACAGCCCCAACGAGTCGCTGCATCTGGACACATTCCGCCACGCGGTGGCGACGGAGGCGCTGCTGCTGACGCGGATGAACGAGATCACGCTCTGACCGTACGTCCGACGCCGATCGAGACTGTCCCGTGACCGGCGTCGGGCGACGCGCCCGTTCCGGGCGGCGGTAGACTCCTGGCAGGGAATCCGTGCCAATCCACGGCCGATCCAAGGAGCGATATGAGCGACATCACCCTCACCCCCGAGACCACCACCGCGCACGGCGTCACGCTGACCGACGCCGCGGCGTCCAAGGTGAAGAGCCTGCTCGAGCAGGAGGGCCGCGACGATCTGCGGCTCCGCGTCGCGGTGCAGCCCGGAGGCTGCTCCGGCCTGATCTACCAGCTCTACTTCGACGAGCGCTACCTGGAGGGCGACGAGACGGTCGACTTCGGCGGCGTCGAGGTCATCGTCGACAACATGAGCGTGCCGTACCTGGACGGTGCGTCGATCGACTTCAAGGACACGATCTCGGAGCAGGGCTTCACGATCGACAACCCCAATGCGCAGGGCTCCTGCGCCTGCGGCGACAGCTTCCACTGAGCCGCGGAAATCCATCTCCAAACCGTCACGCCATCCGCGGCTTACCTGCGTGGATGGCGTGAATCGGGTGTGAGGTTGCCCTAGACTGGGCTTGCCCATGTCCGTGATCTGAAAGGTGCATCGTGCCCTCGAAACGCCGCCTTCGTTGGGCCGCACTCCCCGTGGGAGTCGTGGCAGCCGTGGCCCTCGCGGGATGCTCTCCCACGGAGCTCCACGGATTCCTCCCGGGCTTCGTCGCGGACGGCACGCCGGCCACCAACCAGACCGATCGCGTCGCGGCGCTGTGGGTCAACTCGTGGATCGTGCTGCTGATCGTCGGTCTCGTCACCTGGGGGCTCATGGGCTGGGCGGCGATCGCGTACCGTCGCCGCAAGGGCCAGACCGGCCTGCCGGTGCAGCTGCGCTACAACATGCCGATCGAGATCCTCTACACGGTCGTCCCGTTGATCCTGATCTTCGGAATGTTCTCCTTCACGGCACGTGATCAGGAGATCATCGAGACCCAGTACGACAACCCCGACGTGTCGATCACCGCGATCGGCAAGCAGTGGGCATGGGACTTCCAGTACGACGGCACCGAGAAGGACAACTCCGACGCGGTGTGGACCATGGGCGTCCAGGCCCAGCCCGACAAGGCCGGCAACGTCGACCAAGCGGCGCTGCCGACGCTGTACCTGCCGGTCGACAAGAAGGTGAAGATCACGCTGCAGTCGCGCGACGTGATCCACTCGTTCTGGATCATCGACTTCCTGTACAAGAAGGACATGTACATCGGCAAGGACAACTCCTGGTCCTTCACGCCGACCCGTGAGGGCACGTACCAGGGCAAGTGCGCCGAACTCTGCGGCGAGTACCACTCGATGATGCTGTTCAACGTCAAGGTCGTCAGCGACGCGGAGTACCAGTCGTACCTGACCAAGCTCAAGGACGAGGGCAACACGGGCGACATCACCGACGCTTACAACCGCCTCAGCAACCTCCCCGGCACCACCGGGAAGAACGAGACCGAACCGGAAGCGAAGTAATCAGAATGACGAGCACTCTTCCCGGAACCTCGGAGGCCCCTGGAGCTCCTCAGGCTCCATCCCGCCCCACGACGATTCCGCCGCGACAGGCGGCGCTGCTCAGCTCGACGCGCGTCGAGCAGAAGGGCAACATCGTCGTCAAGTGGATCACCTCCACAGACCACAAGACCATCGGGTACATGTACCTGATCGCGTCGGTGCTGTTCTTCCTGCTCGGCGGCGTGATGGCCCTCATCATCCGCGCTGAGCTGTTCTCGCCCGGCATGCAGATCGTGCCGACGAAGGAGCAGTACAACCAGCTGTTCACGATGCACGGCACGATCATGCTGCTGATGTTCGCGACGCCGCTGTTCGCCGGCTTCGCCAACGCGATCCTGCCGCTGCAGATCGGCGCACCGGACGTCGCCTTCCCGCGTCTGAACGCGTTCGCCTTCTGGCTCTTCCTGTTCGGCTCGACCATCGCGGTCGCCGGCTTCCTCACGCCGCAGGGTGCGGCTTCCTTCGGCTGGTTCGCGTATCAGCCGCTGGCCAGCGCATCCTTCACACCCGGCGCCGGAGGAAACCTCTGGATGCTCGGCCTCGGCATGTCCGGTTTCGGAACGATCCTCGGTGCGGTGAACTTCATCACCACGATCATCACGATGCGCGCTCCCGGAATGACGATGTGGCGGATGCCGATCTTCTCCTGGAACACCCTCATCACGAGCCTGCTCATCCTGATGGCGTTCCCGGTGCTGGCTGCGGCGATGCTGGCAGCCGCGGCCGACCGCGTGCTCGGTGCGCACATCTACGACCCGGCCAACGGCGGCGTGCTGCTCTGGCAGCACCTGTTCTGGTTCTTCGGGCACCCCGAGGTGTACATCATCGCCCTGCCGTTCTTCGGCATCGTCTCCGAGATCTTCCCGGTCTTCAGCCGCAAGCCGATCTTCGGATACAAGACCCTCGTCTACGCGACCATCGCGATCGCCGCACTGTCGGTGGCGGTCTGGGCGCACCACATGTACGTCACCGGTGGCGTGCTGCTGCCGTTCTTCTCCCTGATGACGATGCTCATCGCGGTGCCCACGGGCGTGAAGATCTTCAACTGGATCGGCACGCTGTGGCGAGGATCCGTGACCTTCGAGACACCCATGGTGTTCTCGCTCGGCTTCCTGGTCTCGTTCGTCTTCGGTGGTCTGACCGGCGTCATCCTCGCATCGCCGCCGCTGGACTTCTTCCTCTCCGACTCGTACTTCATCGTCGCCCACTTCCACTACGTGGTCTTCGGCACGGTCGTGTTCGCGATGTTCGCCGGGTTCTACTTCTGGTGGCCGAAGTGGACGGGCCGCATGCTGAACGAGCGCCTGGGCTACATCCACTTCTGGATGCTGTTCATCGGCTTCCACATGACCTTCCTCATCCAGCACTGGCTGGGCGTCGACGGCATGCCGCGTCGTTACGCCGACTACTCGCCGTTCGACAACTGGGAGTGGGAGAACCAGGTCTCCACGATCGGCGCCATCATCCTCGGCGCGTCGATGCTGCCGTTCTTCCTGAACGTCTGGCTGACCTCGCGTAAGGCGCCCAAGGTGACCGTGAACGACCCGTGGGGCTACGGCGGCTCGCTCGAGTGGGCGACGTCCTGCCCGCCGCCGCGCCACAACTTCACCTCGATTCCGCGCATCCGCAGCGAGCGTCCGGCGTTCGACCTCAACCACCCCGAGGCCGTTGAGCAGCCTGTTGCCGCGACCGCCGATGGAAAGGGCCACTGACCGATGCGATCCAATATCGTTCTCTGGTGGGTCCTCACCGGCTTCTTCCTCGTCGTGGGAACCACCTACACGGTGTGGAACATCGTCGCGCACCCGGAGCGTCCGGTCGTCACGGCGATCGAGTGGGCCGGCACCGTCGCGCTGTACTTCACGGCGTTCATGGCGGCGATGATCGCGTTCTACCTGGACCGCACGATGAAGGCGCAGGGCGGCACGCTGCCTGAGGACATCCTCACCAGCGACATCGATGACGGCGACCCGGAGCTCGGAGAGTTCAGCCCCTGGTCCTGGTGGCCGATCGTTCTCGCCGGCGCGGCAGCGGTCGGAATGATCGCACTCGCGGTGGGCGTGTTTCTCTTCCCCGTGGCGATCGCGATCTTCGTCGTGGCGATCGTCGGCTGGGTGTACGAGTACTACCGCGGCCACTTCGCCCGCTGAAGTCCCGCCGAGCGGATTGCCAGAAGGCCCTGGAGCAATGCTTCAGGGCCTTCTGCGTGCCCAGGAGCGGTCCCCGCTACCGTCCCTGGCGCGGCAGGGTGGGGAGGAGGGAGCGAGGGGTGTCTCACCCCGGCACGCGGTCACGTGGGTTCCTGCGTCGTGTAGCCCGGCCGCCGCAGGGCTTGCCCGTCGCGTGCGCATGGAGCTGATTTCGGATGTCCCGTCTGAACGGGTTGCCGGTGCCGGTCACGCGCGCGTGCGCACACGCGGAACGCCGGTGAGCGGGTCGACGGGGCGCCGATGCACGCCGTCCGCGTTCTCGACGGGATAGCCCTCGCGGACCCAGTACTCGAACCCCCCGATCATCAGCCTGACGTCGTAGCCGAGCTTCGCGAACTCGAGGGCGCCCTTGTCACCGGCATTGCATCCGGGGCTCCAGCAGTAGACGACGATCGGGGTGTCGAGCGGGATCTCCTGAGGCGCCCGCGCGGCGATGTCGCTGTAGTGCATGTGGATCGCACCGACGACCCGTCCCTGTGCCCAGGCCTCATCGCTGCGCACATCGACGACGGCGATCGTCTCGCCCGCCTTGCGGGCGGCGTGCACGTCGCTCCCATCGGTCTCGAAGGCGAGCTTGGCGGCGAAGTGCTCCTGTGCGGCGGCAGTCATACGGCCCACGCTACTCCGACGCGGCAGGACGGGACGACGAAGGCCCCGTCATATGACAGGGCCTTCGTGCGATGCGGGGGAGCGGCTTACTTGCCGTCCTCCTTCTTCGGCAGCGATTCCGGTGCGAGCGCGGAGCTCGGCGTGTTCGGCGTCTCGCTCACGTGGCTGGCGTCGACCTCTTCGATCATCTGGTCCTCTGCGACGCCGGCGCGCTGGTGCGACGCGACGATCTCATCGTGCGCACCCTCGTTGACGTCATGCAGGGTATGACGCTGGTGCGCGTCGGCAGCGGCGACCTCCGCCTGCGTGAGCGGCGAGAGGCGGTCCTCGAAGAACCAGCGGGACATCGACGAACGCAGGTTCTCGGTCCACGGGATGCGGCCCTTCGCGTTCGGGCGCACCACCAGCGGCTCGTACACCTCGGTGTCGACGAGCTTCCAGCGGTCGTACACGTCGACGGGCTTGTGCACCTCGATGTACTCGCCACCGGGGAGACGCACGATGCGACCCGACTCGAATCCGTGCAGGACGATCTCACGATCCTTCTTCTGCAGCGCGATGCAGATGCGCTTGGTGACGAAGTAGCCGAGGATCGGGCCCAGGAACAGCATCGCCTGAAGCGTGTGGATCACGCCCTCCATCGTCAGCGAGAAGTGCGTCGCGATGAGGTCGGACGAAGCCGCGGCCCACAGCGTGGCGTAGAAGATCATGCCGGCCACGCCGATCGCCGTGCGGGTCGCCGCCGTGCGCGGGCGCTGAGCGATGTGGTGCTCGCGCTTGTCGCCGGTGAGCCACGCCTCGATGAACGGGTAGATGGCGACGACGACGATGAACAGACCCAGGACGAGCACCGGCAGGATGATGCCGAACGACCAGGTGTGGTCGAGGAAGACCACGTCGAGGTTCGACGGAGCCAGGCGCAGCGCGCCGTCCGCGAAGCCGATGTACCAGTCCGGCTGGGTGCCGGCGGAGACCGGTGAAGGGTCGTAGGGCCCGTAGTTCCAGATCGGGTTGATCTGGAACAGCGATGCGATCAGTACGATCACGCCGAACGTGATGAACAGGAAGCCGCCCATCTTGGACATGTAGATCGGCATCATCGGGTAGCCGACGACGTTGTCCTCGGAGCGACCGGGGCCGGCGAACTGGGTGTGCTTGTTGATCACCATCAGCATGAGGTGCAGCACGACCAGCCCGATGACCAGCAGCGGCAGGATCAGGATGTGCAGTGTGTACAGGCGTCCGACGATCTGATCGCCCGGGAACTCGCCGCCGAACAGCATGAACGACGTCCAGGTGCCGATCAGGGGGAGGCCCTTGATCATGCCGTCGATGATGCGCAGGCCGTTGCCCGAGAGCAGGTCGTCGGGGAGGGAGTATCCGGTGAAGCCCTCGGCCATCGCCAGGATGAACAGCACGAAGCCGATCACCCAGTTCAGCTCACGCGGCTTGCGGAACGCGCCCGTGAAGAACACGCGCAGCATGTGCACGCCGATGCCGGCGACGAAGGTCAGCGCCGCCCAGTGGTGGATCTGACGCACCAGGAGACCGCCGCGGAGGTCGAACGAGATCCGCAGGGTCGAGTCAAGGGCCGCGGACATCTCCACGCCGCGCATCGGGGCGTAGGCACCGGCGTAGTGCGTCGGCACCATCGAGGCCTGGAAGAAGAACGTCAGGAACGTGCCGGAAAGCAGCACGACGACGAAGCTCCACAGCGCGATCTCGCCCAGCATGAACGACCAGTGGTCGGGGAAGATCTTGCGGCCGAGCTCCTTGACGAAGCCGGAGAGGCTGGTGCGCTCGTCGAGGTAGTTCGCCGTGGCGCTCAGGAAGCGTCCGCCGAGCGGCTTCTCCGCCGCCTTCGGCTGCTCGGTAACAGTTGCGGTGCTCAATGACGCTCCCAGAAGCTCGGGCCGACGGGTTCCTTGAAGTCGCTCTGCGCGACGAGGTAACCCTCGTCGTCCACCGCGATGGGCAGCTGCGGCAACGGACGCGCGGCGGGGCCGAAGATGACCTTCGCGTGCTCGGTGACGTCGAACTGCGACTGGTGGCAGGGGCAGAGCAGGTGGTGGGTCTGCTGCTCGTACAGCGCGACGGGGCAGCCCACGTGCGTGCAGACCTTCGAGTAGGCGACGATGCCGTCGTACGACCAGGTCTTGCGCTCCTCGGTCTCGATGAGCTGCTCGGGAAGCAGGCGCATGAGCAGGACGATCGCCTTGGCCTTCTCCTCGAGGTAGCCGTCGCCGTGGCCGAGCTTGGTGAGCGGCTCGGGGATCACGTGCACCGCCGAGCCGAGCACGACGTCGGCCGCACGGATCGGGGTGCCGTCGGGGTCGCGGGTGAGGCGCATGCCCGTGTCCCACATCGTGTGCTTGAGCAGCTGGACCGGATCGCCGGCGATGGGGTTGTCGGGCGTGCTGTGCGGTGCCAGTCCGCGGAACAGCGTGATGCCGGGAAGGATCGAGGCGACCACGGCCGCGATCATCGAGTTGCGGATCATCTTGCGGCGTCCGAAGCCGGACTCCTCGTTCGCGTCGGCGAACGCCTGCACGGCGGCCGCACGCGTGGAGTCGCGACCGCGCGTGGGGTGGCGGTACTCGACGTGCTCGTGGTCGGCCATGATCGCCTTGGACCAGTGGATGGCGCCGATGCCGATCGCGAGCAGGGCGAGCGCGATGCCGAGGCCGATGAACAGGTTGTTCGATCGCACGTCGACCAGCGAGCCGCTCTCGATCGGGAACAGCATGTAGGCGGCGACCGCCCAGATGCTCCCCGCGAGGGAGAGATAGAAGAGCGTGTAGACCGTGCGCACGGCGGCGTTCATCGCCTTCGGGTCCTGGTCGGTGATGCGCTCGCGGTGCGGCGGCAGCCCAGGGTTCTGCGCAGGGTCGCTGACGTCGACGCTCAGCCCGGCCGGTGCCTGGTAGGACCGGTCAAGGGCGTGTGGGTCGTCGTGTGCCATGGTTCTCCTCGTACGTTCTTCGATATGCCGGCGTCAGTTGGACTTCGCCGTGATCCAGACGGTGATGGCGACCAGGGCGCCGATTCCGAAGATCCAGATGAACAGGCCCTCGGAGACCGGTCCGAGGGATCCGAGATCCATTCCGCCGACCTGCGTCTCGTTCTGCTGGAAGAGCAGCATCGAGATGATGTCTCGCTTGTCCTCGGCGGAGAGGTTCATGTCGCCGAACACGGGCATGTTCTGCGGGCCGGTGACCATCGCGGCGTACATGTGCAGGGCGCTGGTCTTCATGAGGCCGGGGGCGTACTTGCCCTCGGTCAGCGCGCCACCGGCGCCGGCCACGTTGTGGCACATCGCGCAGTTGATGCGGAACAGCTCCGCACCGTGCGCGACGTCACCCTTGCCGTCGAGGGTCTTCTCGTCGGGGTAGGTGGGGCCGGGAGCCACCGACTGCACCCAGGCGGCGATGCTCTTGATCTGCTCCTCGGTGAACTGCGGGTGCTTCTGCGGGGCCTGCGGGCCCTGCATCTGCAGCGGCATGCGACCCGTGGACATCTGGAACTCGACGGCGAGCTCGCCGACGCCGTAGAGGCTCGGACCGTTCGTCGTGCCCTGCATGTTCATGCCGTGGCAGGTCGCGCAGTTCGCCTGGAACAGCTTCTGCCCGTCCTCGGTCGAGACCGCGGCGGTGACGGACGCCGGCTCGGTCGCGGCGAACGCCGCACTCGCACCGGCGTAGACGCCGCCGGTGATCATCAGGCCTGCGCCGATCAGTGCGGCCGCGGCCAGGGGGCTGCGACGGCCGGTACGGCGCTTCTTCTCACGTGCCATGTCGGGAATCCGCTCCGCTTCTTACTTGAGGAAATAGATGACGAGGAACAGCACGATCCAGACGACGTCGACGAAGTGCCAGTAGTACGACACGACGATCGCGGTGGTCGCCTCCTTGTGCGTGAAGTTCTTCACGGCGAAGGCGCGGCCGAGCGTCAGCAGGAACGCGACGAGACCGCCGGTGACGTGCAGCGCGTGGAAGCCGGTGGTGATGTAGAACGCGGAGGCGTAGGAGTCGGCCGAGATCGGCATCCCCTCTGCCACGAGCTGCGAGTACTCCCACACCTGGCCGGACACGAAGAACGCGCCCATGGCGAAGGTCAGCCAGAACCAGGGGACCATGCCCCAGCGCCGCCACAGCGGAAGCTTCTTGTTCGTGTAGGGCTGCATGCGCTCCGCGGCGAACACGCCCATCTGGCAGGTGAACGATGAGAGCACCAGCACGAGGGTGTTGATCGCGGCGAACGGCACGTTCAGGTGCTCTGTGCGCATGGCCCAGAGCTCCGGTGAGGTGCTGCGCAGGGTGAAGTAGATCGCGAAGAGGCCCGCGAAGAACATCACCTCACTGCCAAGCCAGACAATGGTTCCCACAGCCACCGGGTTGGGGCGTTTGATCGTTCTCGCCGCCGGGGCATACGTCGCTGAGGTCGTCACCTGTCCATTATGGCTGATTCCCCGGCGGCATTGTGGCACCGTCGGCGGCGGTTCAGCCTCTGCGTGGCTCGGTGACACCTCCGAACCAGCCGCGAATCCCCTGAGAACCGCGAGGTTGCGCGCTTCCTGCGGGGGCGGGCGCGGCGATCACGACTGCATCACATCGCTAGGATCGCTGGCATGGCGGACGTTTTGACCTGGCCCGAAATCCTCACCACGCTGCTTGCCGGCCGTGATCTCAGCGTGTACGAGGCCACCTGGGCCATGCGTCAGGTGATGCGCGGACAGGCGACCGAAGCGCAGCTCGCGGGATTCCTGGTGGGTCTGCGGGCCAAGGGCGAGACGATCGATGAGGTCGTCGGATTCCGCGATGCGATCCTCGAGGCCGCCGTGCGGCTGCCGGTGTCCTCCGACGTGCTCGACATCGTCGGCACCGGCGGTGACAGGGTCGGGACCGTCAACGTCTCCACGACGGCGGCGATCGTCATCGGCGCGACGGGGATCCCGGTCGTCAAGCACGGCAACGCAGCCGCGAGCTCCGCCTCGGGATCCTCCGACGTGCTGGGCGCGCTGGGCCTTCAGCTCACCCTCGACCCGCAGGGGGTCGCGGAGATCCTCGACCGCACGGGGATCACGTTCGCGTGGGCGGGTGCCTTCCATCCCGGATTCAAGAACGCGGGGGCCGTGCGCGCAGAGCTCGGTGTGCCGACGGTGTTCAACATGCTCGGACCGCTGTGCAACCCGGCGCGTGCGGAGGCGAACGCGGTCGGCGTGGCGCAGATGGACCGCGTGCCGCTGATCACCGGGGTGTTCCGCACCCGCGGCGCGACGGCGCTGGTCTTCCGCGGCGACGACGGACTCGACGAGCTGACCACGACAGGACACAGCCGGATCTGGGAGGTCACCCGCGGCGACATCCATGAGCACGACCTGGATCCGCGCGATCTCGGCATCCCGCTCGCCGATCTCGCCGATCTCATCGGCGGTCCGCCCGAGCACAACGCGCAGGTGCTGCGGCGGACGCTCGAGGGAGAACGCGGCGCGGTGCGCGACATCGTGCTGCTGAACGCCGCGGCGGGCATTGTCGCCTACGAGCTCTCGCATGATGCGGCGCAGGCGCAGGTGCCGATGGTGCAGCGGCTCCGGGCGGCGCTGGAACGCGCCCAGGAGGCTGTCGACGACGGCCGCGCCCTCGCGAAGCTCGACACCTGGGTCGCGACGTCGCGCGAGCTCGCGGTCGTCTGACGGCGCGGATCGGAGTCGATGCGGCATGGATCCGCAGGAGGCGCTGCTCGAGATCGCGCGGCTGCTCGAGCGCGAGCGGGCGTCGCGGTATCGGGCCAAGGCCTTCCGTACCGCCGCCGCGACCTACGCCGATCTCCCTGACGACGCCCGCACGGATCTGAATCGCATCCAGCAGGCGAAGGGGATCGGATCCTCGACCTTCGAGGTCATCCGGCAGGCGCTGGCCGGCGAGGTCCCTGCCTATCTGATCGAACTGCGCGGCGAGGTCGAGCCCGAGATCGTCTCCGCACTGCGAGGCAGGCTGCGCGGTGACCTGCACGCGCACACCGAGTGGTCGGACGGGACGACCCCGATCGCGGCCATGGCAGACGCCGCGCGCGCCCTCGGGCACGAATACTTGGCCATCACCGACCACTCGCCGCGGCTGCGGGTGGCGCGCGGCCTCACCGCAGAGCGACTGCGCACGCAGCTGCCGCAGGTGCGCGCACTCAGCGGCGACGGTCTCACGATGCTGACCGGCATCGAGGTCGACATCCTCGATGACGGGCGCCTCGACCAGGAGGACCGCCTGCTCGGCGAGCTGGACGTCGTGGTCGCATCCGTGCACTCCAAGCTGGCGATGGAGCCGGGGCCGATGACGCGGCGCATGGTCGCCGCGGTCTCGAACCCGCGGGTGAGCGTGCTCGGGCACGTCACGGGTCAGCTCGTGCAGGGGGAGCGGGGCACCAGGCCGCCGTCGCGGTTCGACGCCCGCGCCGTGTTCGAGGCCTGCGCGGAGAACGGCGTCGCCGTCGAGATCAACTCGAGACCGGAACGGCACGACCCGCCGGACGGACTCATCGCGCTCGCCCTCGAGATCGGCTGCCTGTTCTCGATCGACTCCGACGCCCATGCGCCGGGACAGCTGTCGCTGCTCGACCACGGCGCCGAGCGCGCCGAACGCGCGGGTGTGCCGGCCGAGCGTATCGTGACCACCTGGGGGCTCGACCGGCTGCTGCGCTGGGCCGGCTGAGGAGGGCAAGGCCCTCTTGGAGGCCCTGTGCAGGTGTCGCCGGACGTGCCGCCCAGCCGGCCGCAGATCAGGCCGTGCGGCTGAGCGCCTCCAGCGCGCGCGCCATCGACGTGCCGAGGTTCCAGCGCTGCGCCAGCCCGACCGCGGCGGCGGTCTCTGCGGCGTCCAGCGGCCGCAGCGGTTCGGCCGGCACCGAGATCGGCAGCGCGGTCGCGACGCGCACCACCGTGGGGGCGACGTCGAGGTAGTCCGACGCGGCGAGGATCTTCTTCGCCACGCCCGCCGACATGCCCTCCGCGCGCTCGGCGGCGGTGCGGATCGCGGCGAGATCGCCGTGCGTGGCGAGCAACGTCGCCGCGGTCTTCTCGCCGATGCCCGCCACGCCGGGCAGGCCGTCGGAGGCGTCCCCGCGCATCGTCGCGAAGTCGGCGTACTGGCTCGGCAGCACGGCGTACTTGCGCACGACCGCCTCCTCGGTGAGGTCCTCGAGGTTGCTCATCCCGCGGCCGGTGTAGATGACGCGCACGCCCCGGGCGTCGTCCACGAGCTGGAACAGGTCGCGATCGCCCGTGATGATGTCGACGGGCATGTCCGCGATCGTCGCCAGCGTGCCGATGACGTCGTCGGCCTCGTGCTCGGCGACGCCGATGATCGGGATCCGCAGGGCGCCGAGCGCCTCTCGGATGATCGGGATCTGCGCCTCCAGCGGATCCGGGACCTCTTCGACGTCGGCGCCGTCCGGCACGACCTCGACGACCCGGTGCGCCTTGTAGCTGGGGATCAGGTCGACGCGCCACTGCGGGCGCCAGTCGTCATCCCAGCACGCGACGAGGTGCGTCGGGCGATAGGAGGCCACGAGCTTGGCGATCATGTCGAGCAGACCCCGGACCGCGTTCACCGACGTGCCGTCGGGTGCCTTGACCGCGTCCGGCACCCCGTAGAACGCACGGAAGTACAGGCTGGCGGTGTCGAGGAGGAGCAGCTTCGGCGCGGCGTCGGTCATGCCGACAGTCTGCCAGCAGCGAGGTTCCGGAGCGGAGCGCAGACCTGATAGCATGAAGCGTCACCCGTGGGGTCTCTTCCGCGTGCGTGACACACAATCCATTCAATTCGCCGCCCGCGATCCTGTCCCTGCTCTGCAGGGCCCGCGATGCGGCCCGAGTATCCATCAACAAGGACAACCCACTACATGACTACCGCAACGGCCGCCCCGGCCACCAAGCAGGTCGCGATCAATGACATCGGATCTGCCGAGGACTTCCTGGCTGCGGTCGAGAAGACCCTGAAGTTCTTCAACGACGGCGACATCATCGAGGGCACGATCGTCAAGATCGACCGCGACGAGGTTCTGCTCGACGTCGGCTACAAGACCGAGGGTGTCATCCCCTCGCGCGAGCTGAGCATCAAGCACGACGTCGACCCCAACGAGGTCGTCTCCGTCGGCGACCAGGTCGAGGCCCTCGTTCTCCAGAAGGAGGACAAGGAAGGCCGTCTGATCCTGTCCAAGAAGCGTGCGCAGTACGAGCGCGCCTGGGGCGATGTCGAGAAGATCAAGGAGAACGACGGCGTCGTCACCGGTCAGGTCATCGAGGTCGTCAAGGGTGGACTCATCGTCGACATCGGCCTGCGTGGCTTCCTGCCGGCCTCGCTCATCGAGCTGCGCCGCGTCCGCGACCTCACGCCGTACCTCGGTCAGGAGCTCGAGGCCAAGATCCTCGAGCTCGACAAGAACCGCAACAACGTCGTGCTCTCCCGCCGCGCCCTGCTCGAGCAGACGCAGTCCGAGTCGCGCACCACGTTCCTCAACAACCTGCACAAGGGTCAGGTGCGCAAGGGCGTCGTCTCGTCGATCGTCAACTTCGGTGCGTTCGTCGACCTGGGCGGCGTGGACGGCCTCGTGCACGTCTCCGAGCTGTCCTGGAAGCACATCGAGCACGCCTCCGAGGTCGTCGAGGTGGGCCAGGAGGTCACCGTCGAGATCCTCGAGGTCGACCTCGACCGCGAGCGCGTCTCCCTGTCGCTGAAGGCGACGCAGGAGGACCCGTGGCAGGTCTTCGCCCGCACCCACGCCATCGGCCAGGTCACCCCGGGCAAGGTCACCAAGCTCGTCCCGTTCGGTGCCTTCGTGCGCGTCGCGGACGGCATCGAGGGCCTCGTGCACATCTCGGAGCTCTCCAGCAAGCACGTCGAGCTGGCCGAGCAGGTCGTCTCGGTGGGCGAAGAGGTCTTCGTCAAGGTCATCGACATCGACCTCGAGCGTCGCCGCATCTCGCTCTCGCTCAAGCAGGCCAACGAGTCGGTCGACCCGTACGGCACCGAGTTCGACCCGGCCCTGTACGGCATGCTCGCCGAGTACG
Source organism: Actinomycetota bacterium (assembly GCA_018268455.1). GTDB lineage: Bacteria > Actinomycetota > Actinomycetes > Actinomycetales > Microbacteriaceae > Microbacterium. Next base: position 32,243 of record JAFDWM010000291.1, on the reverse strand, counting down.
ACGAGAACGGCGAGTACAAGTACCCGGAGGGCTTCGACGCCGAGACCGGTGCCTGGAAGGACGGCTTCGACGCCCAGCGCGAGGCATGGGAGCAGGAGTACGCGGCTGCCCAGGCTCGCTGGGAGGCGCACAAGGCTCAGGTCATCAAGGCCGCCGAGGCCGAGGCCGCCGCGGGCGACGAGTTCGGTGCGGGTGCGCAGTCGTTCTCGAGCGACTCCGCCGGCGCCGGCACGCTGGCCGACGACGAGGCTCTCGCGGCTCTGCGCGAGAAGCTCTCGGGCGGCAACGCGTAAGCATCGCCTCATCGGAACGGGCCGTCACCTTCGGGTGGCGGCCCGTTCCGTGTCTGCGCCGGTGACCGGGCGCGGCGGCCAGGGTGCACGTGTGAGGATGGACGACATGGATCCCGTCGTGCTGCGTCTGTGCGGCGCCGCACGCATGCGGATCCGGATCCCATGAGCTTCACCGGGCACGCGCCGGGCACCTCGGCGTACCGGCGGCTCATCGTCGGACTGTTCTTCGCCGGCATCGCGACCTTCGCGCAGCTGTACGCTCCGCAGGCCGTGCTGCCGCAGCTCGCGCAGGATCTTGCGGTGCCTCCGGCGACCGCCGCGCTCAGCGTGTCCGCCGCGACGCTGGGACTCGCGGCATCGGTCATCGGCTGGTCGATCGTCGCCGATCGCATCGGACGGGTGCCGGCGATGGCGCTCGGCGTGATCACGGCGACCGTGCTGGGCCTGCTCGCGCCGCTCAGCGGCGACATCATGGTGCTGCTCGTCCTGCGCTGCGCCGAGGGCGTCGCGCTCGGCGCCGTGCCGGCCGTCGCGCTCGCGTATCTCGCCGAGGAAGTCGGGCCGCGCCACGCGGCGGCGGCGGCCGGCAGCTACATCGCCGGAACGACCGTCGGAGGCCTCGCCGGACGCATCGTCGCCGGTCTGGTCGCCGAAGCGGCCGGTTGGCGGGTGGGGGTGTGGGCGGCGACGGGGCTCTGCGCCATCGCTGCGGTGCTCTTCCTCTGGCTGGCCCCGCGATCTCAGGGGTTCGTGCCGGTGACGCGGCGAGAGTCCGGGGGAGCGAGCGTGGTGGCGCGCCTGGGCGGGCTCCTGCGCACCCCGCGGCAGCTGGCGCTGTATGCGCAGGCGTTCCTGCTGATGGGCGCGTTCGTCGCCGTGTACAACTACCTGGGCTTCCATCTCGCCGCTGCGCCGTTCGCGCTGCCGGCCTGGTTCGTGACGCTGCTGTTCCTCGCCTACCTGGCGGGTACCGCGTCGTCGCCGTGGGCGGGCGTGCTGGCTTCGCGCGCGGGGCGGTATCCGGTGCTGCTCGGCGCGATCGCGGTGATGGCCGCCGGCGCGGTGCTCATGCTGGTGCCGAGCACCGTCGTGGTGCTGGGCGGACTGCTGCTGTTCACCGCCGGGTTCTTCGGGGCGCACGCCGTGGCGTCCGGATGGACACCGGTCGCCGCGGGCGCCGAGAGCCGCGCGCAGGCCTCGTCTCTGTACTACTTCGCGTACTACGCGGGTTCGAGTCTGTTCGGCTGGGCGCTCGGCCTCGTCTTCGGTGCGTGGGGCTGGGTCTGGTTCGCGGCGATCGTGATCGGGATGTGCGCGATGGCGGCGATCGCGGCGGCCCTGGCGCTGCGGGAGGCGGATCCCTCCCGGCTCTGAGCGGGCACTCTGCAGGAGCATCGCCGTGACGGGCGCGTGCGAGACTGGCTCCATGCCCCTCATCGCACTCACCGGCGGCATCGCGTCGGGCAAGTCGACCATCGCGGCCCGGCTCTCCGAGCTCGGTGCGGTCGTGATCGACGCCGATCGGATCGTACGCGACGTGCAGGCCCCAGGCTCACCGGTGCTCGCGCGGATCGCCGAGGAGTTCGGCGCCGAGATGATCCAGCAGGACGGCGCACTCGATCGCTCACGGCTGGGAAGCCGCGTGTTCGGTGATCCGGAGGCGCTCGCCCGGCTCAACGCCATCGTGCACCCGGCCGTCGGATCGGAGTCGCGGCGCCGCTTCGCCGAAGCGCTGGCGGCCGACCCCGCGGCGGTGGTCGTCTACGACGTTCCGCTGCTGGTGGAGGCGCGCGTGGACGACCCGTGGGATCTCATCGTCGTCGCCGACGCTCCCGCCGATGTGCGAGAGGAGAGGCTGGTGCAGAACCGCGGCCTGGATCGTGCCGACGCGCGAGCGCGCATCCGATCGCAGGTGCCTGATGAGCAGCGCCGCGCGATCGCGGATGTGGTCATCGACACCTCGGGGGCGCTTGCCGATACGATCCGCCAGACCGACGAGCTGTGGCCGCGGCTGCGCACCGCGCGGCGCCGGTGAGGACACGGCGCGACCGGTGACGGTCAGGCGTCGGCTCCGCCGGCCCGCGGGCCGGCCGGCGCACGCGGGCGCCGACGCCGCACGCGGCGCACGACGACGATCACGGCCACGATCAACGCGAGGAGCAGCACGGCGGCGAGTATCGGGATCACGATCGCGGCGACACTGAGCGCGAAGGACGCGACGTCCTCCGTCGTGCTCAGCACGGGGGCGGCGATCCCGGCGGTCGCGGCGTTGGCGGCGACGCGTCCGGTGGCCTTGACCGCGTGCACGGCCAGCGCAATGAGGATCCCCGCGACGATCGGGATCCAGGTGTTCTGTGAGAAGAACGAGCTCGGGTCGTCGACGGCGACGGTCTGCGCACTCGAGCCCGCGCCGAACGCGATGCCGCCGGCGGCGGGGCGGATGACGCTGTGCACGATGTCGTTGATCGAGTCGAGAGCAGGGATCTTGTCGGCGACGATCTCCCACACCAGCAGGATCCCGATGATCCAGAGCGCGAGGTCGCTGCTCAGCCACGACCATCCCGCAGGCAGCGACACCGCGGGCAGCAGCCGCGCGGCGAGGCCGAGCAGGAACAGCGGCATCCATGCGTTCAGGCCGGCTGCGGCGGCGAGGCTGGATCCGATGACGAACTCGATCACGACCCCACTGTAGGCCACGGCGGGTGATATGCCACATATCGCGTCGGATCAGGGCGAAAGGAGATTCAACGCGCGGAGAAACTGACCGATCGGACAGTTTGTTTAGACGGTTGCATTATCCCTGGGGATCATATACGTTGCCTGTTGGGGCAGTGCGGGGAAGCACTGTGGGGACCGACGGGGACGCGCTGGGGAATCTGAGTGCCGGACGCGCTGCGTCTCCGTCGTGAACGTCGAACCTGCGACGCGCGCGATCTTGGTCTCCGAGCCACACGCTCAACCGATATCTGGAGTGCAACATCTATGACCGACGTCAAGAGCGGACTCTCGCGCCGCACCCTCGTCAAGGGCGCAGTATGGTCGGTGCCCATCGTTGCTGCCGCGGTCGCCGCGCCTATGGCGAGTGCGAGCCCGGCGGTCGTCGGAGAATTCCACGAGTCCTCGATCGGCATCTTCGAGCAGTCGACGGTGATGAGTGGCATCTTCGTCAAATGCGCGACCCCCTATGTTGGCGCGCAAGCGCCGTGGTACGGCAAGGAGTTCACTGCAACGATCACTGTCTCGTACGTCGGTTCACACTCTGACTTCGCCTTCGGTCAGGTCACCGAGAGCGGCTACTGGACCGTCGACAAAGCATCGACTCCGACCAAGATCGTGCTGACGGCGAAGGCGACATCGTACGGGTGCGGCCAGGGAGCGTTCCGGTTCCAGGCGATCAACTTGTCGTACAGCGGTGCGACCCCGACGCCCGAAGCGGGGTCGATCATCGTCGACGGGCATGCTGAGAGCACGGACGGGACCTTCCGGGTTGCCCGACTCATTGACGACACGCCCTGCTCGCCGACCTTCGGCTCGACGCCAATCGGCCCTCGTCGCATCGTTGGAGCTGTCGATGGCATTTGCCCGGATGGGCGTCCGAGCGGCCTCCCCACCTACTGACCTGCAGTATCCGATCCCACGAGGGGCCTCCGACGCCAACGTCGGAGGCCCCTCGTAGTGTTAAGGGATGCAACCCACGCGCTCGGTCCGGCCGTTCGAAGTCGTCAGCGAGTACGCGCCGGCCGGTGATCAGCCGCAGGCGATCGCCGAACTCGCGGCCCGGATCAACGCGGGCGAGACCGACGTCGTACTGCTGGGTGCCACCGGTACGGGCAAGTCGGCGACCACGGCCTGGCTCATCGAGCAGGTGCAGCGGCCGACGCTCGTGCTCGCGCACAATAAGACGCTCGCCGCGCAGCTGGCCAACGAGTTCCGCGACCTCATGCCGAACAACGCGGTGGAGTACTTCGTCTCGTATTACGACTACTACCAGCCCGAGGCGTACGTGCCGCAGACCGACACCTTCATCGAGAAGGACTCCTCGGTCAACGCCGAGGTCGAACGGCTGCGGCACTCCACGACCAATTCGCTGCTGAGCCGGCGCGACGTCGTCGTGGTGTCGACCGTGTCGTGCATCTACGGCCTCGGCGCGCCGGAGGAGTACCTGCGCGCCATGGTCGCGCTGCAGGTGGGCGAGCGGTACGACCGCGACGCCCTCATCCGGCAGTTCATCGCCATGCAGTACAACCGCAACGACGTGGACTTCTCCCGCGGCAACTTCCGGGTGCGCGGCGACACGATCGAGATCATCCCGGTCTACGAGGAGCACGCGATCCGCATCGAGCTGTTCGGCGACGAGATCGAGGCGCTCTACTCGCTGCATCCGCTCACCGGCGAGGTCATCGCCCGCCTCGACTCCGTGCCGATCTTCCCGGCGTCGCACTACGTCGCCGGATCCGATGTCGTGCAGCGCGCGATCGGAACCATCGAGGACGAGCTCACCGACCGGCTCGCCGAGCTCGAGCGGCAGGGCAAGCTGCTTGAGGCGCAGCGGCTGCGCATGCGCACCTCGTTCGACCTCGAGATGCTGCAGCAGCTCGGCTTCTGCAGCGGCATCGAGAACTACTCGCGGCACATGGACGGCCGCGAGCCGGGCGAGCCGCCGCACACCCTGCTCGACTTTTTCCCGGACGACTTCCTGCTCGTCATCGACGAGTCGCACGTGACCGTGCCGCAGATCGGCGCGATGTACGAGGGAGACGCCTCGCGCAAGCGCACCCTGGTCGACCACGGCTTCCGGCTGCCGAGCGCCCTGGACAACCGCCCGCTGCGCTGGGACGAGTTCACCCAGCGGATCGGCCAGACCGTGTACCTCTCTGCGACGCCGGGCAAGTACGAGATGGGCATCGCCGACGGCGTGGTCGAGCAGATCATCCGCCCGACGGGGCTCGTAGACCCGGAGATCGTGGTGAAACCGTCGAAGGGGCAGATCGACGATCTGCTCGAGGAGATCCGGATCCGCGTGGAACGCGACGAGCGTGTGCTCGTGACGACGCTGACGAAGAAGATGGCCGAGGAGCTCACCGACTTCCTCGGCGAGCACGGGGTGAAGGTGCGCTACCTGCACTCCGACGTCGACACGCTGCGCCGCGTCGAGCTGCTCACCGAACTGCGAGCCGGCGTCTACGACGTGCTCGTCGGCATCAACCTGCTGCGTGAGGGCCTCGACCTTCCCGAGGTCTCGCTCGTGGCGATCCTCGATGCCGACAAGGAGGGGTTCCTCCGGTCCGGAACATCGCTCATCCAGACGATCGGACGCGCCGCGCGCAACGTGTCGGGGCAGGTGCACATGTACGCCGACACGATGACCGACTCGATGGCCAAGGCGATCGAGGAGACCGAGCGCCGCCGCGAGAAGCAGGTCGCCTACAACACCGCGAACGGTATCGATCCGCAGCCGCTGCGCAAACGCATCGCCGACATCACCGACGTGCTCGCCCGGGAGGGCGCCGACACGGCCGAGCTGCTCTCCAAGCGCACGAAGTCGGGGCGCGGCAAGTCGCCCACGCCGAACCTGCGCCGCGAGGGCATCGCGGCCGAGGGAGCCCAGCAGCTCGAGGAGACCATCGCCGACCTGTCCGGGCAGATGCTCGCCGCCGCGGGCGAGCTCAAATTCGAGCTCGCGGCGCGACTGCGCGACGAAGTGCAGGATCTGAAGAAGGAGCTGCGCGCGATGGAGCGCGCCGGGCACGCCTGACGCGCGGATCACGACCGGGCATCGAGAGGAGCGGCATGGCGGACGCGGCGATGGTGGAACTCGCGGATCGGATCCGGGCGATGCTCGGCGACGGATCCGAGATCGAGGAGCGTGCGATGTTCGGCAGCCGAGCGTTCCTGAGCGGCGGGAGGATCCTGGTCGGATCACGCCGCGGCGGACGCCTGCTGGTGCGTGTGGTCGCGGAGCGGGCCGCGGCGCTGCTGATCGAGCCGGGTGTCTCGCGCGCGGTGATGGGAGCGCGCACGATGAGCGAGAACTGGCTCGATGTCGCCGCCGAGGCCCTCGCCGACGACGCTGCGCTGATGGGGTGGATCGACGTCGCGCGGGAAGACGCCGGGTCAGAAGACGCCGAGGAGTGAGCACGCTGCCCGCGCGTGCGGGTCAACGCCTGCGCCCGTGCGCCCTGCGACTCAGGGTCTCAGGGGCAGTGCATGAGCGGCTTCGGTCCGGTGCGGTCGATCTCGTGCGCCGTCATCGGCGCGCCGCAAAGCGGGCACGCGCGCTGTGCGCGCTCGGCGGAGGTGGGCGGAGGGGTCTTCTCGTACGGGCCTACCGATGCGGGGCCGGCGAATCGGATGAGGCTGGTGTTGATCCACGCGTAGAGTCCGCCCGCGTCACGGATGCGACGGCGCAGAGTGGGGTGGTCGTCCGAGGAGGTCATCATAATTCTTAGTGTACTAATGATTAGGGTATGAGTATGATCGGATCGTGACCGAACCGACCGCTGAGGAACTGCTCCTGCTGAACAATCAGCTCTGCTTCGCACTCGTGACGGCGGCACGCAACGTGGTCGCGATCTACCGGCCGATCCTCGAGCCGCTCGGACTCACGCACCCGCAGTACCTCGTGATGCTCGCTCTCTGGGAGCGGTCGCCGCGGTCGCTGCGCGACCTTGCCACGGATCTCGCGATGGATCCCGCTACGGCGTCGCCGCTGGTGAAGCGGCTCGAGGCGGACGGGGTCATCGAACGGCGCCGCAGCGCATCCGATGAACGCCGCCTCGACATCGCGCTCACGGCGAAGGGTGCCGCACTGCGTGAGCGCGCGCTCGACGTGCCCCGGCAGGTGATGGCGCGTCTGGGCATGACGGTTCCCGAGGTCGAGGCGGTACGCGACGGCCTGGTCCGCTTCGCCGGCGCTGCGGAGCTCTGAACGACAGAGGGCATCATCCCGGAGCGCGGCACGACGACGGGGAACCGGAGACGAGCCGATCCAGCGCATAGGGTGAAGGGCATGGTCCGCGACGATGCGCGCATTCGTCGGCTCCCGCTGCCGGGGGCCCTGGCGATCGTCGTGCTCGTCACCGTCGTGCTGATGGGCGTCGCGTCCCTGCAGGGTGCGCCCCGCTTCGGCGACATCGGCCTGCCGCGTGGTCTGCCGTTCCCGATGCCCACCGCGGACGAGCAGACTCCGGGTGCAGGAGTGCCGCAGCCGCTGCCGGACAGCCCGGTGCTGGCGATGATCGCGTCCGTGATCGCGATCGTGATCGCCGCCGTGGGGCTGGTGCTGATGGGGTGGCTGTTCTGGCGGATGATCCGCGGGCTCTGGGCCGGACGCCCGTTGCGCCGGCAGGACGGCGCCGACGTGGCCACCGGCGGGGCGGTCGGATCCGGAGACGAGCCCGTCGATGCGGACGCCATCCGCACGGCCGCCGTCGATGCGCAGCAGGTGATCGACGCGCACCGCGATCCCGGGGACGCCATCGTCGCCGCCTGGGTGCATCTGGAGGAGGCCTCCGCCCGTGCGGGGCGGGCCCGCGCCGCCGCCGAGACGCCGGGCGAGTTCACGATGCGCATCCTGCGCCGTCGCCCGGGCCTCGACCGGGAGCTGGAGACGCTCCTCGGGCTGTACGAGTCCGTGCGCTTCGGGGGACGACTCGCCGACGAGGCCGCCAGGGACACCGCGCGGTCGTGTCTGCTGGCGATCGAGGAGGGCTGGCGGTGAAGGGCCGGATCATCATCGTCGTGCTGTGGGTGATGATCGGCGTGCCGCTCGCCGCGCTGCTCCAGTTCCTCGGCGTGCCGCTGCCGTTCGGCCTCGCGTGGATCCTCGCCTTCGCCGCCGCCGTCCTGATCGCCCAGCAGAACTTCGTGGACGAATCCGAGGCCTGGCCCCCCGCGCCGCCGGCGCCGGTGCAGCGCGGCTCCGACGTCTCCCGGCTGGCGTGGGCGATCGACACCCGCAGCGGCATGGTCGGGCCCTCGCTCCGGCGGCGCGTCTCGGTTCTCGCCGAACGGCGGCTGCGCGAGCACGGCGTCGATCCGGATCTGGCCGACGAAGGCGCCGTCGACGCCGTCCTCGGCCCCGGCGCCCACTCCGCGCTCACCGCGCCGGTGATGCTGCGCGGCGACCTCGAACGGATCCTGCGCACGCTGGAGGATCCGCGCACCCCCGCGAACCAGGAGAGACGATGAGCTCAGCTGCCCCCCTGACACCCGAATCGATCCCGGATGCCGTGGACGGCGACGGCGACATCGCGACCATCGCGCGCACGGCGGCCCGGGTGCTCGAGCGCGTGCGCACCGTGGTGGTCGGCATGGACGAGCCGCTCACCCTCGCGCTGGCCACGATCCTCGCCGGCGGCCATGTGCTCTTCGAGGACGTGCCGGGCCTCGGCAAGACCCTCGCGGCGCGCAGCCTCGCGGCCTCTCTCGGGCTCGAGTTCCGCCGCCTGCAGTGCACGCCGGACATGCTCCCCGGCGACGTGACCGGATCGTTCGTGTACGCGCCGGACACGGGGGAGTTCCGCTTCCGTCCCGGGCCGATCTTCACCGGGCTGCTGCTCGCCGACGAGATCAACCGCACCACGCCCAAGACGCAGTCGGCGATGCTCGAGGCCATGGCGGAGCGGCAGGTGACCGTCGAGGGGCATCGGTACCCCCTGCCCGAGCCGTTCCACGTGATCGCGACCTCGAACCCGATCGAGTACGAAGGCACCTATGCGCTGCCAGAGGCGCAGCTGGACCGCTTCATGGTGCGGCTGTCCGTCGGCTATCCGGTGCAGGAGGACGAGGTCGGCATCGTGGCGCAGCGGATCCTGCGGCAGCGCGAGCACACCGACGTGGATGCCGTCATCGACGCCGCAGAGCTGGCCGTGATCCAGAAGGCGGTGGAGCGCATCCACGTCGAGCCCGACGTGATCCGCTACGCCGTGGCGCTCACGCGCGCGACGCGCGCGGCGCAGAACGTCGCCGTCGGGGCATCGCCGCGCGGATCCCAGTCGCTCATCCTGCTGGCGCGCGCTGTTGCGGCCATCGAGGGACGCGGATACGTGCGGCCCGACGACGTGAAGCGCATCGCGGTGCCGGTGCTCGCGCATCGGCTGACCCTCACGCCTCAGGCCTGGGCGCAGGGTGTGGACCCGGTCACCGTGGTCGCCCAGGCCGTGAGCGCCACCCCGGTGCCGCCCACGGTCGCGGAGGCGGACGCGATCCCGGCATGACTCCGGTGCGATCCTCGCTGAGGGCTGCGCTGCGGTGGCAGCGCACGCCGGTGCTCGCGTGCGCGCTGGCCGGTGCGGTGCTGCTGGCGGCGGCGGGGCTCGCACTGGGGCGGCCGGACGTGATCGCCGTGGGGCTGCCGCTCGCCCTCGCCGGCGTCTGGGCGCTGTGGCGGCCGCCGCGTGCGAACGCCGCGGAGATCGTGCTGAGCCTCGACGCGGCCGGTGAGGCCGACGCGGTGACCGGCACGATCCGGGTCGAGAGTGACGCGGAATGGATCCAGCTCGTGATCGACCAGGGCGGGGAACGCACCGGGGCCGTCGAGACGACGTCCGGCGACGCGGCGCAGACCCGCACCCGCATCCTGCACTCGGGCCCCGGCGAGGCGCTCGCCGCGGTGGCACGCGGGCTGCAGCACGACGCTGCGTGGGTGAGCGCGCCGACGATGCGCGTCGACGCGATCTGGAACGCCGCGCCGCGGGCGCCGAGGGTGGCCGAGCTTCCGCTGTCGCCGCGGCTGATCGGTCTGCATGGCGCCCATGACGGGAGCCGCGGCGGCACGGGCGGCGACTTCAGGGACATCCATCCCTTCGCCCCCGGCGACGAGCTGCGCCGCGTCGACTGGCGCGCGACGGCTCGGATGGCCCGGCGCCCCGGCGATCTGCTGGTACGGCGCACGGACGCCCTGAGCGACAGCGCGGTGGTGCTGGCGCTGGACGCAGCGGACGACCTCGGCGCCGTCGTGGCGACGTGGGGGAGCGGCGCCACCGCGCAGAGCGGACGCACGTCGATGGATCTGGGCCGCGAGGCCGCACTGTCGGTGGCGGCCGCGGCGATCGCCGCCGGCGACCGGGTCGCATTCCATGCGCTCTCACCCGGCGGGCGCTCGGTGCGCAGCGGGTCGGGCGCTCGGCACCTGGAACGGATGCGCGGGGTGATCGCGGGGACCGGGGTGTCCGGAGACGGGAGCCGGTACCGCCGCACCCCGCCGGTTCCGCCAGGGTCGATCGTGTTCGTGCTCTCGACGTTCTTCGACGGGGCCGCCGCGGATCTGGCGCTGCGCTGGAGCGCCGGTGGCCGCGCGGTGGTGGCGGTGGACGTGCTCCCACGGCCGCAGTCGGAGCGGCTGAGCTGGGCGCAGGGTCTGGCGATGCGCACGCTGCTTCTCGAGCGCGCCGGGGTGCTCGAGGATCTCCGCGGCGCGGGGATCGCGGTGGTGTCCTGGGATGCGGGTGATCCGATGACCGCACTCCGCATCGCCGCACGTCGTGCGCGCCGCGATCGGGGAAGAGCGGTGCGGCGATGAGACGCCCGCACGAGCTGCGCGTGCCCGGTTCCGTTCCGGCGCCGGTGCTGAGGGTGGCCGCCGCCGCGGTGATCCTGGGCGGCACGCTGCTGCTGAACCCGTTCCCGATGTGGTGGTGGATCGCCGCGGCCGCCGCCACCGCGTCCGCGATCGTCCCGCGGTCGATGGCCTCGTGGATCGGCATCGCCTGCATGCCGGTCGGGCTGGCTCTGACCGCGCCGTCGCCGATGCGCACGGCCTCGGCCGTGCTGCTGATCCACCTCGCGCATGTGCTGGCGGCGTGGGCATGGGCGGTGCCCTGGCGATCGCGGATCCGCGTGGCCGTCCTGCTGCCCGGCGTGCGCCGACTGCTCCTGATCCAGGCGATCGCACAGGCGGTCGCCGCGCTCGTCGTGCTCGCCGTGCCGCCCCTGCACGGGCCGGGGTTCGCCTGGCTGGCGCCGCTCGGCGCGGCGCTGCTCGCGGGTGCGAGCGCCGCCCTGCTGCGCGTGTCGGGCAGGTCACAGGCGCGATCAGCGGAGCCCGGGCCGGAGTCGGAGCCGGCGTCGGAACCGGTCGGCGGATCCAATGTCCGAGGCCGCTCCTAGACTTGACGGGTGCCGATCGTACCCGTAACCAGCCCTGGCAGACTCAGCGTCCGAGGCGCTCGCGTCCACAATCTCCGCAACGTCGATCTCGAGATCCCGCGTGATTCGCTCGTGGTCTTCACGGGCCTGTCCGGATCCGGCAAGTCGAGCCTCGCGTTCGATACGATCTTCGCCGAGGGGCAGCGGCGGTACGTCGAATCGCTCAGCGCATATGCGCGCCAGTTCCTCGGCCAGGTCGACAGGCCCGACGTCGACTTCATCGAGGGGCTGAGCCCCGCGGTCTCGATCGATCAGAAGTCGACCAACCGCAACCCTCGCTCGACAGTCGGCACGATCACCGAGATCTACGACTACATGCGACTGCTGTGGGCCCGCATCGGAGTGCCGCACTGCCCGCAGTGCGGCGAGCGGATCCAGCGTCAGACCGTGCAGCAGATCGCCGATCAGCTCATGGAGCTGCCGGAGCGCACTCGGTATCAGATCGTCGCCCCGGTGGTGAGCCAGAAGAAGGGCGAGTTCGTCGACCTCTTCCGTGAGCTCGGTGCGAAGGGCTACGCGCGCGCGATCGTGGACGGCGAGCTCATCCAGCTCGCCGAGCCGCCGGTGCTGAAGAAGAGCTACAAGCACGACATCGGCGTGGTCGTCGACCGCCTCGTCGCAGCCCCCGACATCCTCGGCCGTGTCACCGACTCGGTCGAGACCGCCCTGGGGCTGGCCGGCGGCGTCGTGCAGATCAACTTCGTCGACGAAGAGGGCGAGGACGCGTGGCAGTCCTACTCGGAGAAGCTGGCGTGCCCCAACGGGCACCCGATCACGCTCACCGAGATCGAGCCGCGCACCTTCTCCTTCAACGCGCCGTTCGGCGCCTGCCCCGCCTGCTCCGGACTCGGCACCCGGATGTCGGTGGACGTCGACCTCATGCTCGGCGACGAGTCGCTGTCGATCCGCGAGGGCGCGATCATCCCGTGGACCACTCAGGGCAAGGGCCTGTTCCAGTACTACGAGCGCCTGCTCGAGGGACTCGCCGCCGACCTCGACTTCTCGCTCGACACGCCCTGGCACGCTCTGCATTCGGACGTGAAGCAGGCGGTGCTGCACGGCGAGAACTACAAGGTGACAGTGAAGTGGAAGAACCGGTACGGCCGCGAGATGCGGTACTCGTCCGGTTTCGAGGGCGTGGTGCCGTACATCGAGCGCCAGTACCAGCAGGCCGAGAGCGACACCCAGCGCAGCCGCTGGGGCGAGTACCTGCGCGAGGTGCCGTGCCCCGTCTGCAACGGAGACCGGCTCAAGCCGGAGGTGCTCGCGGTGCAGGTGCACGGGCACTCGATCGCGGAGGTCTCGCACCTCAGCCTCGCTGACGCGCAGCAGTTCATGCAGCGTCTCGAGCTCACACCCCGCGAGGCGAAGATCGCCGCGCAGGTGCTCCGTGAGATCCGGCTCCGGCTCGACTTCCTGCTGCAGGTGGGCCTGTCGTATCTGAACCTCAGCCGCTCGGCGGGGTCGCTCTCCGGCGGAGAGGCGCAGCGGATCCGCCTGGCGACGCAGATCGGATCCGGGCTCACCGGCGTGCTCTACGTGCTCGACGAGCCCTCGATCGGCCTGCACCAGCGCGACAACCGCCGGCTGATCGAGACGCTGCTGACCCTGCGCGACCTGGGCAACACGCTGATCGTGGTGGAGCACGACGAGGAGACGATCGAGGCGGCCGACTGGGTGGTCGACATCGGCCCGGGCGCGGGCGTGAACGGCGGCCTGGTCGTGCACTCCGGGCCGTACGAGGCGCTGCTGCGCGAGAAGACGTCGATGACGGGCGACTACCTCGCAGGCCGTCGCGAGATCATCACGCCGAAGAAGCGCCGCAGGATCGACCGCAAGCGCATGCTCAGCGTGGTCGGGGCGAAGGAGAACAACCTCCGCAACGTCACCGCGGACTTCCCCCTCGGCGTGCTGACCGCGGTCACCGGCGTGAGCGGATCCGGCAAGTCGTCGCTCGTCAACGACATCCTCTACCGCGTGCTGGCGTCGCGGCTGAACGGGGCACGCACAGTGCCGGGCAAGCACACCCGGGTGACCGGGCTGGACAACCTCGACAAGGTCGTGCACGTCGACCAGGCGCCGATCGGGCGCACCCCGCGGTCGAACCCCGCGACCTACACCGGCGTGTTCGATCGGATCCGCACCCTGTTCAGCGAGACCCCTGAGGCGAAGGTGCGCGGCTACCAGCCGGGCCGATTCAGCTTCAACGTCAAGGGCGGACGCTGCGAGGCCTGCTCGGGCGACGGCACGATCAAGATCGAGATGAACTTCCTGCCCGACGTGTACGTCGACTGCGAGGTCTGCCACGGCAAGCGCTACAACCGCGACACGCTCGCCGTGCACTATAAGGGCAAGAACATCGCCGAGGTACTCGAGATGCCGATCGAGGAGGCCGCGGAATTCTTCGAGCCCATCCAGGCGATCCACCGCTACATGAAGACGCTGGTGGACGTCGGGCTCGGCTACGTGCGTCTCGGACAGTCGGCGACCACCCTGTCGGGCGGCGAGGCGCAGCGTGTGAAGCTCGCCACCGAGCTGCAGCGCCGCAGCAACGGCAGGTCGATCTACGTGCTGGACGAGCCCACCACGGGTCTTCACTTCGAAGACGTCCGCAAGCTCCTCGAGGTGCTGAACGGGCTCGTCGACAAGGGCAACACGGTGATCGTGATCGAGCACAACCTCGATGTGATCAAGTCGGCGGACTGGGTGATCGACCTCGGCCCGGAGGGCGGATCCGGCGGCGGTCAGATCATCGCCACGGGAACGCCGGAGCAGGTCGCACGCAACGCGGACAGCCACACCGGCGCATTCCTCGCGGAGGTCCTCGACGCCGCGGTCGCCGCGGGCCGGCCGGGCGCGCGACGGGCGCTTGAGCGCAAGGCGGGCTGATGGCCGCAGACCTGCCGTACAAGCCGAGGCCGGGGGAGATCCCGACCGATCCCGGGGTGTACCGGTTCCGCGACGCGCAGGGGCGCGTGCTCTACGTCGGCAAGGCGAAGAACCTGCGTCAGCGCCTGTCGAACTACTTCGCGCCGCTGCGCACCCTGCACGAGCGCACCCGGCGGATGGTGACGACCGCCGCCTCCGTGGAGTGGACGGTGGTGCCCACCGACGTCGACTCGCTGCAGCTCGAGTACATGTGGATCAAGGAGTTCGATCCGCCGTTCAACGTGCGCTACAAGGACGACAAGTCTTATCCGTTCCTGGCGATCACCCTGGCCGACGAGGCGCCGCGCGTGATCGTCACCCGCAACCGGCGGATCCCTGGCGCGAAGTACTTCGGGCCGTACCCGAAGGTGTGGGCCGTGCACGACACCATCGACCTGATGATCAAGGTGTTCCCGATCCGCACCTGCAGCGACGCCAGCTATCGCAAGGCGATGCAGACCGGGCGGCCGTGCTTCCCCGGCCAGATCGGCAAGTGCGGCGGCCCCTGCTCGATGACCGTCACGATCGCCGAGCACCGGGCGATGGTCGACGATTTCATCGCGTTCATGGAGGGCGGCGACGAGCGATTCACCCGCGATCTGACCCGCCGCATGCACGAGGCGTCCGCCGCGATGGACTACGAGAGCGCCGCGAAGTACCGCGACCAGCTGGCCTCGATCGACGCGGTGCTGGGACGCAGCGCGCTGGTGCTCCCGCAGGATGAGGATGCGGATCTGTTCGGCATCGCCGAGGATGAGCTGTCCGCGGCGATCCAGCACTTCGTGATCCGCGGCGGCCGCGTGCGCGGCGTGCGCGCCTCCACGCTCGACAAGGAGATCGACATCTCCGGCGCCGATCTCATCGACCAGATCCTGCAGCGCGTGTACGGCGAGGCGAGCGGCGAGCAGGTGCCGCGCCGGGTGCTCGTGCCCACGCTGCCCGACGACGCCGCGGAACTCGAGGAGTGGCTCCGCGAGCGTCGGGGCAAGAAGGTCGAGATCGCTGTCGCTCAGCGGGGTCAGCGTGCCGAGCTCATGCGCAACGCCACCCTCAACGCGCAGCAGGCGCTGATCCGGCACAAGACCCGGCGCTCCAGCGACTATACGAGCCGCACCCAGGCGCTGAACGACCTGCAGGAGGCGCTGGGGCTCGCCGAGGCGCCGCTGCGCATCGAGTGCTACGACATCTCGCATCTGAGCGGCACCAACGTCGTCGCCTCGATGGTGGTCTTCGAGGACGGGTTGCCGCGCAAAGACCAATACCGCTCATTCAACATCGCCGAGACCACCGATGACACCGACTCGATGCACCAGGTGCTCACCCGGCGGCTCGCGTATCTCGACGCACCCGAGCAGGCTGCCGCCGAAGCGGATCCGCAGATCGGCGACGACGGCGAGGAACTCGTCGTCACCGAGCGGCGCAGGCCGCGCTTCGCCTACCCGCCCCAGCTGCTCATCGTCGACGGCGGCAAGCCTCAGGTCGAGGCGGCGGCGCGTGCCTTGCGCGAGGCCGGCCGCACCGACATCGGGCTGTGCGGCATCGCGAAGCGGCTGGAGGAACTGTGGCTGCCGGGCGACGACTACCCGGTCATCCTGCCGCGCACGAGCGAGGCGCTGTATCTCGTGCAGCGCCTGCGCGACGAGGCGCACCGGTTCGCGATCACCCACCAGCGCAAGCGCCGCAAGCGTGACATCACGTCGATCCTCGGAGAGGTTCCGGGCCTCGGCGCCGCGCGGATCAAGGCGCTGCTGCGCCACTTCGGATCCGTCGCGGCGTTGCGCCGGGCGGGCTCGGAGGAGATCCAGGAGGTGCAGGGGATCGGGCCGGCACTGGCGGAGGCCATCCGCGCGCACCTCGCCGGCACGGGCCCGGTGCCGACAGGCGCGCGCACCGGTGCTGTCGAACCCGCGGAATCGGTGCCCGCCGGCGACGCGGCATCCTCGTCCACTGGCTAGGCTTGACGCGAGCGAGAAGGAGATCCGATGAGCGCCGGCCAGGGTGAGTTCCTGATCGTCACGGGCATGTCCGGGGCGGGGCGCTCCACCGTCGCGAACGCGCTCGAAGACCTGGGCTGGTATGTGGTCGACAACCTGCCGCCGCAGATGCTGCGGCCGCTGCTCGACCTCGCCAACATCGGCGGCAGTGCGCTGCCGAAGGTCGCCGCGGTGGTCGACGTACGCGGTCGCGATCTGTTCGACGGGTTCCCCGGCGTCGCCCGCGCGCTGCGCGAGCACGGATCCGTGCAGGTGGTGTTCCTGGACGCATCCGACGATGTGCTGGTGCGGCGCTTCGAGTCGGTGCGTCGCCCGCATCCGCTGCAGGGCGACGGCACGCTGTTCGACGGTATCCGCGCCGAGCGCGTGCGCGTCGCGCCGATGCGCGAGGCGGCCGACATCGTCATCGACACCTCGAATCTCAACGTGCATCAGCTGGTGACGAAGGTCAACGACATCTTCGCTGAGGAGGGCGCCGCACGCCACAAGCTCACGGTGATGAGCTTCGGCTTCAAATACGGGCTGCCCTCCGATGCCGACCTGGTCGCCGACATGCGCTTCCTGCCCAACCCGTTCTGGATCGACGCACTGCGCGGGTCGACCGGCCTCGACGAGGAGGTGCGTGACTACGTGCTCGGTCGTGACGGGGCGCAGGCATTCCTCGACGCCTACACCGCGGCGCTGCAGCCGGTGCTGGAGGGGTATCAGCGCGAGAACAAGAGCCACTCGGTGGTCGCGATCGGATGCACGGGCGGCAAGCACCGCTCGGTGGCGATGGCCGAGGAGCTCGCGGCCCGGCTCGGCTCGCTCCCCGGTGTGGCTGTGACCGTGCGGCACAGGGATCTCGGGCGCGAGTAGGGCCGACCCGGCCGGTGCGCGGCGCCGAGGCCGGGTAAGCTGATCCCTTGTGCCGAGTTCCGGCGCCGCCCCCGAGAAGGAGTCCCGTGGCACTCACCACCGACGTCAAGGCCGAGCTCGTCAGCATCCGGAACGCACCCCCGACCGTGCGCGTCGCGGAGGTGACGGCGGTGCTGCGATTCGCCGGCGGGCTGCACCAGATCGCCAACCGCATCGCGGTCGAGGCCGAGGTGGACGCGGAGCTGCTGGCACGGCGGGTCGCCCGCGACCTGGCCGAGCTCTTCGGCGTGCGGCCGGAGATCGCCCCGATCCAGGGCGCATCGGCCGGCGACGGCGCCAAGTTCGCGGTGCGCGTGATCGCGGCGGGGGAGACCCTCGCCCGTCAGACCGGCCTGCTTGACCAGCGTCGCCGGCCTGTGCGCGGCCTGCCGAACCGTCTCACGACCGGCTCGCGCGAGGAGCTCGCAGGCCTCTGGCGCGGCGCATTCCTCGCCTCCGGCTCGCTCAGCGAGCCCGGCCGCTCTGCCGTGCTCGAGGTGGCCTGCCCGTCGTCGGAGGCGGCGATGGCCCTGGTCGGCGCCGCACACCGGATCGGGATCGCTGCGAAGGCGCGCGAGGTGCGCGGCATGCCGCGTGTCGTCGTCCGCGAGCCCGAGGGCATCCGCGAGGTCCTGACGCTCATGGGTGCGACCAAGACCGCCGCGGCGTGGGAGGAGATGCGCCAGCGCCGCGAGGTGCGTGCCGGCGTCAACCGCCTGGTGAACTTCGACGACGCGAACCTGCGCCGCTCCGCGCAGGCCGCCGTGGCCGCGTGCGCGCGCGTCGAGCGTGCGCTCGAGATCCTCGGTGACGAGGTGCCCGAGCATCTGCGCACCGCGGGCGCGCTGCGTCTCGCCCATCGCGACGCGAGCCTCGACGAGCTCGGCCATCACGCCGAACCGCCGCTCACGAAGGACGCCGTCGCGGGCCGGATCCGTCGCCTTCTCGCGATGGCCGACAAGCGCGCCCAGGCGGAGGGCATCCCCGGCACCGAGGCCGCCGTGCCGGCCGGCCTCGACGTCTGAGCCCACGGCGACCTCGCAAGGGTCCCCGCACCGGAACCGGTGCGGGGACCCTTGCGTCCCCGGGGTACGCAGACTCGGCGGAGCCCGGCCCGGCGTGCGTCACACGTGGAAGGATCCGGTCGCACGGCGCGTTGCCGTCAGTAGGATGAGAAACGTCCGCCCCGAGCGCACCACCGCGCCTCGGGGGACCGGCAAGCGCCGCGAGCGCGGCGCGGATTGGATGACATCGCCATGGCGACCTACACGCTGCCCGACCTTCCTTACGACTTCGCGGCCCTCGAGCCGCACATCAGCGGCAAGATCATGGAGCTGCACCACGACAAGCACCACGCCGCTTACGTCGCCGGTGCGAACGCGGCTCTCGAGTCGCTCGCCGAGGCCCGCGAGACGGGCAACCTGGCCAACGTGAACAAGCTCGAGAAGGACCTGGCCTTCAACCTCGGCGGCCACGTCAACCACTCGATCTTCTGGACGAACCTGTCGCCGAACGGCGGCGGACAGCCCGAGGGCGAGCTGAAGGCCGCCATCGAGGAGTTCTTCGGCTCGTTCGAGAAGTTCCAGGCGCACTTCACCGCCGCGGCCATGGGCATCCAGGGCTCCGGCTGGTCGGTGCTGAGCTGGGATCCGATCGGCGCGCGCCTGATCATCCAGCAGCTGTTCGACCAGCAGGGCAACACGGCGCAGGGCACCGTGCCGCTGTTCCAGCTGGACATGTGGGAGCACGCGTTCTACCTCGATTACCTCAACGTCAAGGCGGACTACGTGAAGGCCGCATGGAACATCGCCAACTGGGAGAACGTGGCCCAGCGCTTCGAGGCAGCGCGCGAAAAGACCAACGGACTGCTGGTACTGTCGTAAAAGATGGGCGTCCTGATGGGCGAAAATCCCATCAGGACGCCGTTGTCCGTGCAATCTGCAAGAATCACGCTCTTCCTTCAGTAAGAATCAGGAGACTTTCGTGTCTGTCAAGATCGGTATCAACGGCTTCGGCCGTATCGGACGCAATTACTTCCGCGCAGCCCTCGAGCAGGGCGCCGACCTCGAGATCGTCGCGGTCAACGACCTCACCGACAACAAGACTCTCGCCCACCTGCTGAAGTACGACTCCGTGGGCGGCGTGCTCAAGGCGGACGTCAGCTACGACGACGACAGCATCACGGTCGACGGCAAGCAGATCAAGGCGTTCGCCGAGCGTGACCCCGCGAACCTCCCCTGGGGCGAGCTGGGGGTTGACATCGTCATCGAGTCGACCGGATTCTTCACCAAGGCTGAGCTGGCGCGCAAGCACATCGAGGCCGGCGCCAAGAAGGTGCTGATCTCCGCTCCCGCCAGCGGTGACGATGCGACCATCGTCATGGGCGTGAACGAGGAGACCTACGACCCGGCGAACCACCACATCATCTCGAACGCGTCCTGCACCACGAACTGCCTCGCCCCGCTGGCGAAGGTGTTCAACGACGAGTTCGGCATCGTCCGCGGCTTCATGATGACCGCGCACGCGTACACCGCCGACCAGAACCTGCAGGATGGCCCGCACAGCGACCTCCGCCGTGCCCGTGCCGCCGCGATCAACATCGTCCCGGCCTCCACCGGTGCGGCCAAGGCCATCGGACTGGTCCTGCCCGAGCTGAACGGCAAGCTCAGCGGATCCTCCTACCGCGTCCCGGTCCCGACCGGCTCGATCGTCGACCTCACCCTCATCACCGAGCGTGAGGATCTGACCGTCGACGAGGTCAACGCGGCGTACGCGAAGGCCGCGGCCGAGGGGCGCCTGAACGGCTACCTGCAGTACAACGAGGACGCGATCGTGTCCAGCGACATCCAAGGCAACCCGTTCTCGTCGATCTTCGACTCCACGCTGACCAACGTCTCGGGCAACCTGGTCAAGGTGTCCAGCTGGTACGACAACGAGTGGGGCTACTCGAACCGTCTGGTCGACCTGACCGAGTACGTCGCCGAGCGCCTCTAAGCTCAGTCCTATGACTCTGCGCACCCTCGAATCCCTGTCAGATTCGGTCGGTTCGCTCGACGGAACGCGCGTCATCGTCCGGTGTGACCTCAACGTCCCCTTGCGGGACGGGGTCATCACGGACGATGGCCGCGTTCGGGCGTCGGTGCCGACCCTTCAGGCCCTCATCGACCAGGGCGCCCGCGTGATCGTCGTGTCGCACCTCGGTCGTCCCGATGGCGCTCCCGACCCGCAGTACAGCCTCGCGCCGGTGGCGGCGCGTCTGGGGGAGCTGCTCGAGCGGTCGGTGGCCTTCGCGACCGACACCGTCGGGACCGCCGCTCAGGAGGCCGTGGCCGCCCTGCAGCCCGGCGGCGTCGTCGTCCTGGAGAACCTCCGCTTCAACCCGGGGGAGACGTCCAAGGACGACGCGGAGCGCCGCGCGTTCGCCGAACAGCTCGCCGCGCTCGGCGACGCGCTCGTCTCCGACGGGTTCGGCGTCGTGCACCGCAAGCAGGCGAGCGTCTACGACCTCGCACAGCTGCTGCCGTCCTCGGCCGGCCTCCTGATCGAGACCGAGCTGAAGGTCCTCGATCGCCTCACCGAGAACCCCGAGCGTCCGTACACGGTGGTGCTCGGCGGGTCCAAGGTGTCGGACAAGCTCGGTGTGATCTCGCACCTGCTGCCGCGGGTGGATCGCCTGCTCGTCGGCGGCGGCATGCTGTTCACCTTCCTCGCGGCGGAGGGGCACGCGGTCGCGTCGAGCCTGCTCGAGAAGGATCAACTGGACACCGTGCGCGGTTACATCGCGGAGGCGAAGGAGCGCGGCGTCGAGCTCGTGCTCCCGACCGACGTGGTCGTCGCCGCTTCGTTCTCGGCCGACGCGGCGCATGAGATCGCCGCGGCCGACGCGATCGAGAAGACGGCGTTCGGCGCGTCCGGGATCGGGCTGGACATCGGGCCCGACACCGCCGCTCGGTTCGCCGAGGCGATCCGCGGATCCAAGACCGTGTTCTGGAACGGCCCGATGGGCGTGTTCGAGTTCCCGGCATTCGCGGCCGGGACCAAGACCGTCGCGCAGGCGCTCACGGAGACCGACGGACTCAGCGTCGTCGGCGGTGGCGACTCCGCAGCCGCCGTGCGCCAGCTCGGCTTCGCGGACGACCAGTTCGGTCACATCTCGACAGGCGGAGGCGCGAGCCTCGAGTTCCTCGAGGGCAAGAAGCTTCCCGGACTGGAGGTCCTCGGATGGCAGTGAACAACAGGACCCCGCTGATTGCGGGCAACTGGAAGATGAACCTCGACCACCTGCAGGCGGTCGCGTTCGTGCAGAAGCTGCACTGGACGCTGAAGGATGCGAAGCACGAGGACGGCACCGTCGAGGTGGCGATCTTCCCGCCGTTCACCGACCTGCGCAGCGTGCAGACGCTGATCGACGCCGACAAGATCCCGTTCGCGTTCGGTGCGCAGGATCTGTCGGCGCACGACTCCGGCGCCTACACCGGCGAGATCTCGGGTGCGTTCCTGGCCAAGCTCGATGCGAGCTACGTCATCATCGGTCACTCCGAGCGCCGCGAGTATCACGCGGAGAGCGACGAGGTCGTGGCGGCCAAGACCAAGGCGGCGATCACACACGGCCTGGTGCCGGTGATCTGCGTCGGCGAGACCGCGGAGGATCTGGAGAAGTTCGGCGCGAGCGCGGTTCCCGCCGGCCAGCTCGAGGCCGCGCTGCAGGGCCTGGACGCGAAGGCGGACATCGTCGTCGCGTATGAGCCGGTCTGGGCGATCGGCTCGGGCCAGGCGGCCACCCCGCGGCAGGCGCAGGACGTCTGCGCCGTGCTGCGCGGCGTGATCGCGAAGGTGCTCGGAGACGAGGCGGCCGCACGCACCCGGATCCTCTACGGGGGATCGGTGAAGTCGGCGAACATCGCCGGGTTCATGCGCGAGCCCGATGTGGACGGGGCGCTCGTCGGCGGTGCCAGTCTCGTGGTCGACGAGTTCGCCGCGATCGTGCGCTATCAGAAGCACGTAGGAGTGTGACACGCGTCCCCGCCCGAAAGGGCGGGGACGTCTCGACGTATAATTGACCGTTACCCGGGATCCCGACCGACTGCGCGGGCCCGAGCGAAAGGCCGATCCGTGGATATTCTCCAGTTCATCCTGCAGGTTCTGCTGGGCATCACCAGCGTCCTGCTCACCCTTCTGATCCTGCTCCACAAGGGGCGCGGCGGCGGGCTGTCCGACATGTTCGGCGGCGGCATGACGTCGGCCGTGGGCTCCAGCGGCCTCGCGGAGCGCAACCTCAACCGCTTCACCGTGGTGCTCGCGCTCGTCTGGTTCGTGGCGGTGGTGGGCCTCGGTCTGATCACGAAGTTCGAGGCGATCTGATGGCCACCGGAGGAAACGCGATCCGCGGCACCCGCGTCGGCTCGGGGCCGATGGGCGAGCAGGACCACGGCTACCACGCCGATCGCATCGCCGTCTCGTACTGGGACGGCCTCGGCAACGAGACCGTGCGCTACTTCGCTGCGGGATTGCCCGAAGAGGAGATCCCGGACATCATCGACCACCCGCACTCCGGCCTTCCGGCCGGGCGCGACAAGGAGAATCCGCCGGAGATCGCGAAGGCGGAGCCCTACAAGACGCACCTCGCCTACGTGAAGGAGCGTCGCACCGACGAAGAGGCCGAGCAGCTGCTCGACGACGCGCTCACGCAGCTGCGCGAGCGCCGCGGCCAGTCCTGACCGGTCGCCACGATCGCATCACGAGAGCCCTTGCTTCGGCAGGGGCTCTCGTCGTCTGCACGTCTGCAGGTGGACCGGACCGATCCCACGTGCGTGCGGACGCACGCGGGGAACGGATCCCGCAACACGAGAAGGGCCTCGCCGGCGGCGAGGCCCTTCTGAGCGGAGGGGATGACGGGAATCGAACCCGCGTCATTAGTTTGGAAGACTAAGGCTTTACCATTAAGCTACATCCCCGCGATTTTCATTTGTTCCTCTCGGACTCATGCGCTCAGGCGGCGTCCGGACCTCAATGAGCATACCTGACGGACAGGGGTGCTCCGTTCCGTTAGACTCGTGGAGGCCGTTCCCGCGCGCGCGGGTCCTATCCGGGGCGTAGCTCAGCTTGGTAGAGCGCCCGCTTTGGGAGCGGGAGGTCGCAGGTTCAAATCCTGTCGCCCCGACGTTCATACACGTCGCACTCGCGTGGATCTCCGCGCGGGACATTCACAAGGAGAACACACCAGCATGGCGAACAGCACCGTCGAGAAGCTTGCCCCGACCCGGGTCAAGCTGCACATCACGGTCACCCCCGAGGACCTCAAGCCCAGCATCGCGCACGCCTACGAGCACATCGCGCAGGACGTGCAGATCCCCGGCTTCCGCAAGGGCAAGGTGCCCGCGCCGATCATCGACCAGCGTGTCGGTCGCGGTGCGGTCATCGAGCACGCCGTCAACGAGGGCCTGGACACCTTCTTCCGCCAGGCGACCCTCGAGCACAACCTCCGCGTCGTCGGCCGTCCGTCGGCCGAGGTCGTCGAGTGGCCGAGCGAGAAGGACTTCTCCGGCGACCTCAAGGTCGAGGTCGAGGTCGACGTCCGTCCCGAGATCGAGGTGCCTGCGCTCGACGGCATCACGCTGACCGTCGACGCGATCGAGGCCGACGACGCGGCGCTGGACGCCGAGCTCGACCGCCTGCGCGCCCGCTTCGGCACGCTCGTGCCGGTGGACCGTCCCGTCAAGAGCGGCGACTTCGTCGAGCTCGACCTGGTCGCGCAGATCGACGGCACCGAGATCGATCGTGCGGAGGGCGTGTCCTACGAGGTCGGCTCGGGCGAGCTGCTCGAGGGCATCGACGACGCCATCGACTCGCTCACCGCCGGTGAGGACACCACCTTCCGCTCCGCCCTGGTCGGCGGAGACCACGCCGGCGAGGACGCCGAGGTCTCCGTGACGGTCAAGGCCGTCAAGGAGCGCGAGCTCCCCAAGGCCGACGACGACTTCGCGCAGATCGCGAGCGAGTTCGACACCATCGGCGAGCTGCGCGACAGCCTGCGCGAGTCGGTCGCGCAGCAGGGCGTGTTCACGCAGGCCACCTCGGCCCGCGACAAGCTCGTCGAGACGCTGCTCGAGCAGATCGAGATCCCCGTGCCGCCGCAGCTCATCGAGGACGAGGTGCACAACCACCTCGAGGGTGAGGGACGCCTGGAGGACGACGAGCACCGCGCCGAGGTCACCGAGGCGAGCACCAAGCAGTTCCAGACCCAGGTCCTTCTCGACGCGATCGCCGAGGACGCCAAGGTCGAGGTCTCGCAGGAGGAGCTCAGCCAGTACCTGATCCAGTCCGCTGCGCAGTACGGCATGGCCCCGCAGGAGTTCGTCGAGGCGCTGCAGTCCTCGAACCAGCTCCCGGCACTCGTCGGCGAGGTCGCCCGCAACAAGGCGCTCGCCGTCGCGCTCGGCAAGGTCACGGTCGTGGACAGCAACGGCAAGGCGGTCGACCTGACCGGTTTCGTGGCCACCGAGGACGAGGACGCCGCCGAGGAGACCGCAGAGGTCGAGGCTGCTGCCGAGGAGAAGCCGGCCAAGAAGCCCGCCGCCCGCAAGGCGCCGGCCAAGAAGGCCGCGGCTGACGATGCGGCCGCCGAGGCCGAGGAGAAGCCTGCCGCGAAGAAGCCGGCGCGCAAGCCCGCCGCCAAGAAGGCTGAGGCGAACGCGGCCGAGTAAGGCCCGCGCCATCGAAGGGCGGATGATCGTGATCATCCGCCCTTCGTCGTCTCCGCCGTATCGTGGCGCGGACGGATCCACGCCGCGCCAGCGCACCGTGCAGGAGCAGAACAGGGAGCAGTCATGATCGAGATCGATTCGACGGCGTTCGCCGACTGGCAGACGCGCGTCGACGCCGTCTGGCAGAACCGGACGCTGAGCGACCGCGACCGCATCGATGCGATCGACGTGCTCGCCGGCGAGCTCGGCACCGCGCACCCCGTCGCGCTGTTCGAACGCGCCGGAGCGCGCGACAGCGCGGGGGACGAGCTCGCCGCGGAGCCGTTGTACCGGGCGGCACTCGCCGCCGGGCTGGATCCGCGGCGGCGCACCAGGGCGGTGATCCAGCTCGCGAGCACGCTCCGCAATCTCGGCAGGACCGAGGAGTCGCTGGCGCTGCTCGCCGACGAGTACGCGGCGACCGAGAACGGCACGCTGCACGATGAGGCGGCCGCCTTCTACGCGCTCGCGCTCGCCTCGTCCGGCGAGGAGCGGCGGGCGCTGTCCGTCGCGCTGACGGTGCTCGCCCCGCATCTCACGCTCTACACCCGGTCGGTGCGCGGCTACGCTGCCGAGCTCGTGCAGGGGCGCTGAGCGCGCCGGCAGGATCCGCGGCGGACGGTACCGGATCCGCATCGGAGCGGACACCGCGTCTGCCGACGGCGAACACGGGCGGGGCGCGCAATCCGCGCCGGTAGATTCGGTATCACCGAACACGGAAACAGGAGCGGAAATGGCTGAACCCCTGGTCGCGACGAGCGTCTTCGACAGGCTGCTCAAGGATCGAATCATCTGGCTGGGATCCGAGGTGCGGGACGAGAACGCCAACGAGATCTGCGCCAAGATCCTCCTTCTCGCCGCAGAAGACCCCGAGAAGGACATCTACCTCTACATCAATTCGCCCGGCGGATCCATCACGGCAGGCATGGCGATCTACGACACGATGCAGTTCGTGCCGAACGACATCGTCACCGTCGGCATCGGAATGGCCGCGTCGATGGGGCAGCTGCTGCTGACCAGCGGCACCAAGGGCAAGCGCTACATCACCCCGAACGCGCGCGTGCTGCTGCACCAGCCGCACGGCGGCTTCGGCGGCACGGCGAGCGACATCCAGACGCAGGCGCAGCTCATCCTGTCGATGAAGCAGCGCCTCGCCGAGATCACGGCGTCGCAGACCGGCAAGACGGTCGAGCAGATCAACGAGGACGGCGACCGCGACCGCTGGTTCACCGCCACCGAGGCCCTCGAGTACGGCTTCGTCGACCACATGCGCGAGCACGCCAGTGACGTGCACGGCGGCGGCGGCACGGGCGCGGACAAGTAAGGCTGGAGAGGACACCCATGTACACACCCACGTTCCGGTCCGCCGGCACCCTGCCCTCGAGCCGCTACGTCCTCCCGCAGTTCGAGGAGCGCACCGCCTACGGCTTCAAGCGCCAGGACCCGTACAACAAGCTGTTCGAAGACCGCGTGATCTTCCTCGGCGTGCAGGTCGATGACGCGTCCGCCGATGACGTGATGGCGCAGCTGCTCGTCCTGGAGAGCCAGGACTCCGAGCGCGACATCACGATGTACATCAACTCGCCCGGCGGATCCTTCACCGCGATGACGGCGATCTACGACACGATGCAGTACGTCGCGCCGCAGATCCAGACCGTCGTGCTCGGCCAGGCCGCCTCGGCCGCCTCGGTGCTGCTCGCCGCAGGTGCACCCGGCAAGCGCCTCGCCCTGCCCAACGCCCGCGTGCTGATGCACCAGCCCGCGATGGGCGAGGCCGGCCAGGGGCAGGCGTCCGACATCGAGATCCAGGCTGCGGAGATCCTCCGCATGCGCACCTGGCTCGAGGAGACGATGGCCCGCCACACCGGGCAGCCGGTGGAGAAGGTCAACCGCGACATCGACCGCGACAACATCCTCTCCGCCGAGCAGGCGAAGGAGTACGGCATCGTCGACCAGGTGCTCACGAGCCGCAAGCGCCAGGCGCTGAGCTGACCCGCTGAGGCATCGAGGGGCGGTCCGGATCCGATCCGGGCCGCCCCTCGTGCGTACGCGCGGAGGGGATGCGGGGTGTCCCGCCGCGGTTGCGCGAGTGCGCGGAAGAGTCTGCTCATATGAGCATGTCGGTGCGCGTGCGCGTGGCGAGCGATACGCTCGGAGCATGCCCCGCCTCGACGCCGACGATGACGAGCTGCTCGCGGTCCGCGTCGCCGAGCTCTACTACGACGAGGACAAGACGCAGGACGAGATCGGCGGACTGCTCGGCATCTCACGCTGGAAGGTCGGGCGGCTGCTGCAGCAGGCCCGGATCGACGGCATCGTGCGGATCGAGATCGTGCACCCACGGGCCCGCAAGCTCGGTGTCGAGCGCGAGCTGCGCGAGCGGTTCGGGCTCGCCGACGCGGTGGTGGTGCCCAACGGATCCAACGACGCGGAGACCCTCGCCCGGGTCGCGCAGGGTGCGGCCGATCACCTCACCGCGCTGCGGCCGGTACCCAAGACACTCGCCGTCAGCTGGGGTCGCACGCTCACGGCCGTCGCCGATCGCATGACCGACGGCTGGGCGCGTGGCGTGACGGTCGTGCAGATGAACGGCGGTGTGAGCGTCAACCGGCGTCCCGGCGGTGCGGCGACGCTGGCGGCGACGCTGGCGCAGCGCGCGTCCGGTCACGTCGCGCTGCTGCCCAGCCCGGCGATCCTCGAGCGGCTGGAGACGAAGCAGGCCATCGAGCGCGACCGCACCGTGGCGGGCGTTCTCGCGCAGGCGGCCCAGGCCGACGCGTACCTGTTCACAGCGGGAGCGTGCGACGCCGGATCCGCGCACGTCGAGAACGGCTATCTGACGGTCAGCGACATCGACGAGCTCACCCGCCGTGGCGCCGTCGGCGACCTGCTCGGCCGCTACATCGACGCCGACGGCAACATCGTGGATCCGGAGCTCGACGCCCGCACGGTCGGCCTGGGCCTCGATCGGCTGCATGAGGCGCGCACGGCCATCTTCGTCACGGCGGGCGAGGCGAAGCACGACATCGCCCGCACCGTGATCTCTGCGAACCTGTGCACGATGGTGGTCACCGACGAGGAGACCGCCCGATCCCTTCTGGAGGACCAGTGACGACGACAGAAATCGCACGACGCACGGCGCTGGAGGTGCTCGGCGGCGAACCCGACGACCTCACGCTGCGTCGTTTCCTGCACGGGCTGCCCGGCGTCGATGCCGTCGGGCTGGAGCAGCGCTCCGCCGCGCTCAGCACCCGCTCCATCAAGACCACGTCCAAGGCCTGGGCGCTGGACACCATCATCCGGCTCATCGATCTCACCACCCTCGAGGGTGCGGACACCCCGGGCAAGGTGCGGTCGCTGGTCTCCAAGGCGAAGCTGCCGGATGCGTCGGATCCGACCTGCCCCCAGGTGGCGGCGGTCTGCGTCTACGGCGACATGGTGCCGCACGCGGTCGAGGCGCTCGGTGCGCGGCACGGGGATCCCGACGAGGGCAAGATCTCGGTCGCCGCGGTCGCCACGGCGTTCCCGAGCGGTCGCGCATCGCTGGCCGTCAAACTCGCGGACACCCGCGACGCCGTCGAGGCGGGCGCCGATGAGATCGACATGGTCATCGACCGCGGCGCATTCCTCGCCGGACGCTACGGCCAGGTGTTCGATCAGATCGTCGCGGTGAAGGAGGCGTGCCGTCGTGAGGACGGCACGTCCGCGTCGCTGAAGATCATCCTCGAGACCGGCGAGCTCAACACCTACGACAACATCCGCCGCGCCTCCTGGCTGGGGATCCTCGCCGGCGGCGACTTCATCAAGACGTCGACGGGCAAGGTGTCGCCGGCGGCCACGCTGCCGGTCACGCTGCTGATGCTCGAGGCGGTGCGCGACTGGCATCGGCTCAGTGGCGAGAAGATCGGCGTCAAGCCCGCGGGCGGGATCCGCTCGTCCAAGGACGCGGTGAAGTATCTGGTGCACGTGGCCGAGACCGTGGGCGAGGAGTGGCTGCAGCCGCATCTGTTCCGGTTCGGCGCGTCGAGCCTGCTCAACGACGTTCTGCTGCAGCGGCAGAAGCTGACCACCGGCCATTACTCCGGCCCTGACTACGTCACGATCGACTGACGGAGGATCACGCATGGGATTCCTGGAATACGCGCCCGCGCCCGAGTCGCGGAGCATCCTCGCCCTGAAGGACGAATACGGCCTGTTCATCGACGGCGAGTTCGTCGAGGGTCGCGGCGGCTCTTTCGACACGATCTCGCCCGCCGACGAGGCGCGGATCGCGTCGATCGCGCACGCGTCCGACGAGGATGTGGACCTCGCCGTCGCCGCCGCCCGTCGCGCCTACACGAAGGTGTGGTCGAAGATGAGCGGCCGCGATCGCGGCAAGTACCTGTTCCGCATCGCGCGCCTCGTGCAGGAGCGTGCCCGCGAGCTCGCCGTGGCGGAGAGCCTCGACAACGGCAAGCCGATCAAGGAGTCGCGCGACGTCGATGTGCCGCTCGTCGCCTCGTGGTTCTTCTACTACGCGGGCTGGGCCGACAAGCTCGAGTACGCGGGCGCCGGGCCGAACCCGCAGGCGCATGGCGTCGCCGGGCAGGTCATCCCGTGGAACTTCCCGCTGCTCATGCTCGCGTGGAAGGTCGCGCCCGCCCTCGCGGCCGGCAACACGGTGGTGCTCAAGCCGGCCGAGACGACCTCGCTCACCGCGCTCCTCTTCGCGGAGATCCTGCAGCAGGCCGATCTGCCGGCCGGCGTCGTGAACATCGTCACGGGCGCAGGAGCGACCGGAGCCGCGCTCGTGCGCCATCCCGACGTGGACAAGGTCGCCTTCACCGGCTCCACCGCGGTCGGTCGCGAGATCGCCCGCACCGTCGCCGGCACCGGCAAGGCACTCACCCTCGAACTCGGCGGCAAGGCGGCGAACATCGTCTTCGACGACGCCCCGATCGACCAGGCCGTCGAGGGCATCGTGAACGGCATCTTCTTCAACCAGGGTCATGTGTGCTGCGCAGGCAGTCGCCTGCTCGTGCAGGAGTCGATCCACGACGAGGTCATCGACCGGCTGAAGAGCCGCCTGTCGACGCTGCGTCTCGGGGATCCGCTCGACAAGAACACCGACATCGGCGCGATCAACTCGGCCGAGCAGCTCGCGCGCATCCGCGACCTCAGCAAGGTCGGCGAGGACGAGGGCGCCCAGCGCTGGACGGCCGACTGCGCCATCCCGGAGAAGGGCTTCTGGTTCGCGCCGACCATCTTCACCGGCGTCGAGGCCTCCCATCGCATCGCCCGGGAGGAGGTGTTCGGACCGGTCCTGTCGGTGCTGACCTTCCGCACGCCGGCCGAGGCGATCGCCAAGGCGAACAACACCCCGTACGGCCTGTCCGCGGGCGTCTGGAGCGACAAGGGATCCCGGATCCTCGCCGTCGCCGACCGGCTCCGCGCCGGTGTGGTGTGGGCGAACACGTTCAACCGCTTCGACCCCTCCAGCCCGTTCGGCGGCTACAAGGAGTCGGGCTACGGCCGCGAGGGCGGCAAGCAGGGCCTCACCGCGTATCTGCGCTCCGGCGCGAGTGCCCGGGCCGTCGAGGCGAAGGCACCCACGAAGGGAGCGACCGCATGAGCGCGCGTCTGACCGTTCCGAAGACCTACAAGCTGGCGATCGGCGGGGCGTTCCCGCGCAGCGAGTCCGGGCGCACCTACGAGGTGACCACGCCCCGGGGCGCGTTCCTCACCAACGCCGCCAAGGCCTCGCGCAAGGACGCCCGCGACGCGGTCGTCGCGGCGCGCGCCGCCGTGAAGGGCTGGTCGGGAGCGACGGCGTACAACCGCGGGCAGGTGCTGTACCGGATCGCCGAAGTGCTCGAGGGACGTCGTGCGCAGTTCGTCGACGAGATCGTCGCGCAGCAGGGAGGCACGGCGGCAGCCGCGGGCGTTCAGGTCGACGAGGCGATCGACCTCTGGGTCTGGTACGCGGGCTGGTGCGACAAGTACGCGCAGGTCGCGGGCAACCTCAACCCGGTCGCCGGCGCATACTTCAACATCTCGGCGCCGGAGCCCACCGGCGTCGTCGCGATCGTCGCTCCGCAGGAGAACGCGCTGCTCGGTCTCGTCTCGGTGCTCGCGCCGGCGCTCGTGGCGGGCAACGCCGTGGTCGTGGTGGCCAGCGAGCAGCACCCGCTGTCGGCGATCAGCCTCGCCGAGGTGCTCGCCACCAGCGACGTGCCGGGCGGCGTCGTCAACATCCTCACCGGATCCGCGGCCGAGATCGCGCCGTGGCTCGCCGCCCATGCCGACGTGAACGCCCTCGACCTCGCCGGGGCCGGCGCGCTGGACTGGGTCGACCTGCAGATCGCCGCCGCCGACACCCTCAAACGTGTGCTCGCGCCCGGCGAGGTCGTGGCCTCGCCGCAGCGCATCGCGGCGTTCACCGAGGTGAAGACGGTCTGGCACCCGAAGTCGATGCTGTAGTCGCGCATGCCTCGACGGCCCGGATCCCGTCTTCGCGGATCCGGGCCGTCCTCTTCTCCGGGGTGTGCAGAAGTCACAGCGCGCTCACAGGCCGGCGGGACCAAAATCCGTGCGACCGTCGTTGTCCTCTCTTGTCGCCGGCCTTCGACATCGAGGACGGGGATACGGTGAGGACGGTCGCCCGTTCAGCACCGACATCGCATCGCACACCGAGGAGAGAGCATCATGACCAGCGGAACCGCCGACACCGGAGAGATCACCCGCACGCCGGGTGCCGAGACCGCCGTCCTCGCGGGCGGGTGCTTCTGGGGGATGGAGGATCTGATCCGCCGACAGCCCGGAGTGCTGGGCACGCGCGTCGGATACACCGGCGGCAGCAACGATCACGCGACCTATCGAAACCACCCTGGCCACGCCGAGGCGGTCGAGATCGTCTTCGATCCGTCGCAGACGACCTATCGCGACATCCTCGCGTTCTTCTTCCAGATCCACGATCCGTCCACGCTCAACCGTCAGGGCAACGACATCGGCACGAGCTACCGCTCGGCGATCTTCCCGCTCAGCACCCAGCAGGCCGACGTCGCGCGGGACACGATCGCCGACGTGGATGCCTCCGGCCTCTGGCCGGGCAGCGCCGTCACCACGATCGAGCCGTCCGGGCCGTTCTGGGAGGCGGAGCCCGAGCACCAGGACTACCTGATCCGCTACCCCGACGGGTACACGTGTCACTTCCCGCGCGCCGGCTGGGTGCTGCCGCGCCGGGATGCCATGTCGTCCTGACG